>JBIIOQ010000007.1:0-99754 GCA_044336865.1 Crocinitomicaceae bacterium | reverse complement strand
ATCATTTTAGTGGACGACGTGATTAATTCCGGTAAAACCTTACAATACGCTTTAATGAAATTCTTAGAGCAACCCACCAAATCCATCAAGACAGTCGTTTTAGTTGATCGCACACACCGTCGCTATCCAATAAAAGCAGATTATTTTGGTCTTGGACTTTCCACCACATTAAAAGACCGAATTGAAATTGAGTTTAATGAAACAGATTCTAAAGCCTACTTAATATGAAACGGGTTACAGAGTCAAATTCAAATTACTCTAATTTAGAGCAACTATCGACAATCGATTTGCTAACAAATATCAACAAAGAAGATCAATTAGTTGCCCTGGCCGTGGAAAAAGAAATTCCTGCTATTGAGGCATTTATTGAGGCCTGCCTGCTTCGCATGAAAAATAATGGGCGACTATTTTACATTGGGGCTGGCACGAGTGGTCGATTAGGCATTGTAGATGCAAGTGAATGTCCACCTACTTTTGGAATTGACCATGGAATTGTAGTAGGTCTTATTGCAGGTGGAGATAAAGCCATCAGAAAAGCCGTGGAATTTGCTGAAGATGACACAAATCAAGGCTGGAAAGATCTAAAAGCCTATAACATTACCCCCATGGATACGCTCGTTGGCATTGCCGCATCCGGAAGTACACCCTACGTTCTTGGTGCCATCGAAAAAGCAAATGACTTTGGCTTACTAACGGCCGGTATTTGTTGCAACCCAGACGCTGCACTTTCAAGTTGCGTTCAATTTCCTATCACTCCGATTGTAGGGCCTGAATTTGTGACAGGTAGCACCCGAATGAAATCTGGCACAGCTCAAAAATTAGTATTAAACATGATCTCCACTTGTCTAATGATTCGATTAGGCCGTGTGAAAGGAAATAAAATGGTAGACATGCAACTAAGCAATCATAAATTAGTTGACCGAGGTACTTTAATGATTCAAGAGGCCTTATCTATTCCATATGACGATGCAGCAAAATTACTTGGAGAATTCGGTTCCGTTAGAAATGCAATTAATGCTTATACAAACAAATGACCAATTTTGACCCAAATGGCGTTGGAATTGCCAACGGTAATATTTTTGGATTTCCATGCACCGAGGAGGAAGCAACACTCGTGATAATTCCTGTCCCCTGGGACGCTACAGCATCCTATGGGAAAGGAACGAGCAGAGGACCCGAGGCCATATTAAAAGCATCAACACAGCTTGATTTTTTCCACCCGAAACTTAATCGCGCCTACGATACAAAAGTATTTATGTCACCAATTTCGAAAGAATGGGAAGAAATTAACGACACATGCTGCAAGATGAGCATCGACTACCTAGCTTTAGTAGAAACGGAAGGCGAATTAATAGCACAAGACAAATTTAAAGAAGAACTTTCTTATATAAATAAAGCACATTTAGCCCTTAAAGATCACCTAAAAGAACGCGCAACTAAATTACTGAACCAAGGGAAAATTGTTGCAGTGCTTGGTGGCGAACATTCAACCCCACTTGGATTACTTCAAGCGCTTAATGAAAAATATACTGATTTTGGTATCCTTCAAATCGATGCACATGCAGATTTAAGAGATGCTTACGAAGGATTTGAACAATCGCACGCCAGCATCATGTTTAACGCCTTAAAAACATGTGGAAATTTATCAAAAATTGTACAAGTTGGCATAAGAGACATCTCAGAAAATGAGTTTGAACTATCTAAAAATGATCCTAGAATCCACACATTTTACGATTGGGACCTTAAAGAAGCTCACTATTTAGGCAAGACATGGGCCGATCAAGTAGAAGATATTATACATCAATTGCCAAAAAATATTTATATTTCTTTTGATATTGATGGCTTAAAGCCGGAATTATGCCCAAATACAGGAACACCCGTTGCAGGAGGATTTGAACTAGAAGCATTAAATTTTATGCTTTTTTCATTAATCAATGCCGGCAAAAATATCATTGGCTTTGATTTAAATGAAGTTTGCCCCGGAGAGAAAGGAGATTGGGATGCCAACGTTGGCGCTCGTGTTCTTTGGAATCTAGTTTGTCTAAGCGAAAAAAATAGGATAGAAAATGATTAAAACATTAATAAGAAATATTTGGCTATTACTATTTATAGTAACTATTCTCACTTTCTTCTTTTCGCTATATCAATCCATCACATTTTCAAGTATTGGCGCGCCAAAGCTAAGCATATACTCATTTGGAGCAATGCTTATAATTGGAAGTAGCTACCTACACTTAAATTTTTTAGTTAAATTATTATCCATTATTCAGGTAGTTATTTATGTGTTCTCTGCCATGATATTAATTGAAAACACTACTGATTTTGAGCGTTACGGACACTTATTACTACTCCCTATCTTAAGTAATTTTTATTCCTCTTGGTGTGCGTCAATCTGGCATTCAAATTCGAAAATGAGAAAACTCGCCATCAGTGTAGTTTCACTGTTATATATTACCTCTTTGATTACAGTTTTAGTTGGTTTTTCATATGACATACTGAATAAAACAACCTTCCTATTAGCTCTTCTTTCAATGCTTATTTCTATCATTTCATCCTTTTTCCTCCGCAATGTGGTTAAAGCCAAGGTAAAACCAGAAATAAAAAGTAAAGAAAAAGAAGCGGTAGAAGATCCTATAAAATAATTTAAAGTATTGGTAAAATTTTCTCTGATACTGAAGTAACAGCATATTTGAGAAAACAGCCTCTTTTTCTTTTTCAAAAAATAGAGCATATTTTTAATATTTTTAAAAAAATGATAATCAGATTTTTTTTTTCTAAATTAACTTTTGGTTAATTTGATTTATGATATTTATATTTGTTCAAAATCTCAAGTTATGAAAGTTTTTTACTGTTTTTTATTTACTTTATTAGCTCTTGTGACATCTTGCAAGAAAAATAAAACCACTCCAGAAGAACCTAAACTGATTGTTAAATTAGTTGTTGATTCTACTCAAGTTAGACTAGGAAATATTGGGACGCCTACTGTTATACCTGCGGGTAATGCCGGACAACATCCACTATTTAATTCTATTTCAGCGCACTATTTAGAATTAGCCCCAAATGCTTTTACGGCATTAGGTAGTGGAGTGAAATTGTATCATGCAGCAGAAACCGCTCTCGGTGGAAGCACTGCAATTGATTTCTCGAAAGCAATTGTTAAAAAACCAGGTGAAATCTTCTTAGAAATCCCATTAAAGGATATCCCAGCTGGAAATTATCAATGGGTAAGACTTTCTCTTTCTTATCAAAATTATGATGTTAAATTTTACTATAATAATATACCTTTCACCGGAACCATTGCGAGTTTTGTGGGTTACAATAATTTCATTACTTCTTTTCTAGTAAAAAATCAATCACTTGCTGTAAATTCAAATAAACTTCAAGGGTTTTGGGCATTTGAGACTATTTCGGGAGTTCAATCGGGTCAAAGTGCTGGAACAACTGTTCCTAATCCGTTGGCATCAACATCACCTATACCTCCCGGATCCTGTGTAGTAACAGGCCAATTTGCAAGCCCGTTAACCATTACGGGTAATGAAACCAAAAGTATTACGCTAAAAATGTCACTTTCTACGAACAATAGTTTTGAGTGGACTGATTCCAATGGTAACGGAAAATGGGATGTTGGCCCAGGATTATTTGAGAATGTTGTAGATATGGGGCTGAGAGGCTTGATTCCTATAAAAGAATAATTAAGGATTATTCTCGAATTTTAATGATTCAATAAACAACTTTTATTTTTTTTTTCAAATGTACAAGGGGGTTACGATTGTATCTTTTTAATTGAATTCAGTTGTAGGGTAAACCTAATACCCTCAGCCATGTTAAAGCACCTCTTCATTCTAGTAGCTGTTGTTTTTCAATCAGCGCTACATAGTCAAAACCTTCCCTACCAAGCACCTCAAGAAACAGACCTAGATGCCGTAATTAACACTTATTTAATGAATGATACTGAAAATGAGTTTAGTATCTTACGTTTATTAAGAGATCAGAAATTTGAATTAATTACCTACCACAAGAATAATGATCTAATTTGTGAATATAGTAAAGGGCAAACCACCCTTTATAAAAACAAATTATCCCTTTATACAAGTGAGTCTCTAGAAATAATTAGAAGCGGAGACCTAAATTTGATCAGGCCTTGTTCCAACAAATACAATAATGATTTGAGCACTTTGTTTTTCAGTGGATCAAATTTCTATTCAAAGAAAATTCATTTATTATTCAAAAAAAGACCTGTAATCGTGCCATGTGAAAAGTCACTTTATACACAGCAATGGTTTGTTCATCCGCCTAGTGGAGACACCATGGTTTCAAGAAAATGCTTCGCATCCGATGACTTAGATTGTCTATGCGCGGCACTTACTTTTGAAAAATCAACAGAAAGAGAAAAATCCGATGCTATTTCAGCCTTCATTATTTCTAGATTTCATTATAATCGTGGCGATACCGCACAAACAAATGTGAAAGGACTAGTATTTGGAAAAGAAAAAGAGGCGGTTTGCGAGGGATATAGTCGAGTGTACAAAGATTTAATGGAACGTATTGGCATCAAAGCCGAATATGTTAGTGGAGCCGTAAGAAATGCCATTCAAGATGTTTTTTATAGTGGACACAGCCATGCATGGAATCAAGTAATTTTGGATAATATTCCCTATACAACAGATATTACCTGGTCCAAAAGTATAAAGTCCAATTGGTATTTAATGAAACCTAAAGACATAATTATAAGTCATTTTGAAGATAGTCACTCAGCAGAAAATCCAAATTTATATGATTCGACCTTAACCATGTACGACTTCATGCAATTACCATATGTAGATCCAATCGAAAGAAATGGTCACAATCAATTAAGTAATCTTGATAAGACCGCCCCAATTCAATTTGCAAAAGGGACATTCACCATCAATTTTCAGCAAAAAATGCATGTGACAAATATTACACGAAACGAACTAGGTTATCCGTTCGTTCGATTTGAGGGAGAAGAACACGAGGTGGCTCGAAAAGTGATAGCAAATGATGGGAAATTAACGAATAAAATTAATACGAATTCAATCAGTGTTAACCTACCAGAGCTGATAAATTATTTAACTATTGATATTGATGGAATTGGCACTCTTCATTATATTGTTATTAATGGGACAGAAAGCCAATTTTATGAATCATTAATTTCAAATCTAGACCCAAAAAATGCTTATTCGATGGCAATTGCTTTTCTTGCCTGTGCAAAACTCAAAAATGAAACAATTTATAATGAATTAAAAGTATACATGGTGAAACCTATGAAATTTAAAGACTTTATAAAGAATGCTGACAAAATGAATATTAGTCAATTTAAATTTTCGGTTTTTAACGCCTGTCATCATATGGGCTTATGGACTTACAACATGAATGATGACGCATTTCAGGAATCAGCAGATGAGACGAAATATCAAGGATATTCATTTTCATTTTCAAATTTACCTGACAATGGGGAAGGTAAAATATTTATGCAAGAAAAAAAATCAACCGGGACTTATAAATTTAAGGCATTTGCAAAAAGCAGCTGGGATTTTTAATCATTATTTTATGATTGATCCAAAGCCATAAAGGCGTTTCTCCCAATAGCTAGAACCATCTATTTTATCGAAAGTAATTCCTTTACTGCTGCTAGCATGAATCATTACTTTTTCTTTTCCTGCCTCCGATACAAGAATACCAACATGTGATATTTCCCCTCCATTTGAAAAGAAAACCAAATCGCCAATTTGAGCTTTTTCAGCACTCACCTTATTTGCGGCCTCATATTGATCCTTAGCACGACGAGGCAATACTATTTCCTTATTTATAAAAACGAAAGAAGTGAATCCACTGCAATCAAAACCATCAGGACTTTCGCCAGCCCAAACATATGGCACACCTATAAACTGATTGGCATAAGTGATTATGGAAACTCTTTCCTTTAATAACTCCGAATCTAATCCTAGCCAAGTATATGTATTATCAGTCGGTTCTGATTGAATTCCTTGAAAAAGTGCGGTGATTTGATTATCAAAATAATAGGAAAGTTCCTTTTCTTTTCGGCGATTTAAATCTGCAACCCATGCCTTCAAGTCTGATTTGAGCGCTGATAATTCTTGTTGATGACTAATCAGCAAAGTACGACCCTTAGCTGTTTTATTTAGCTGAGTAAATACCTCAAGGGCCTCATCAAAAGATTTTTCGTGTTTAACTCGCCATCGATCATTTTGTATAAGTTGAAGGCTACTAATCGTTTTATAATAAAGTGGGACACTGGAGTAATCGAATTCAGGATTATCCAATAAAGCCTTTGATTTTCTGTAAACTAATTTGTAGTGAGTTTGATCATAATATTGTTCCAATTTATCAAATTGGGGTACCTGGGCGAATACGTGATGAATAGAAAATAAGATAAAAAAGAGACTACTATTTTTCATCTAACTTAATTGGTATAAATCCGACCTTTTTGATAAACAATATTGCTTTGATTCAATAACTTAACCAACACTGAATTGCCATAGATTTCATATTCAGCTTTAAAGACATTGGTAATTTCTTCTGTTTTACCATCAACCAATGCGCTAACTCCACCCATAATATTTCGGAACGCTAAAACATTATTTTTTAATTGATAATCCGTTGGTGTAAAATTGGCCACCTCTACTTTTGTATCGTTAGTGTAGGCAAATAAATATGAATTTTCAGACCAAACAACCATATCGTCTTTTACATCCCAAAAAGATGGAGAAAAATTCGAAAGCTGCACCTTCTCACCATTTTTAAATAACCATAAGTTTGAATTCAAATCTTCATACACTAAAAACCCTCTGCCAGCCTTATATTTTCGCATAAACTGAGATTCGATATCGATAAATTGTCCGTTCTGAAAAGCAACAAAAGTTCGAGTGGTTGGGTCATTAAAACATAAAATATCAGTGCCAATTTGAAAATCAATAGCTGAACCAGTCCATGAACCAATTTCGTAGATCATTCCCTGGCAAAATATTTTATACAAATTACCATTGTCTTTAAATACCACCATATTTTCTCCTATTGAAACAGGAAGCGACAAATCACCCATCACGGTAGCCAAGGTAGTAATTGATTTATTCCAATACACATTAATGGTGTTAAATCGAGTGTCTTCATATACAATAATACTATCCTTTACCAAGTAATCTCTTCCAAAATAAGTAAGCGTTTGAAGTTTTCCAGCATCCCACATGTTTAACGTTGGTCCGATTCGATACCCTAACAAATGATCTGAAACCTGAAAATCAACATTTAAATTGGTAATGTCCTTTCGAATTTTACCATCATATAATCTCAAATTCCCACGATTATCAATATACGCTACCATTTCATCCCCTGCTTTATAAGCCCCAATCGCTTGAACTTCTATTTGATTAAAAAATCCATTGCTAAAACTCATAAAAAAATTATTAAAGTTTTTAACAGGAATTACCCCTTGACAGAGTACAATTAAGGGTAAAGCGAATAGCAAAAAAGCAAGTAGAAATTTCATTCCTCCAAATTTAACCAATTTTCATTCCATTAGAGAAAAAATGACTTGGAATTTTAATTTGCACATAAATAAATTGGAAGGAACTATCAAAATGTAATGTATTTTTACGCTTCATTTTGCATTAAACAGTTAAAATTATAATAATTTACTATTATGCCTTCGTCTATTCAGTTAAAGCTTTTATTTCTTTTCGCACTTGGGTTTATATCCTTTACTAGTTTTTCGAATGTTCGCTTTGTAAGGGTTGTGTTGAATGGAGATGCGTCAAGAGAAGCCTCCATCATTTGGGACCAGATAGAAGGAGAATTTAACAGTTTTTATTTAGACACAGTTGATCCGAGTGCAAATCGTTTTGTTAATCGATATTCACTCTCATCTTCAAATAATATGCGAGGCATGAAAAATATGATTGTCCGTGTAGATGACCTCATTCCAAATACGATTTACTATTTTTTAATTAGAGACAGCAAGGGCTTAAGTAAATTATATCATTTCAGAACAGCCCCAAATCGACCAGAAATTCCACTTTCCTTTATTGCTGGCGGCGATTCGCGTGACAATCGACCAGTTCGAATAAAAGCGAACAAATTAGTTCCCAAATTACAAGTTAATGCTGTGCTTTTTAATGGCGATTTTATTGGCTTAGACATTGAGAAACAATGGTTGGAATGGTTTACTGATTGGGAATATACCATTGCAGATGATGGTCGCATAACGCCAATGATGGTTACTCGCGGAAACCACGAGATGAGCAATAAAGTTGTTTATAAATTATTTGATGTTCCAAATCGACGATTATATTACTCCACGACTTTTGGAGGAGATCTATTGCACATTGTTTCGCTTAACTCAGAAATTCTAAAAATTGGTAGGCAGAAGCTTTTTCTGCGCATTGCTTTGGCTAAACATAAAGATTACAAATGGCAAATTGCCCAATACCATCGACCTGTTAGAGCACACGTTAAAGCAAAAAAAGAAATGGAAACACAGTATAAAAATTTCGTCCCACTCTTCGAAAAATATAAAAATTTACCCCTTTGCTTAGAAAATGACTCCCACACCTGCAAAGTAACCTGGCCCATAGTAAGCAGTAAAGCAGAAGGGTCATCCGAAGGCTTTATTAGAGATGATAAAAACGGAATTGTCTATGCTGGCGAAGGATGTTGGGGAGCGCCATTACGAGCTGCTGACGACCAAAAACCATGGACAAGAGATGCTGGAGCTGTTAATCAGTTTAATTGGATTTTCGTTTCCCAAGAAAAAATTGAACTCAGAACCGTATTATATGAAAATGAAGCAGAGATCCCTACCCTCAATTATCGAGAAAGATTTTCTGTTCCTATTGGCATGAAACTTTTTGGACCTAACAATGGGACACTTGTAGAGATCCTTCCCAAAAAGTAGCTGTATTTATTTTTATCAACAAAATCACCCTTTCGATCTGTCAGTGCACTAAAATTTATTAAATTTGTTGCATGAGTGATTTTGTTGTTTCTGCTCGAAAATATAGACCACAGACCTTTGATACCGTTGTTGGCCAAAAGTCTATTTCGGGCACCCTAAAAAGTGCCATAAAGAACAATCATTTAGCACAGGCATTTTTATTTTGTGGATCTCGTGGCGTAGGTAAAACAACGATTGCGCGAATTCTAGCGAAGACCATTAATTGCTTTCAGCCAACTGAAAACATAGAAGCGTGTGATACGTGTGAGTCATGTGTGTCCTTTAATACAGGTAATTCATTAAGTATTTTTGAATTAGATGCCGCTTCAAATAGTGGTATCGACGACATGAGGGCTTTGATTGAGCAAGTTCGGATTCTGCCACAACTAGGTAAATATAAAGTGTACATATTGGATGAGGTTCATGGATTATCTGCTTCCGCTTTTAACTCTTTTCTAAAAACCTTAGAGGAGCCACCAAAACACGCCATCTTTATTTTAGCGACTACCGAAAAACATAAAGTTATCCCTACTATTTTATCGCGCTGCCAAATTTTTGATTTTGAGCGAATTCGCGTGAAAGACATTTCAGATCATCTTGGCGTAATTGCCAAAAAAGAAGGTGTAAATGTTGAACCTGAGGCACTTCACCTTATCGCTATGAAATCAGATGGTGCCTTGCGCGACGCACTTTCAATTTTTGATCAAGTGGTAAGTTTTTGTGGAAATACCATAACGTTTCAAGACGTTATTAAAAATCTTCATGTACTAGATTATGATTATTATTTTAAACTAATCGATTATTTCATGGCGGAAGACATTTCTTCCTCCCTACTCCTATTTAATGAGATTCTTGAGCGCGGCTTTGATGGACAATTGTTTTTAGTTGGCTTATCCGATCACTTTAGAAGCTTATTAATTTGTAAAGACTCCAGAACTCTTTCGCTCTTGGAAGTGCCAGAAAGTGTAAAAGAACGCTTTAACGAGCAAGCAAAACCTTGGGAAGCGAATCAAATAATGCGTGCTTTATACGCGCTAAGTAAAGCAGATGTGGATTACAAACAATCCAAAAATCACCGACTACTCGTTGAAATAACCCTCATGCAGATGTGTTCTTTACAGCAAGAGCTCGAAAAAAAAAAAGCTTAACTGATCCCATATCCATTATTCCTTTTGCAGCTCAAGTTCCACGTAAACCTACGGAGAATAATATTCCAAAACCGATTCCAAAAGAAGCGGAAAACGAGATAAAAAGTAAGGTTCAAGAAAGCCCTAGCGCATATATTACTCCTCCCAAACCAACCAAATTAATCAGTATTCAAGATTTACTTGCGGAAGAAAAAGAAAAGAAACGAAGAGCACTCGAAGACCAAGCCAGAGATGATTTTAGCCACGATCAACTCATCATTGTTTGGAAAAAATATGCCTTCGAAATGAGAGAACAAGGAAAAGACACCTTCTACCATGCCCTTACCAAGAGAGACCCTACTTTTATCAGCCAAGAAAAAATCGAGCTAATTCTTGAAAATAATATACAAGTCGAATATATTCGTCCACTTTTAGATGATTTCATTAATTTCCTAAGAAGCAACCTTAATAATTACTTCATTGAGATAGAATTCACCCTGAATACCACTGATTTACCTGATACTAAACCCCTAACAGGAAAAGATAAATTTAAATCGATGGCTAGTAAAAATCCAAATTTAATGATTCTAAAAAACACCTTCAATCTCGACATTGACTATTAATTACTCATCTATAATTTACTTTTCCCTTGCGACTACATTATATTGATTACAGCCGTAAAAAATCAATCGATACTTTTCTAAAAGAATGGGAAAATAGTGAAGAAACTATTACTGTTAATACTTCAGGTTCAACAGGTAAGCCAAAGTTAATTAAACTTAAAAAAGAGCACATGCTCATCAGTGCTAAAAAGACCTTAGCACAACTTTCGATACCAACATCTTCGACTTTCCACTTAGGACTTTCCACAAAAACCATTGCAGGAAAAATGATGATTATTCGCGCAATAGCCAATAATTCCAAGTTACTAATTGGTAACGTCAGTTCGGATACCTTAAACTCAATCACTGAAGACGTTCATTTTAGCGCTTTGGTGCCCCTACAATTACAACATTACCTTCAACAAATTCCATCAAACTTGGTGGACACCATCCTTGTTGGGGGAGCTACGTTGAGCATAAATCTAGAACAACTTGCTGCTCACTATCCGAAGAGAATTTATCAAAGCTACGGAATGACAGAAACTATTTCTCATGTTGCCTTACGAAGAATCCAAAAGGAAATAAGTCCAAGTTACCATGCGCTACCAGGCATAGAATTTTCAACAAACGATACCAGTGAATTAATCATTCATTATCCGGAAATAAACCCCTTGCCTATTTTAACTACTGATGTCGTCGAACTATTAGACCCACAAACATTTAATTGGCTTGGGCGTTCTGATTTTTGCATTAATACCGGCGGCATAAAGCTATTTCC
Source organism: Crocinitomicaceae bacterium (assembly GCA_044336865.1). GTDB lineage: Bacteria > Bacteroidota > Bacteroidia > Flavobacteriales_D > Crocinitomicaceae > UBA952. The sequence goes on along the minus strand of JBIIOQ010000007.1, from coordinate 88,279 downwards.
CGAAACTATAGAAAATCGATTAGCCAATCTCATTCCATATCCAATAATGATTACTAGTCTTCCGGATGATCGTTTGGGAAATATATTGGTGCTATTAATTGAAACGAACGATTCACCTACATTTTCCAAATCCATGTTCGGCGATATCCTTGGACCGTTCGAGATTCCAAAATATTTTCAAGTCCTCCAGTCTTTTGTAAAGACAGAAAATGGAAAAATAAATCGTACATTAACCGAGGAAAAAATAAGTCCCGATGCTTGGAGAAAAATACTATAAAATACTAGGTTTAGATAGTTCAGCAAGCGATACGGAGGTCAAGAAAAAATTCCGAGAACTAGCAAAGAAATATCATCCTGATAAAAACCCATCAGAAAATTCGAAAGAACGATTCCAAGAGATACAAGACGCATATGAGCGTATATTAAAGCGTATAGTTGAAAAGCCTGAACGACATAACACGCCAAACCCAAAAACAAAAGAACAGCAATTCCAAGAGAATGCGAGAAAAAGAGCAGAACAGCTAAAAAAACAAGAAGCTGAAGCCTTATTAAATGAGTATAATTCATTTCGTAAAGGCTGGAAGAGAATAGCGATTAAAAGCATTGGATGTATGGCATTCGTATGTATCGTTTGCCTGCTAATCGATGATATATTACCACTCAAAAAATCAATAATAAGTGTTCAAGGATACAATCCGGTTCCAAGTCATAGCATTAATGATAATTATGTCTATAACATAACATTTAAGAATGGTCTTTCCCTTTGGTTAAATTATGAAAACATCAATGAATTAGACCATTTACCCGAACTCGTTTTGGCAAAAACAGTAATTTTTCATCAACCTGTTTACGTTTTTTACGCCCCAAATAAAACGCGAACGAATGTTCATTTTACGTTTTACTGGGCACAAATCATCTTAATGTTATTTTTATTACTGCCTATTGTGATTTGTCTGTATAAGCGAAACGATGTCTTTTTTTTTATAGGAAACTATTTATCTCTTTCAATTTCAGCAGCTTTGCTCCTGATTTTCTTACTCAACGATTTAAAAATCATTCATCTTTTAACCCTAGGATTCTACTAAATGACAAAAAAAGAAAAAGCTATCTATATCATAAGTGAATTGGAAAAGCAATACCCAGAAACGCCAATTCCATTAGACCATAGCGATACCTATACGCTCTTGATAGCCGTTTTACTTTCAGCACAATGCACTGACGCGCGCGTAAACCTGATTACGCCTCTATTATTTGCCAAAGCCAAGTCGCCAGAGGAAATGATACTACTAAGCCCCGCTGAAATTCGAGAAATCATAAGACCCTGCGGTCTTTCACCAAAAAAATCAAGCGCTATATTCGAATTATCAGGCATTCTTATCGACAAACACCAAGGTCAAGTTCCAGCATCCTTTGAAGCCCTTGAAGCTCTACCGGGAGTTGGACATAAAACAGCATCTGTCGTTATGTCGCAAGCATTTGGCGTTCCTGCCTTCCCTGTTGACACCCACATTCATCGATTACTGACCCGTTGGGGAATAGCAAGCGGAAAAAACGTGGTTGAAACCGAGCAGCAAGCAAAAAAATATTTTCCTATTGAGAAATGGAATACCTTACACCTACAAATCATTTTTTACGGAAGAGAATTTTCACCGGCTAGAAGTCCAAAAAAAGAGCTTGATTATATAACATCAAGAATTGGCACTAAGAAAGCACTTCAAGAATTAAATTAAAATAAAATATTAACAACGGTTAATAATAAAAAGTCATAACTTTTCACTAAGTTTGAAGTTGCGTCATTCGATGCTTAGCACAATTCATTACTTTTGCTTTATGGATAACATAGATAATAACCGCAAACCTAACGTTCGAATTAAGAATCCCTCTGTACTTACCGGAGACATTGGTAAAATACCACCTCAGGCAACAGATATTGAGCAGGTGGTACTTGGTGCAATGATGCTCGAAAAAGAAGCCTTAAATGATACGATTAACATAATTTCAAAAGAGTGTTTCTACGATCCACGGCACCAATTTATTTATGCAGCAATGCATGATTTATTTGCCAACACAAAACCAGTTGATTTAATTACAGTCACCAATAGATTACAAAAAAATGGAGAATTAGAAGCCGCCGGCGGTGTTGCCTATATTTCACAATTAACTAACCGAGTAGCTTCATCCGCGCACATCGAATTTCACGCTAGAATACTAGCTGAAAAATTCATTAAGCGTGAATTAATTAAAGTTAGCAGCGAAATTATTCGCGATTCATTTGATGAGACAACAGATGTTTTTGAGGTGCTCAATAAAGCGGAATCTAACTTATTTCAAATCGGCGAATCAAATATGACCAAGCAAGCCTCTTCAATGGAAAGCAATGTCGGTCTAGCTATTGCAGAAATTGAAAAGGCACGAAATAATCCAGATGGTATTTCAGGAACACCTAGTGGGTTTAATGATTTAGATAAAATTACCTCAGGATGGCAAAAATCTGATATGATTGTAATCGCTGCTCGTCCAGGTATGGGAAAAACTGCACTTGTGCTCTCCATGGCAAGAAATACTGCTGTTGATTTCAACATGGGAGTTGCCGTTTTCTCATTGGAAATGTCGGCAGTACAATTAGTGAAAAGATTAATTGCAGGCGAGGCTCGAATTGATTCTGAAAAACTAAGAAAAGGTAATTTGGCAGACCATGAATTTCAACAATTGCATAGCCGTATAACAAAATTATCAGCAGCACCCATATTTATTGATGATACCCCCGCAATAAGCGTATTTGATTTTCGGGCAAAATGCAGACGTCTCAAAGCCCAGCATGATATCCAACTAGTAATCATTGATTACCTTCAATTAATGACAGCAAAAGACGGAAAAGGGTCAGGAAATCGAGAACAAGAAATCTCAAATATCTCTCGTTCCATTAAAGAAATTGCTAAAGAACTAAACATTCCAATCATCGCTCTTGCACAGTTAAGTCGATCAGTAGAACAACGAGGCGGTGATAAAAAACCGATCTTATCCGATTTACGAGAGTCTGGTGCCATAGAACAAGATGCAGATATTGTATCTTTTATCTACCGTCCTGATTACTATGGAATTGTTAAAGATGATGATGGGAATTCAAACCACGGTATCGGAGAAATTATCATTGCAAAACACCGTAATGGAAAAACTGGTCGAGTTAGGTTACGCTTTGTACCAGAATATGCTCGTTTTGAAAATCTAGGAGAATCAAATGACTTTAACGATTTACAAAGCAATAATAGCTTTGATGATGAAGCTAATACATACACAATGCCTAGCAAAATGAAAACAGAAAGTGACTTTAATGATTTTACAACTAACAATAAAGAAGAAGACGCTTTTTAAAATTACGATGAAAAAATACCTTCTACTCTTACTGACTACCTTGTCGCTATTTAATTGTTTTTCCACACAATTACTTATCCCAATGGATAACAAGCAATCAAATCACCTAAAAGCATATGGCATTGCCTTTTGGACACTTGAAAATGGCTTAACCATTGAATGGTTGTTAAATTTTAGAGGAGGATCATTTTTAATGCCTCATCTAAAATCCATCGAAGAAGAATTAATAATTCGTGGGGTGAAATATGAAGTATTGGCCGAAGGCCAGGTTAATCAGATAAAAATTGAAATTGGAAACCCAGAAGTGAACATGGAAATTGTTCAATTGGAAAAAGCACCAAAAATAGCAGTCTACTCTCCACCAAACAAGCAGCCATGGGACGATGCAGTTACAATGGTATTAGAATACGCTGAAATAAAATACGATAAAATTTATGATTCGGCCATTGTCATGGGAGTCCTACCAAAATACGATTGGCTGCATTTACACCATGAGGACTTTACTGGCCAATATGGTAAATTCTATGCCTCTGCAGCTGGTCAGCAATGGTATCAAGAGCAAGTCAAACTAGCGGAATTTAATGCAAAAATGCTTGGCTTTAAAAAAGTATCCCAACTTAAGTTAGCCGTTGCTAAAAACCTAAAGAATTTCGTCTTTGGGGGTGGATTTTTATTTACCATGTGCAGTGGTACTGATAGTTTTGACATCGGTTTATCTGCTGAAGGAACAGATATTTGTGATGCCTTATTTGATGGAGATAGAGTAGATCCAAATGCCCAAAGCAAACTTGATTTTACCAAAACATTTGCATTTGAAAAATATCACTTGAATCAAGACCCAATGGTGTATGAATATTCCGATATTGACGCATCAAATTTACGTGAAAAAAGAATTATTACAGAGCCAATAGATGTTTTTACCCTATTTGATTTTTCTGCTAAATGGGATGTTGTTCCTACCATGCTAACCCAATGTCATACCAATACCATCAAAGGTTTCATGGGACAAACGACCGATTTCCACAAGGAATTTATTAAATCAAACGTTTTAATTCTTGGAGAAAACAAAGCTATAAATACGGCTCGATATATTCATGGAGAATTAGGACAAGGAACTTGGACATTTTATGGAGGACATGATCCTGAAGACTATCAACATTTTGTTGGCGACCCTGAAACCGATTTAAACCTTCATCCAAATTCACCAGGTTACCGCCTCATCCTTAATAATATTCTTTTTCCAGCGGCCAAAAAGAAAAAACGTAAAACATAAATTGATTAAATAGTATTAATGTCAAAACTTATAGCTATACTTGCAAAGAATTTCACAGGCATTAGCCAACTCTGACTAAAAATACCTTTCCCTTAAACATCATTTTAATTTCATGGATCAAAACGAATTAGAGAATAAAAAACTTAGTGATATACGTGCTATTGCTGAATCATTAGGAATAAGTAACATACTTAATTTAAAAAAAACGGAGCTCATCAACGCGATCGTTAATCAAGACAAGGACTCAGATTCTTCTTCTGAAAATTCCCCTGAAGAAGCGACTGAAAAACCAGCAATTGGAAGAGAAAGACGACCAAGAAAAACCATTGAAGAAACAGGAAAGCCATCAATACCTGCTATGCCCAAAATGGAACAAAAATCCCAGCAAGATGAGCAAGCTAGTATATCATTTGAGCCAGTAGCAGAAGAAAATAATGAGCCGCAAGAGAGAGAAGAAATTCAAGAGGCAATTGACAATACGAGTGAAGGAGAAAAATCCGAAGCAATAGATAAAGTTGAAAATAAAAGCCCTCAACAAAATAAAAATCCCAATCAGCAACATCGTCAACCGCAGCATCAGCATGCCAACCAGCAAGCAAATCCTAACCAAGATCAAAGTTCACCTTCTCAGCATGATCGTGAACAACAACGAAGAATGGATGAAAATTATGACTTAGTTGGCATCGTATCAGCAGAAGGAGTGTTAGAGGTAATACAAGATGGCTATGGGTTTTTAAGATCCTCAGATTATAACTACTTGCCATCACCAGATGATATTTATGTTTCCCAAAATCAAATCAAACTTTTTGGTTTAAAAACTGGCGATACGCTGAAAGGTACAATTCGACCGCCTAGAGAGGGTGAAAAATTCTTTCCATTAGTGAAAGTTGAATCCATAAATGGCCGCCACCCTTCCTACATTCGCGATAGGGTTCCTTTTCAATACTTAACACCACTTTTTCCAGATGAAAAGTTTAAATTAACTGGACATGCACAAGAAACTTTATCCACCAGAGTAATGGATTTATTTGCTCCGATTGGTAAAGGTCAGCGCGGAATGATTGTAGCGCAGCCAAAAACTGGTAAAACCATGTTATTGAAAGACGTTGCAAACGCAATTGCAGCCAATCATCCTGAAACTTATTTAATCGTTTTACTCATTGACGAGCGTCCTGAAGAGGTAACCGATATGGCTAGAAGTGTAAAAGCAGAAGTAATTGCCTCAACCTTTGACGAACCAGCAGAAAGACACGTAAAAGTCGCTAACATGGTCTTAGAAAAAGCAAAACGAATGGTAGAATGTGGCCATGATGTTTGTATTCTATTAGATTCCATTACACGTTTGGCTAGGGCTTACAACACCGTTTCTCCTGCTTCAGGAAAAGTACTTTCTGGAGGTGTAGATGCCAATGCGCTTCACAAACCGAAAAGATTCTTTGGATCTGCTCGAAAAATAGAAAATGGAGGATCATTAACGATAATCGCAACTGCCTTGACTGAAACAGGTTCAAAAATGGATGAAGTAATTTTTGAAGAATTTAAAGGAACAGGAAACATGGAATTACAACTGGACCGAAAAATTTCGAATCGACGAATATATCCTGCTATTGACATTACCGCATCAGGTACAAGAAGAGAAGATTTATTGGTGAGCAAAGATATACTACAACGTGTATGGGTTATGCGTAAATTTATTGCCGACATGAATCCTGTTGAAGCAATGGAATTCTTAAAATCGCATATGGAAAACACCATTTCGAATGAAGAATTTCTTATTTCCATGAATAGCTAAGATGAAAATCCCTGTTCTTATTGGTGTTTCAACCGCTATAATTTGGATTCTAATTCGCTATTTCGCCTATGCTTTTGGATTCTTTACCTTTGGTAATCCTAAAACCTTTGTTTTTCTAAATATGTTCCTCTTAACAAGTGCGGTATCTATTGGTTTGTACATTGTTAAGAGAAATCAAAAAACGGAAAGTAATTTATTACTGGATATAAAGACAGGAATGACAGCAGCAATGCCACATACCGTGCTTGTCAGTTGCTTTCTCTTTATTTTTTACTCGTATATTCATCCGGAATACAATCAGCATCAACTAGAGCAAACTCGTCATTCTTTAATGGATAAAAAAGTATTAAAAGAACTAAGATCCTCTAATCCATCATTAGAAAACAAAACAGATGAAGAATTAATCAAAGAGGGGATTAATCAAACGAAACAGTGGACAAGTCCTAAATTTACGATGGTTATCTCATTATTGGCCTTGTTGATGTATTCTACCTTTAATAGTATCATAATAACACTGATCTACAGAGGCATTGTTTTTCGATCTACTTCAAATTATCAAAAGCAGCCTTAGTTATTTTATACCGCAAGGAAGCCATGTCAAACTTTTTGTAATCATTGGTGGTTATTAGCGTAGCAAATGCATATTGCTTTCCATTTTTAACGAGCATGCCTACCAACCATCCAATATCCTCAGATCCTTGTTGGCCCCATCCAGACTTACAATATACTACGTATTGATACGAAAGATTATATTTCATTATTTGTAAAAGGCAGTCATATGTATTTGAATTCAACTTATATTTTCTATTAATGATATTGGTAAGAAATCCTACTTGATCTTGCATAGATATTTTTAGCGTTCCATTTAACCAAAATTGGTCTATCGAATCCCCAATCGTTTTGTTTCCATAATTCAATAAATCAAGTCCCTCCTGCATTTTATCACGACCAATTTGTTTCGCAAGTTTCTGAAAATACCATAATGTTGAATTCCTAAATGCTTGATTTAAGGTTTGGTCAGCATTCCATTTAGCATTTTCACGTTTTACACCATCCCATTTCATCAAAAAATTAGCGCTATCAATAAGCCCATTTTCAAGACCAATAATTGTATTAGGAATTTTGAAAGTCGATGCTGGAGTATAATTCTTTTCAATTAATGAGTCATTATAATACGAGTAGCTATTTTGATCCAAATCATATACAAGCATAGAAAATTCATAACTATTGCTTTCAAAAGATGATAAATTAAGTTGCGTAGCTTTTTTGGCATTGAATTGCGCAAACACAAACGAATGCCCTAAAAATAATATCACAAAAAAAACAATCTTTCTCATTATCCTAGCTTTTCAATAAGTTCATCACCTAGCAAGTTGTAATCAATTCCATCAAAATTTCCTGATGACATTAACAAAAGCACCGAATTATTCCAATCTTGCGAATCAATATAGCGTGTAAAATTAGCGCTGTTATCAAATACTATAACATTTCCTCCAAATCCATTAAAAACATCTTCATTAGATAGTGCTGCTAACTTTTTATGAGCCACTACCTCAGGATTAAAGTAAACAAGGGCAAGATCGGCAGCCGTCATGGCGTCTTTATAAAACGGTAAAAATTCCTTGTTAAGTGATGAAAAGGTATGTAATTCCATACATGCAACTACTTTTCGGGAAGGATATTGTTGTTTTATTGCAGCTGTCGTGGCTTTCAATTTAGATGGAGAATGAGCAAAATCCTTAAACATGGTAAAGCGTTCTGAATCCACCACTTTTTGCAAACGTTTACCCGCACCGGTAAAATCATTCATCGCACGTAAAAAACTATCATTTTCAATACCCATGGATTGCGCTAAATGCATTGCGCCAACTAAATTTTGCAAATTATGCTCGCCAAAAATCAATAAAGGATATTCTTCCCCTTTACACTTCATTAACGAACCTTCTTTCGTTGGAATATACGCCGGTGTTTCATAAGCTATTGTCGCTAATTGACTCTTATATTTCTCACCTAAAACATTAACTTGAGCATCTTCCTTATTGTATATTAATATACCATTTGGTCTTATAAGTGAGCAAAAAACATCAAATTGATGACAGTAATTTTCGAATGTGGGAAACACATTAATATGATCCCAGGCAATTCCACTAATTAATGCCACATTAGGCGAATATAAATGAAATTTAGGACGACGATCGATCGGAGAACTTAGGTATTCATCGCCTTCTAAGACCATGAATTCAGCATCATCCGTCAGTTTTACCATACAATCATACCCATCTAATTGCGCACCAACCATGTAATCAACATTAACCCCCAATTTTTTCGCGGCATGCAAAAGCATTGATGTAATGGTTGTCTTACCATGGCTGCCACCAATAACAATTCTAGTTTTATTTTTACTTTGTTCGTACAAATATTCAGGATACGAATAAATTGGAATGGATAATTCCTTCGCTTTTAGAAGTTCAATATTATCCTCACGAGCATGCATTCCAAGAATTACAGCATCTAATCCGATATGAACCTTAGATTCATCCCATCCAATTTTTTCAGGAAGGATTCCTTCTTTATCTAAACGAGATTTAGAAGGTTCGAAAATTTCGTCATCTGTTCCCGTTACACGAACTCCTTTTCGAGATAGCGCAATAGCAAGGTTGTGCATAGCACTTCCTCCAATTGCAATGAAATGTACTTGCATATGATAAGTAAAGAATAAAGATAAAAGTAATTGCGATAAGGTGAATTGGTAAAGCTAAAAAAACGAATAATATTTTAGCACTTTGTTACAACAGTAAGATTCGGGATAACAACACCTGATCCATTAGATTGATTAAACCAGATAAACTCAGTAATAGTTGATCCATTTAATGTGAACGAAGAAATTCCTTTTTCATTCCTAGTATGCTCAAAAACAACCCCATACCCATACTGATCTACAACAACCTTTCTTATGATAACAGCAACAACAAAGCCGTTCGCATTTTTAATTTCATAAATTTTCTCTGTCACTGCATTCCATGGAAAACACACCCCTTTCTCATCTCTAATATAATTGGGATTCCTTACAGCAGATTCCACTTTATTACTTTGATCAACGAGCATTTTTGCGGTAAGTTCTTTGGAAACCTTACTCAATGAATCCCTCCTATATATTTCCAATTCAACCTTATTCTTGACCACTTGTAGATTTGAGGCACTCAATTCGTTAGCCTTTGCTAACTCACTATTTTTAAGGTCAATCGCATTCATATTAGTTTTTAGAATTTGTTGAGCCAAAGCGTGAATACTATCCTCTTTTTCTTTTTCTTTTAAGAGATATACATCCATTTTATTCTTATCTGATTGAAGAATACTTGCCGCACTTTCGTGCATTAAGCTAGCCGCTAATTCGCGTTGGTAAACGATATAATCATTTTCCTGAATTAAGGCCTTTAATGCTTCGGTACGTAAATTACTTTCATTATTTTTCAATTGATTTATTACATCATTTTCTGTCAGTAAATTTTGAATAGTAGTTGCTGATTCGTTTCGAATAACTTCCTGTTGCATATTTCTAAAATAAGCCTCTAATTCTAGATCGTTTTTAAGATCAACTAAATAAGTGCTTTTTCCCTTTTCGATACTTAAACGGGTAAACTCTAATCGTTGAAATGAAGCATTTGCGTTAGAAGTATCTACTAAAACACCCGGTGCCGTAAGTATTGTTCCGGATGAATTTGAATTAATTGTCAACTTCTTAGGTGAAATAATGGATGATAACGAATCCATTGAAACCATGACTTTTTTTAATTCATTTTGCGAAACTTTTGATGTTAGTGCAAGATCATAAATTTCCTTAATGGCTTGATAAGCCTTAATTGAATCGGTTAACCAAACTGTTTTTAACTTTACATTCTTATCCTTAAAATAATTCTTTACCAATGTGTAATGACTTTTTAAATCAATAATTTCCTTTTCGTTACTCTTGGCTTTTAAGGGGTCTTTTGAAAATAAATCATCAGCAACGCTAAATGTTTTAGGCCCCTCATCAATAGCTGCAGTAACGTTTATGATAGCATCTCTATATAATTTATCCTTGTCTTTTCGTTTCTGTTCAACTTCTGCAATATGTTCTTTCACTTCATCTAACTTCATATTCTTTTTATTTACATCAAGCAAGGCAGAAATTAATAATTCGGTCTTTTTGTATGCAGCGATTGCCAAATCAAAATTATCTTTAGAGTTTAGCTCATTCGCATTCTTCAAGGCTATTCCAATACTTTCATCAATTTGCTTATTGACAATTTGAGCTTGCTTTATTTCACTAGCAGTATCTAACATTGAAATGTATTGATTGATTTTTAAATAACTTTCCTTCGAATTATTAAAATCCTTTAAATCATCAAACTTTTTAGCCACTTTTAATTCCTTTTCAATCAATGTAACGACATCTGTATTTTTTATCTTAAGCTTCAAATTAGAAATATAAAGCTCAATTTTTGATTTTTCATCAGCAGATATGGTAAGCTTCAATCCTTTATTTAATTCAATAATCGCATCACTAAACTTAGCATTTGTTTCCAATTTGTTTGCATTGGCCAGTAATTTCGATAGTTCTTTTGCATCTGAAGCTTGAGAAACTTGGATGACCGTTAGAGCAGCGATATTATCAAGTTTTTTCTTTGCACTTATATTTAATGGGTCTTTTTTCAAAACCTCATTATATTTTATGCTTGCTTCAGGATATTTCGCGAGTATAAAAAGTGAATCGCCACTAGCCAGCAATGATTTTACATCTTCGATCTTTTTTTCATCTGCAAGCAAAGATGTTAATGCAGTTTGGTATGAAAGCTTCTTTTTAAGAAAAATACTATCGTTTTGTTTCAATGCTAAGGCTGAATCAGCATAAGCAATGGCATTTTCATAATTTTTTGCTTGGGCACTTGCATTGGCTTTAGAATCCAGTATTGATAATTGAGCAGACAATTCTGCCTCTTTATATAAATTAATAATTTTTTCCTGAGACAACTTTTTATGTTCCTCATCAGGTATGGCAATCTTTTGATCATTGTCCCAAGTAAATTTTTCAGCATAATCAGTAGGACTTATTGTGATAGTAATACCTTGTTTAACGGCAAAAAGCTCTATGATTAATTCCTCAACTGCTTGCACACTAATATCTTGCCCCTTCGTGGTAATATTTTTAAAATTAAAATATACCTTTTTAGAAATGTGATTCGGTTTAGACACTATTAATTCGAAAGGTACACTCGTATTCAACTTCCCTGAGATAGTATATGCTCCCGTGTTCGTTGTTATCGATTTTGATATGGTAATACCGTCTTGAACCAAATAAAGAGTAGCTCCAAATATTTTAGCTTTTGAATCGAAATTATTAACTGAACCAGGAATAATTATTTCAACCAATTGAGCATCAACATGACGACAGACTAATAAAACAAAAAATAAAAAGATAGAATTTCGCATAATTTAAAATTATTCAAGATGGAAAGTTAAAAGTCTTTCAATATACTAACTTTGTATAAGTACAAATTTGAGGATAATTCATTAATAAACAAAATGCTAAGAATTGACCAATTAAGTTATTGGGAAAGAAATACCTATTTTGAAGGTCAAGAGGCAGTCATTGTAGGAGCAGGAATAGTTGGACTAACTACTGCCATTGCGCTTAAAAATAAATATCCTCTTTGGAAGATCTTAATTCTTGAAAAAGGCTATTTACCCAGTGGTGCCAGTACGAAAAATGCTGGTTTCGCTTGTTTTGGAAGCCCTAGCGAATTATATGAAGACCTAAAAACCAACTCAGAAAAAGAAGTTTGGGATACTTTTCATCTACGTTATCAAGGATTAAAATCACTTTTTCAATTGATTGACCCAACTAATATCGATTTCCAAGCATGTGGATCTTACGATTTAGTTAAAACAAATGAAGATGAAATACCCGAGGATTTTATTGAATATCTGAATACAGAAAGTCAAAAAATTACTGGTTTAGAGAAAACCTTTCTCAAGGAAGATAATATTAAAGATAAATTTGGCTTTGGTGGCATTAAACACGCTTATTTTAATCCCATTGAAGGAAGTTTAAACACTGGAAAACTTTTAGAGCAACTTCACCAAAAAGCAATTCAAATGGGGATTTCAATCTTATTTGGAATTGAATGCCAATCCTTTAAAAGTGAATCAACTGGCGTATCCCTAACCTTAAACATTGGAACTATTTTTTCAGGAAATTTAATAATTTGCTCAAATGGCTTTGCCAAACAACTTGTTAATGAAGATGTTGTGCCAGCTCGAGCACAGGTATTAATAACGAAGCCAATACCGAATCTTTCGCTTAATAGTACATTCCATATGGATAAAGGATATTACTACTTCAGGTCTATTGACAATAGAATATTACTCGGTGGGGGGCGAAACTTAGATTTTGATGGCGAATCCACAGATCAGCTAAATACAACATCAGTAATTCAATCTGCCCTTCGTAATGTATTGGAAAAAACAATCTTTCCCCATCAAAAAATTGAAATCGACTACGCCTGGTCGGGAATCATGGGAATTGGGGCTTCGAAACAGCCGATTGTAAAAAAAATAGAAGATCATGTATACCTTGGAGTTAGGATGGGCGGAATGGGAATAGCAATTGGTGCTGCTGTAGGAAAACGGTTAAGTGAACTTATTAAATAATATGGACTATCTATTAATTATTTTAGGTTTAATGTGTTTGATAATTGGAATAATTGGGAGTATAATTCCTATACTTCCTGGTCCACCTATTAGCTGGATTGGTTTGTTATTACTCTATTTTACCTCCATTATTGATTTTAATTATTGGATTTTATCAATAACTTTTTTATTCGCCATTGCTAGTCTTTTTTTTGATTGGATTATTCCATCAAAAATGATAAAAAAATTCAAGGGTACTAAGTTTGGTATTTATGGTGCTGTGATTGGCGCTATAATTGGCTTGTTTTCACCCTTTATTTTTGGTTTTATTATCGGACTAGTATTAGGTGCGTTTATTGGTGAATTAATCTATGATTCAAAAGATTTAAAGCGTGCTTCAATCGCTACAATTGGTTCATTTATCGGTTTTATTTTATCAACAGGCATCAATTTTACAATTGCTCTATGCATGCTTTTGCTTGCTCTAAAAATTCTTTGGGATAATAGCGCTAAATTATTTTGAATTTTATCGAACAAAACACCATTCATCTTGCGTTGAATGCATGGCATCATAAGAATAATTATCTAGATTGTAATGCTTTAGGTCATTGATATCACTTAACTCATTTTGAATAAGAAAACGAGCCATTTTACCTCGAGCGTTCTTTGCATACATCATGACCATTTTCAATGATCCGTTTTGTTTTTCTTTAAAAACAGGTGTTATTATTCGTCCCTTGATTTTTGTTTTATCCAATACAGCGAAATATTCTTGCGATGCTAAATTCACAATAATGGAACTTTCTTTAAGAAGTTTGGTCGGGCGATCTGACCAAAATTGATAAAGAGTAGTACAATCCTTTTTCCAAGCATACTTGGTTTTCATTTCTAAACGGTAGGGAGAGACTAAATCTAATGGTCTTAATGTACCATAAAGTCCAGATAAGATAAGGATTCTATCATTTGCTAGCGCTAATTGCTCGGGTGTCAAACTAGCATAATCAAAGGAACGATAGACCTCCCCTGAAAACATTGAAATAGCAGGAAATAAATTAATACTATTTTGATGATTATCGAGCCACTCTTTATTCCAAGCGTAGCATTCTTCCGCAATTTTTGAAGAAACACCCATCAATTCTTTAATTTCATTCACTTTTAATTTATTCAGTGACTTCATTATGTTAGAAGCCTCAGAAAAAAACAGTAATTCACTATTTACTTCGCCACTAAAAGAAGGCAAAAGTTGTAATGTCTTTGTTGGAGATAATACTATTTTCAAAATTATTTTTCAGTAAAATTAATAATCTTGCTCTCTTAAACTTATCATAATATAAATTGTTTTATTTTTGAAATTTAAATTTTGTCTCTATGAATAAATTATTACTCTCCACTATTCTCGTTTTTATATTTCACTTTGCGAAATCTCAAACATCCACATTTTACGGGAATTTCACACCAACAACAAGTTATTTGGTGCCTGCAGATGAAGAACAAGTTTCACCTAAAAGCATCATTATTAAACCAAACTTTAAAGGACGAGACCTTGTTGAAGTAGACCAATCACCTAGTCACAATATTGATTGGGTGTGGCAACAACACGAAAATTTACAAAAAACCACCAGCGCAACAGTTCTTTGGCAAGGGACAGGTCTTGGCCAGAATTTATCGCCTCCTGACCCAACTGTAGATGCAGATAGTACGGTAGCCATACAATCTACTAACTCAGGTGGTGGAGCAGCATATCGAATTTTTAATAAAGCGACTGGCGCGATCATTTCAAGTTCTTTAACGATGACATCTTTAGGTGGTCCAGCAGGATACGGTGACCCAATTGTATTATACTATAAACCTGCTAAAAGGTGGTTTTTAATGGAGTTTTCTTCTACGGGCAATAAGTTATTGCTACATGTTTCACAAACAAGTAATCCTCAAGGTGCTTATTATACCTACCAATTTACCTGCCCTGCTTTTCCAGATTATCCGAAGTGGAGTTTTTGCAAGACCTCAGATGCATTTCTTGTTTCTACAAATGAAGGAGGGCCACCTACCATTTACGCCATGAGACTTAGTAATTTATTGGCCGGGACAGCTTCTCCTTTTATTGGAGTGGATATAGGGTATTCATTAAATGGCTTTGGTTTTCAATCAATCACCCCTGTTGATTTAGAAGGAGATCTAGCAGCGCCTGCTGGTATGAAACCACTATTTGTTCGCCATAGAGATGATGAATCTCATTCAAATGGTTCACCCGATAGCCCAACGAATGATTGGATTGAATTGTGGGAAATGACCATTAACTGGACAGCAAGTACTGCAACAGTTGCTAAAACGCAAGATATTTCAATCGCAGAAATTGATTCTAAATTGTGTGGTTTAACAAGCTTTACGTGTGTCCCTCAACCTGGAACGACTGTAAAGTTGGATCCATTAAGAGAAACGGTTATGTTTAAAGCCCCCATGCGTATTTTTGATACACACCAATCAATGGTACTTTGTTTATCGACAGATGTTAATGGTGCAGACCGAGCTGGAGTGCGATGGATTGAAATTAGAAGAGCAACTGGAAGCCTCGGCACTTGGAGTCTATACCAAGAAGGCACGTATGCGCCAGGAACTACTACGAACCGATGGATGCCGGCAATTAACATTGATAAATATGGAAATATCATTATGGCTTATTCTACCTCTAGTAACACTGCGGGTGATTTCCCAAGTTTAAAAATGACCGGTAGAAAGCCGTGTGACCCACTTGGACAAATGACCATGACCGAAACTACCATTATTGCTGGAACAGGATCCAAAACCGGTGACACAAGATGGGGAGATTATCACCACATGTCAATCGATGATTTTGATGGACAAACATTTTATTTTACTGGTGTTTATTATGGCGGAGGAACAAAATCGAATGTATCCGCATTACGCATGAATCCTGAAGCTACTGATGCAATGATCACTGCTGTTTATCCGGTAAATAGCGCTGCTATTTGTGGTTCTACAGCTCAAGTTGGTGTTGTTATTGAAAACAGAGGGACAAATCCAATTACCACAGGAAGTTTTAGTTGGCAAGTTGGCGCCGGTGCAGTTACCAATGTAAATTATTCATCCAATCAATTAACAAGCGTTGGAGCAAAGGATACAATTTTCATAACTATCTCAGGATTAGTTGCAGGTCCGAATAATGTTACTGCATCATCACTTTCAGTTAACGCTTCTACCCCTGATGAAAATACATGCAACGACACAAAGGTTGCTGTAATAACTGCCGGCACTTCTACCTTGTTAGTGAGTGCTAACATTAATACTGCACCAAGTTGTACCGTTAATAATGGTCAGATTACAATTAGTGTTAGCGGTGGGGTTTCACCGTATACTTACGCAATAAATGGAGGGACTAATCAAGGGAATGGTGTATTTTCAAGTTTAGCACCTGGATTAATTAGCTATTCTGTAACGGATAATGTAGGATGTGCAGGAACAGGTACCATTCAATTATCTACTATCACACAAATTGCTGTAACGTCCAATCAAACCAATAATGTTCTCTGCAATGGTCAACAGAATGGATCAGTGCAACTTACAGCAACAGGTGGTCAAAGTGCTTATACTTATTCGCAAAATGGCATAACGTATGTTTCCTCAGGAACCTTTACAAATTTAGCTGCAGGCACCTATGTTTTTTATGCAAAAGATGCTGCAGGATGTATTGGTAGCACAACAATTACCATTAACCAGCCATCAGCCTTAGTGGCAACAGCATCACCAACCTCTGTATCTTGCTTCGGAATGAATGATGGAATGGTTACAGCATTAGCTTCTGGTGGAACTGCGCCTTTCACCTACAGTATTGATGGGACAAACTTCACATCAAATACTCAATTTACTGGTCTAGCACCGGGAAACTACACCGTCACCGTTCAAGATGCATCTGGATGCGAATCGACCTATTCGACGACAGTTGTGCAACCCTCTGCCCTATCAGTTGCTGCTTTGTCAACTCCGGCCTCATGGGACAATGGAACAATTACCTTAACCGGAACAGGAGGTCTTTCTCCATATACCTATAGCATTAACGGAATCAATTACTATTCAGGATCCTTATTCTCAATGTTATTTTCAGGAACTTATACCTGTTACATTAAAGATAACAATGGTTGTATTTCTACTACCACCATAGTAGTTGATGCTATTCAAGGAATCGAAGAAAATAACAACAGTGGTCTTCAGGTTAATTTACTTTACCCCAATCCAAACAATGGAACATTTGAGTTACAAATTGATGGAGTAATTGGAGATGAAGTGAACTGCAAATTATTTAATATGCAAGGCCAAGTTGTATCTGAATTCAAACTTGGTTCTCAAAATGGCAGTGCCAAAAACACGATTGAAATGAGTAAAAAATTGGCTGCTGGAGCATACTATCTTGGTATTTATAATAACAATAAAGCTTGTGTGGTAAAGTTCATAAAGGAATAGCAACATCAACTGGATCAAAAGCACCTTCGGGTGCTTTTTTTTTGACCTTTTTTCGATAAATAACTCTATTTTTATACTCTTAAAAATACAGATGACCCTAACAAAAAACCCACGCATTTTTTTAGAAGACAACTTAAAAATCGATTCCTTTGAATCCGTTTCCGTATATTATGATGACCTGATAAAGAGAGACATAAGTTCCTTGGAGGATTTTATTAATTGGTTGAAACATAGAAGTGAGTTAGATGCTGTACTGGAAGAAGATGCTGCTTGGAGGTACATAAAAATGACCATTGACACCACTAATGAAGCGTATTCGAAAGATTACAATCTATTTATTACAGAAATTCAGCCTAAACTATCTCCATTAGATGATGCCTTAAATAAAATTCAAAATAAAAGTCCCTTCAAAGATGCGCTGATACACGATGAAGCCTATCGCATTTATTTTAAATCCTACGATGTTCAACTGGAATTATTCAGAGAAGAAAACATTCCATTAGAAGCAGAATTGAATGAACTCGCGCAAAAATATGGCGTTATTTCAGCCGCTCAAACTATTAAGATGGAAGGCAATGAAATTACCATGCAAAAGGCGTCGCAGTATCTTAAAGAACAAAATGAATCCATTCGAAAAGAAGCCTTTACTAAAATGGTGGATCGACGAAGATTGGACAGCGATAAACTGGATGAATTATTTACGGAGTTAATCCAAAAAAGAAATCAACTTGCAACAAATGCAGGATTTGATAATTTTCGTGATTATAAATTTGAAGCCTTAGGTCGATTTGATTACACAAAAGAAGACTGTTTTGATTTTCACAAGGCCATTAAATCGCTTATTGTTCCTGTCGTTAAAGAAATACAACAAAAAAAACTCGACCAATTAGGCAATGAAAAATTTAAACCCTGGGATTTAGATTTTGATCCTGCGGGAAATCCCCCCTTAAAACCTTTCGAAACAGGACAAGAAATGCTCGAAGGAACAAAAAAAATGTTTGCTAAAATAGACCCTTATTTTTCTGATTGTTTGAAAACAATGGAACAATTAGGCCATTTAGATTTAGAATCAAAAACAGGAAAAGCGCCAGGCGGCTATAATTACCCCTTGTATGAAATAGGCGTTCCTTTTATATTTATGAATGCTGTGGGTGCTCAAAGAGATTTAGTTACCATGATCCATGAGGGCGGACATGCCGTGCATTCCTTTTTAAGTAGGGACCTCGAATTAACTGGCTTCAAAAATTTACCTTCTGAAGTCGCAGAATTGGCTTCTATGTCGATGGAGCTGTTAACGATGCCATACTGGGAGGAGTTTTATCCGAATAAAGAAGAATTAAAACGGGCAAAAAATGACCAGTTAGAATCCGTTTTAAAAGTACTTCCTTGGATTGCACAAATTGATGCCTTTCAACATTGGATATATGAAAATGTCAATCACAGCATCGCCGAAAGACATGCTTACTGGGCAAAACTTTCCAAAGAATATGGAACGGGACTTACTGATTGGTCAGGTTTTGAAGATCAAATCAATACGTCATGGCAACGCCAGCTGCATTTATTTGAAGTTCCTTTTTATTACATTGAATACGGCATAGCACAATTAGGTGCTTTGGGAATTTGGAAGAATAGCATTGAAAATTATCCGAAAACAATTCAAGATTACAAAGCGGCTTTATCCCTTGGATATTCTAAGTCAATCCCGGAAATATACAAAACGGCCAATATTAAATTTGACTTTTCCTCCGATCACTTAGCATCGCTTATTAATTTCATAAAATCAGAATTAAGCAAATTATAGTTCATTACTAATTCAATTATATGCGAAAAATCATTCTGGGTTTCTTTTTTTTCATGCTATTAAAAGTTACTGCACAAGATTATGTGCGACGTAATTATAGTGAGTTAAATGAACTAATTGCAAAAGATTCGTACCATCATGCGAATGGTGAATTATTTGTGGTCGGAAAAACGACACAAGACCGGGGATTTCTATCTAAATATGACGCAGCAGGTAATTTAATCTCTGTTCAATATGCTCTAGCATCCGCGCTATCAAGTTTTAACCAGTTGAGCATCATTGAAAAATATTCGGATACTACTTTTTTAATTGGTGGAAGAAAATTAATGGAACTTAGTGCACAAGCATATTGGGAAAGCCTAGTTACCTTGGTGGATCATAACGGCAATATGCTTTGGACAAACACCACGAATTTTGGTGGAGTTGATTCAGAAATAAAAGACATAACCGTCCTATCGAATGGCAACATTGCGATTGTAACTTCGAGAGTCAATCAAAATCAATCCATCATAGAAATGCTAGATCCTTCAGGAAATAGTTTGTGGAGTAATTTGTTCAGTATGCCCGTTGCTGGGTTTACATTGAATGACCTTGTTTCAGATAGCAATCACAAGCTATTTGTTTGCGGTAGCGTTCAAGAACTAGGGATCTCAGCAGGAATCGTCGCAAAATTAGACAGTAATGGAACAATCTTATGGTCGAAAAAATACGAAGATCCCTACCAACCTAATTTCATACAGCTCATTTCGCTAGACAACTCATTGGTAATCGCAAATCGAGGAAATGCAGGTGATCAAATTGATCTCGTTCAAATTGATAGTACTGGCGCACTGATCCGGCAACTAAATTTACCTTCCGCCATGTCAAATTTTGAAGAAGACGCCTTAAAACCCTTATGCAAAGTTGATTCTGCCAATTACTGGTATTGGTTAGGTAGTGCATTCGGATCGAATGCCTATTCACTTAACGAAAATGGAAGTTCAGCCATAAATGAGAGCTTTTTTCACTGGGGGAATCTCCAAAACATAGAGCAAGATACCTCTGGCACAACAATATTAAGTAATGGTCCCATGTATGGAATAAAAAATCAGACAATTTTACAAAAACATTTTTCAATTAGCCATGCCGATTCCCTTTCAGGTTTATTTAACTTTTGTAGTTATCCAAATGGAGAAAATCCGACTATTGAAAACTCAATCATGCAAAGTAATATTTCGATTGATGTAAGCAACCACGCCCCCTCAAGCCCTACTTTTATTGGATTTGACCTTATTTTTGAATGGATCCAAGAGCCTTTCTGCGTAGAATTTCTTGGAGGGATAGAAGAGCAGGCACTATCAATATCTCCAAATCCGTGTAATGAATTCCTTCAAATCATTGGATTTGAAAATCAATCGTATCAACTATTCGATTTAATTGGCAACAAAATAAGTAGCGGTACAGTCCCTTACAGCAATCGAATCAACACAAGCGACTTAAATGCGGGAAGCTATTTTCTATCCATAGGAAATAGCATCAGTCAATTTATGATCATTCATTAGAGCAAGAATAAATCTTAGCTTCTGCTCATCATTTATTCTTAACTTTAACTAAATATTCGATTTGAAATATACCTTTCTCCTTTTCCTATTTAGTTCAGCAGCTTCATTTGGCCAAAACATCGAAAATCTACAATTTGGCTCTGATTCTACCCTTGATATTATGACCTGGAACATTGAAGCTTTCCCAAAAGCAGGTCAAAATACCATGGATTCTGTCGGGAAAATTGTAGAGGCTTTAGACATGGATATCATTGGTGTTCAAGAAATTAATGACACGAATGCTTTTAAAGCTATGGTACTAACTATAAATGGCTATTCAGGCTTTGCCAAATTAAATTATCTCGTAGGTTTAGGCTTTATCTACAAGACCTCAAGCATTCAAATAAATTCAATTTATGAGATTTTTACGGCCCCTCAATATTGGAATAATTTCCCAAGGGCACCGATTGTTATGGACATGAATTATATGAATGAACGCTATATTTTAATTGTTAACCACCTCAAATGTTGCGGTGATGGCTTTATTGATTTGGGAAATACAAATGATGAGGAGAATAGACGTTTAGAATCAGTTATTTTATTAAAAGAATACATAGACCAAAATTTCCCAACCTTAAAAACAATCGTATTAGGCGATTTGAATGATTTAATAACTGATCAACCAAACTCAAATGTTTTTCAACCCATTCTAAATGACCCCAGTAATTATGCATTTGCCGATAATGCCATAGCCCTTGGTCCTTCTTCCAATTGGTCATACCCAACGTGGCCGTCGCATTTAGATCATTTTATAATTACCAATGAATTGTTCTATGAAACACAAAATAATGGTTCCAATGTTCAAACCTTAAAATTAGAATCCGAATTCGCAGCGGGGTGGTCATCCTACGAGGCCATTGTTTCTGACCATCGTCCAGTAGCCATGAAAATATTTCCAGACATGATTGGCGAACAAGCAGAGCTAATAGATGGCGGCTACAATTTAACGATTTACCCTAATCCAAGTAATGGAGATGTACACTTCACACTAGGAAACCCAATGGATGAAGGCTCGATTCTTATTCACGCTGCAAATGGAACGCTCATTACTGATGCAAGGTGCACGGGAAAATTCACATGGGAAACACAGGGAAGCGTTGCAGGAATATATTATGCAACCCTTACAATAGGAAATACGATCATCAAACATCAACGTATCATACTTCTATGATTACTTTGAATTCTTAAGGTCTTCAGCCACTAATCGAGCAACAATTTTCGCACTGTTTAACGCCAATGGAATACCGCCACCAGGATGTACGGTAACACCCGAAAAATATAATCCTTTCAAGGATTTTGAAAAATTAGGATGGCGATAAAAGGCAGCTGAAGCACTATTTGATGAATTCCCATAAATCGAACCCTGCTTTCCGAAATAACGGGATTCAATAATTTGAGGGTGCATGATATCTTCCACCTCAATTAATGATTCAATATCTTCTTTCAATGTAAAAGAAAGTCGTTTAAGAAGATGTTTACGCAAAGTAGAAACGGCACCCTCCCAATTTTGACCTACGTCAATAGGACTATTAACCATCACGAACCAGTTTTCACAAGCTTCAGGAGCATCAGCCTTCTCCTGTTTTGAACTGATATGAACATAAATCGTTGGATCCTGAGATAGTATTTTACGATCAAAAATATCCTTGAATTCATCCTCATAATGTTCAGCAAAGAAGATATTATGAATCCCTAAGTTTGAAAATTCCTTTTTTATTCCCCAATAAAAAACAATTGCCGAACTTGATTTCTCTTGTAATAAGATAGTTTTGGGTGCCTTAAAATTATCGAGTAATTTCTCATAGGTAAAATGCACGTCCATATTACTTACAATGATGTCAGCATCATACCTGTCTTTGGTAGTTTGCACTGCCCCCACTTTTTTCTGATCATGCTCAATTTTAATCGCTGTTTCATTCAAATGGAATTTTACCCCTAAGTTGATGGCCACCTGATAGAGAGATTGTGAAACAGAAACAATTCCACCCTTAGGCATAAACGGACCAATATTAAATTCTAAATGAGAAATGATGTTAAGCATTCCAGGAGATTTGTATGGACTAGAGCCATTATACGTTGCGAATCGATTAAAAATCTGCTGAGTATGCGGATGTTTAAATTTCTGCCTATTGACACTAGCCATTGAACGAAACAAACCAAATTTTGGAATTCTTACAATTGCTTCAAACAAATGCTTGTTCAACCATTCTTTCCATCGATGCAAAGAAACCGTTATGAAAACCGGATAAGCAGCTTTGTAATTTTTAGCACGCTTTTCTAATTCGCGACGAAGTATTTTAGGATCTTCTGAGAATTCTTTAGATAAGGCATCAACAAGGCCGTCTACTTGAGCAGGAAGATTAATTTGCTGACCGTCCGTAAAAAAATAACGGCAGGACTCCTCTAATTTTACATAGTCAAACGAAACTTCCTTAGGAGATAACGCGATTAACTCATCCACCAATTCAGGGGAGGTAAACACTGAAGGTCCCATATCAAATCGATATTTTCCAATTGATTTAGAGTTCACTTTCCCTCCGACAAAGTCATTTTTCTCAATAACAATGACCTCAAAACCAGCTTTTGCAAGGTGAATAGACGTAGCTAATCCACCAACACCGCTACCAATTATTACCGCTTTTGACATAAAACCACCTAAGATTAAGGGTATAAAATTACATTTTCTCAATGAAAACTACCCTTATAACAATCTAAATACCTTGAAAATAGGCGATTTTAGAGGAGTTTATCAACAAAATGGGTGTTTTTTCAACATTTTGACACTATTTTTTTTCAAAACCTAATAACGACAAGGATATTAAGATATATTTGTCGAGTAAATAAATTATTAATCATTTAAAAACAAAATTATGAACAAAGCAGAATTAGTTGATGCTATGGCATCTGGTTCAGGTTTATCAAAAGCAGATGCTAAAAGAGCATTAGATGCATTTGTAGACGCAACGTCTGGCGCATTAAAGTCAGGTGACCGTATTTCTTTAGTAGGATTTGGTTCTTTCTCTATTTCTAAGCGTGAAGCAAGAAATGGTCGTAACCCTAAGACTGGAGCAGTTATCAAAATTGCAGCAAAAAATGCAGTGCGTTTTAAAGCTGGTGTTGAGCTTTCAACAAAAGTTAACTAAGAAATTTTTTAATTTTGAAAAAGGGTTTAGATTTTCTAAGCCCTTTTTTTTATGCCTTAATCCAGCGGAAGTAACGTACTTTACCACTATTCGAAACCATCTTTATAATAAAGACACCTTCAGGAAAGTTTGAAACATCCATTTGAAATGAATCCGTTATCATTGTCTTTGAATCCATCCATTGACCATTAATAGAAAAAACTGTAATTGTATTATACAGTTCGAAACTTAAATCCTGAATAGAAAGCAAATCAACTCCAGGATTTGGAAAAATAAAACAATCCTTATTCCCACCCCACTCTTTAATACTATTAGTTGTGCAAGCGCCATTAGTATACTCTGAAACTCCTTGATAATTAGTTGCCCAACAAGCATTAAAATAAGTGATAGAATCACACGAGCAAACAGGCATATAAAGATCGGGACAACCAACATTTAAATTAATTAAAGTCGAATCGATACAATCTATAACGATTGCAGTATCAATACCGCCACATAAACTATTGCATTGGTATTCACTTGGATAAAAATAGCTTGAATAATCAATTCCATCACTGCCAATAAAACTACAACCAGAAACAAAAATACAGGTGTCATTTTGACGGATAATACCCAGTAACATTGCACAAGCACCAAAATTAACCCCGCTTGGAATTACCATACAGGTATCAGGAGTTATTGGCATACACTCACCATTGGTAAAGGAACTTACGCCATAATTATACGTCGCAACACAAGCATTGGAATATGTAATGCCATCGCAACCGCAAACTGGAAGATATTCCCCGGAACAAAAAATACTAGGGTCAATTAAAGAAGAATCGATACACGCTTGACTTTTTACTGTAAACGAGAACCATAAGACTCCAATAAAGAATAGGTTTTTCATATTTTATTATACTACCTCCAATTCGCCTTCGCTTCTAGCAATTACTGCTGAAGCCAGGCAATTTCCGAGGACATTGACCGATGTTCTGCCCATATCCATAAGGGCATCAATTGCCAAAATAACACTTGCTTTTTCTGGATCTAATCCCATACTTGCTACCGTTCCTGCTAAAATAACAAACGAAGCCCCACGAACACCCGCAACTCCTTTACTGGTGAGCATTAGGACAATACAAATACTAATTTGTTGGCCGATGCTTAAATCCACGCCAGACATTTGAGCTACGAAGACAGCAGCAAGCGATAAATACAAGGTTGTTCCATCTAAATTAAAACTATACCCTGTAGGAATCACAAAGGCAACAATTTTCTTTGGTACCCCAAAAGCTTCCATATTTTCTAATGCCTTTGGTAATGCCGCCTCGCTACTTGCCGTAGCAAAAGCCAAGGTTACTGGTTCTGTAACTGCCTTTAAAAACTTTCTAATTGGAATTTTTGCTATAAGTGCAATCGGCAATAAAACGCAGGTAACAAAAATAATTAAGGCCACATATAAAGTCCCAACCAGCTTCATAAGGTTAAAGAGAATATCAACACCCGATTTTGCAACGGTTGATGCAAGTGCCCCAAAAACGGCGATCGGTGCAAGAAACATAACAATATCCGTGAATTTAAACATGACTTCGGATAAGCTTTCGGCAAAATTCAACATCGTTCGTTTATGTTGCTCATGCTTTACCATGCCCAAACCAATCGCAAAAATGATTGAAAATATTACCACTTGTAATACTTGATTTTCACCAATTGCTTTACTAATATTTTCAGGAAAAATTTCCACAAAATGATCCTTGTGTTCCGCTTTCTGGGCTAATATCTCCGTTGATTTTGCTTTGTCGGCAGAACGCGCTTCCACCTTCACTCCTATTCCCGCTTGAGAAACATTAATGGCCAATAAACCAATGAACAAGGCAACAGTAGTAACAATTTCAAAATAAAGAATACTTTTTAATCCAATTCGTCCTAACTGTTTCAGGTTGCTATGCCCCGCGATGCCAACAACAAGAGTGGCGAAAATTAAGGGAGCCACTAATGTTTTAATTAATCGAAGGAAAATCTTTCCAAAACGCTCTGTTTCTAAAGCAAAGGCTGGAAAATCCATTCCCACTTCCACCCCAAGGATCATCGCAGAAAAAATCCAGAGTGCTAACTTCTTACGCTTAAACGAAATGAACAACAATAGCCCCATTAAGATAAACCGGAGACCTTGAAATACGAGCGGACTCGTTAAAGGGAACAAACTTTCTAGAAAGAAAAGTAAACCAATGTGAATGAATATCACGGTGTACCAAAAAACAGTAGTAAAGGATTGAAAAATTTTCATGTGATAAATTTAAACATTTTTGTCCGATAAAAATTGGAATTACTATTCGTTTTTCCGCTGTCTTGATTGGCAAAGAAAGGATGAAGAAAAATTCGAAGCGTTAACGATACCGAAAAGCGCTTGTCGTTTGATAAGCGGAGCTTATCACTCTTTTCGTGTATCGGTCGATGAGAAATTTGCGCCGAACGACTTCAATCGAGACTTGATTTTTTCGTTCTTTTGTATCAAGACAAAAGGACAAAGAAAATAAGATCCGATTTTTTCCAGCGGGGCGGAGGACAAAAGAGATTATCTAGGTAAATAAACGTTTTGCTCACGAATATTTTACAGATAATAAATCAAGCATCTAGTGTTAATGCTTACAATAGCTCATCTCCCCCAACACTTAATCCTTCACACAGCGAACAGAAAAACCGCTATTCTTGTCGCAGCCGCTGAAGGCTCGGTAGAGACTGGAACGGCTGTTTTCCAAACTCCGATCCCAAGCACTCGTCCCATCGTGCTCCGAAGCACTCCACCAATTGCCTTTACTGCCAACAAGGAAGAAAATACCACCGAAGTAGCGATAACCGCCCGGAAGCCCCGAGAAACCGCTACTGTTCGTGCTATTACCTGAAAATGTTTTTTTTCCATTAACCCGCGTATCCTGACAAACATTACACTCCTTTTTTCGCCTGTATTCTGCATTCCAAGACTTACAATTTGAGCAAGTAATGTCTTCATTGTAAGAATCCCAACCAGAACTACTTTTCATTTTTTTTCATGCTATATTACTTTGTAATTCATTATCCTAACCACCTAAAAAAGTAGAAAGTACTTCCCATTCATAATCGGTTGGCACATGCCAACCAGCTGGCGCTAATCCACGCGCATCGTTTACCGCATACCAATTGTATAGCTTGCCATATTTTACACCGTTCTTTGCATCATTTTCATAATAACACCAGGCACCTGTAGTTAAATTAGCCCAAGCATCTTTGTCTGACACCTGTGATATTACATCACCATTGCGGTAGGTGGCTACATCCAAATTTTTGGTAGTCCAAACTTGGGTTCCAATAGCCACTCCTTTAATAGGCCCTTTATTGTCTACAACAGGAATTACAGGCGCAACTTTTACAGGTGGTTTCAATTTTGCTAAATCTGCTAATACAAGATTTAAACTATCCGATTTTACTTTTAGCAAAGAAGTCAAACTTGACAATGCTGATGATACTTTTGATAATTCAAGCTCCTTTGATTTAATAAAACTATTATCTCTCGTAGCTTGTGCATTCAAATTTGTTATGCTACTATTCAAGTCTACTATTTGTTGTTCTAGCGAAGCCTTTTGCTCTTTTATAGTAGTTCTTTCTGAACTTAATACTCGAATTAAACTATCCACTCGGTAGTTTAATTGTTCAATTTGTTCTTTTTTACTTTGTGCAAAACTGTTGCTTACGCAAAAAATGACAAGAAATAGTAAGATTAGGGGCTTTTTCATAATTCTAATAGATTTATTATAAAATTACAAAAATTATTGACAAGGAAATTATTATTTCAATAGCTCATTTCGATGCACTTACAATAGATAATCGAGCGGAGTCGAGAGTATCTTTGGGTATAGTGTCTTTCCATTTACAACAGCTCAACTCGACTCCGCTCGATGAGCCAAAGTGGATCGAGCAGAGTCGAGAGACACGATAAGCGCAGAAAAACGGTGAAGGGCATCGAGTCCGCCGCGGCGGATCGAGGGTCACGGTCAATATAAGCTAAATATAGGCCAAGTAGCAACCAATCAAAGATCTTTGAAATAATCTCAATACATCTAAGCATACTTTATTTGACTATTTGTATCTTTGACTTCAATACTTTTCCTATGGCAATTTCAGATAAAGAATTAGCTTTTAATTTCAATGAAGATGAAATGCGTTTGAAAATTTCAAGTCTAGAAAGAGAACTTCACAAAATATACGAAGGAGGCGGTAAAAAGAAGATTGAAAAATTACATGCCGCTGGTAAATTATGTGCCAGAGAAAGAATTGACTTATTACTGGATGTCGATACAGAGCGAATTGAGATTGGAGCTTTTGCAGGTTATGGCATGTACCAAGAACACGGTGGCTGTCCTGCAGGCGGAGTGGTCATTGTAATTGGGTATGTAGAAAAACGCCAATGCATTGTTGTTGCCAATGACGCAACCGTAAAAGCTGGCGCTTGGTTTCCAATTACAGGAAAAAAGAACCTCAGAGCGCAAGAAATTGCGATGGAAAATAAACTTCCTATCATTTATTTAGTTGATTCTGCTGGTGTATTTCTTCCAATGCAAGATGAAATTTTCCCCGACAAAGAACATTTTGGACGAATGTTTCGAAATAATGCCATCATGAGTGCGCAAGGGATCATTCAAATTGCTGCGGTAATGGGAAGCTGTGTTGCGGGTGGTGCTTATTTACCCATTATGTCTGATGAATCATTAATCGTTAATAAAACTGGCACTATCTTCCTTGCTGGTTCTTACCTAGTGAAAGCAGCCATTGGCGAACAAATCGAAAATGAGGAACTTGGTGGCGCCACATCACAGACTGAAATTTCAGGAATTTGTGATTATAAAGTGGAAAATGATCAAGAATGTCTTTCCACCATTCGAGATTTAATGTCGAGAATTGGGAAATGTGAAACAGCAGGTTTTGATCGGATTAAAAGCGAAGCGCCCAAAGTAGCCATGGATAAACTTTACGGGATTTTTCCTGCAGAAAGAAACAAGCCTTATGAAACAAGAGCCTTACTGAAAACACTTGTTGACGAGTCAAAATTAACCGAATACAAAGCGAATTATGGTCAAACTATTATTTGTGCCTACGCTAGAATCGATGGATGGAGTGTTGGAATTGTTGCTAATAATAGAGAAATCGTGAAAAACTCCAAAGGAGAAATGCAATTTGGAGGTGTTATTTATTCCGATTCAGCCGATAAAGCAGCCCGTTTTATTATGATTTGTAATCAAAAACAGATTCCATTGGTCTTTATGCAAGACGTTACTGGATTCATGGTTGGATCAAAAAGTGAACAAGGAGGCATCATAAAAGATGGGGCGAAATTAGTGAATGCGGTGGCGAACAGCGTGGTTCCAAAATTTACCATCATAATGGGAAATTCATACGGTGCAGGCAATTACGCGATGTGCGGAAAGGCCTATGATCCGCGTTTAATTGTTGCTTGGCCAACAGCTGAAATTGCGGTAATGAGTGGTGCTGCTGCAGCGAAAACCTTACTTCAAATAGAAATTGCGACCTTAAAATCAAAAGGAGAAAGCATTACACCAGAACATGAAAAAGAGCTATACAACTCGATTAAAAGCAGGTATGACGAGCAAACCTCACCGTATTATGCGGCTAGTAGAATTTGGGTAGATGCGATAATCGATCCGAAGGAAACGAGAAAGGTTATTTCTATGGGAATCGAAATGGCAGATCAATCAAAAATCGAAAAGCGTTTTAATGTTGGCGCCATTCAAACCTAATTACTCCCAGTCACCGCTAGAACTTTTCTTTCCATTAAAATAATGGGTATAGCCAAAACCAACCGTTAAAAAGGAAGATAACTTATTTAATTCTGCTGCATCATATCCCAAATTAGAATCAACGCCAATTAACCAAGGTCGATAACTAAATCCGTAAAAAGCATAGCCAATCGTTAATCGAAATGAACTTGCAACGTCAGATGCCAATACTAATCCAATGATCGGTTCTATATAAGGAGCATTCACGCGTTTAAAAAATATACCATCTTCTTTCAAGGCATCTGTTGAAATAATCGTTTGACCATAACCGAATTTTACACCTATGTCTGTGGCAAACCGCTCTGTCCAAAACTTCTCGTGACCAAATTTAGCAAAGCCAGCAATGGTATGCATTCCACCATAAACTTTTGAGGGAATCCTAAATTCATTTACTGCAAAGTAGGTATAATGAAGACCAACACCGAAGGACAAATGATTTTTTAGGGTATATTGATATAAAGGCGAGACCGCTACCAAACCTTGCATAATCGACATAAAGGGTTTATTAACAAACGAATTGGGCAAGCCTAATTCAATGGTAAATGAATCATCTGGATCAATTGCTTGAGATAACACGGAGGAAATACCGACTACACTAGTAAAAAAAAATAGAATTATTTGTTTTCTCATCTCAAACAAAGGTAAAAAAATATTTAACTCCAATTCATATGATTATTACACGTGTATTTTAAACCATTTCAAGTCAAGGACGCACTCTAGTTCGTATCCGACTCATTACTATTTTGAAATAACGCGAACTTTCTGACTCTAAATTTAGGGTAACAACAGGCAAAAGAAATAGCATTAAAATAAGAAACCATTTAATCAGCAAGATAATCAAATTTTGAAGTGTCGTAAAATGTTGCCCATGGATAAAAATGTACGAAGCTCCCTCAATAAGAACTAGAACCACAACAAATAAAGCAATAAGACGGAATTGCGTCCACTTAAACGGATGAAGTCCATATACTCGATAGATATAATACGAGCGAGCGAAATTGTAGAAAACATATATGAATCCGGTAGAAAATGCTGCGCCAGTTATTCCATAAATTGGAATCAAGTATAAATTCATCACAAATATACCCGCGCATAAAAAAATGGTAAAGGCTAAATCAAACATGTATTTTCGTGAAGTTGCGAATATTGTCCCATTAAGTCCGCAATACATATCCACCATTCTACCGATCATTAAAAACAATAAGGCGTAGATACCATCGCTGTATTCTGCTCGTAAAAACGAAAATAATTCCGTTCTTGTGGTCCACACTGCCAAAAAAGACAAAAGACCAATGAGTAATCCAACCGAACTTGATTTTTCGTAAAGCGATTGCATATCCTTCATATTTTTCTCCTTCCAAAAGCGTGCAATAATTGGCGAACTCACTCTAATCATTGAGCGATATGGCACTTGAATCGCAGAGGTAATGTAAACCATCGTTGTATAAACCCCTGTTTGCTTTAGCCCCAAAATTGATGCAATCATCATAGCATCCATTGAAATAACAAACAAAGCCGCCAAGGTATTTAGGTAACTAAAAGAACTAAATGACAATAAGATTTTCCTAAATCGTTTCGGAACGGTAATCGATTTTAAAGAGAAATGTAATTCGCCCATTTTCACCAAGTAAAAACACAAGGAAATTGCTGGAATAAAATAAGCAAAAAGATGGAGTACGAGGAATTGTTCGAAATTCATGTACCCTAGTCCAAAAGTAATTAATAATAGCGTTACAACCAGGCGTACAACGATATCCTGTAGAAAAACCGGTAGGACATTTTTTTGCAAGCCACGCATATGATTTTCAAAAAGCATTAAGAAAACTGTCCCAATTCCGAGTGGAATAACCCAAAAATAATACGAAACAAATAAGGGAGATTTTAATGAAAAATAGCTGCCGATTTTTGACTGAAATGCAAAAAACAAAACACTGAAAAACAAAATTCCGAAGCAAACGACCAAGGTATTTAGCAATAAAAATCCGTAATTTTTACGTTCAGGATTTCTAAAAAAAGGAAAGAATCGCCAGGTGGCGTATACAGTACCCATGTTGGCTAATTGCGCAAATAGTAAGCCCACTGTGATGATTAGATTCACCAAACCAACTTCTTCAGCACTTAAAAAGATTAGAAATAAAAATGCTTTATTAAGGTAACCAAGAACCAGACCTAGGTATGAAATTATGGTAGTCCGCAACGCATCTTTTTGAACGATACCCATAGCAATCAATAACTTTAAACGGTTAATTTATTGATTTACTTCGACAAATGCATGTTTCGCTCCGAATAGATTTTGGTAAAAAATGGATCTTTAAGGTTTTTTATAAAGCGTATGGCTTCACCGGTTGATTTCATTTCAGGTCCGAGTTCTTTTTTAACTTCTGGAAATTTCTCATAAGAAAACACTGGAATTTTAATGGCATAGCCTTCTTTTCGTGGTTTAAAGTCGAAATCTGTTACCTTCTTCTCCCCTAACATCACTTTGGTAGCATAATTCACATACGGTTCATCGTAGGCTTTGGCAATAAAGGGAACGGTACGCGATGCACGAGGATTTGCCTCAATGACGTACACTTTATCCTCTTTAATCGCAAATTGGATATTTATTAATCCAACCGTTTTTAGCGCAAGGGCAATACGTTTTGTTATGTCTTCAATTTGTGTCATCACAAAATCGCCCAAGTTATAAGGAGGTAGTACCGCATACGAATCACCAGAATGAATACCAGCAGGTTCAATGTGCTGCATTATTCCAATAATGTACACATTTTCTCCGTCACAAATGGCATCGGCTTCTGCTTCTCCTGCTCCGACCAAAAAATGGTCTAACAGAATTTGATTGTTGCCCATTTCATTAATAATATCGACAACATGGTGCTCTAACTCATCTTTATTAATAACGATTTTCATTTTTTGCCCTCCCAAAACATAGCTCGGGCGCACTAATAATGGAAAACCAAGGTCATCGGCTAATACCAAGGCTTGTTCGGCATTTTCAACAATACCATATTTAGGAAAAGGAATGTTATTTTCTTCCAAGACCTTAGAAAAACGACCTCGATCCTCTGCTAAATCTAGCGCTTCGAAACTTGTTCCTAGTATTTTTATTCCATAGCGGCTCAACTTTTCAGCCAATTTCAAGGCCGTCTGACCACCCAATTGGACAATCACACCCTCTGGTTTCTCATGTTGGATAATATCATAGATATGCTCCCAAAAAACAGGTTCAAAATACAATTTATCCGCGGTATCAAAATCCGTAGAAACTGTTTCAGGATTACAATTAATCATGATTGTTTCATAGCCACATTCTTTGGCAGCAAGAACACCATGAACACAAGAATAATCGAATTCGATTCCCTGCCCTATTCTATTTGGACCTGAACCAAGAACAATCACTTTCTTTTTATCACTTACAACACTTTCATTCTCATATTCAAAAGTAGAATAATAGTAAGGTGTCAACGCTTCAAATTCAGCGGCACAAGTATCAACCAACTTATACACCCGTTTGATGCCCATTTCTGATCTTTTCTTATATACTTCAGATTCAAGACACTTCAATAAATGTGCAACCTGACGATCACAATATCCTTTTTGTTTTCCTTCGAAAAGCAATTCTTTTGGAATGCTGTCAACACTAAATTTTTCAACTTGCTTTTCAAATTTTATTAGATCCTCAATTTGCTTCAGAAACCAAATGTCGATTTTTGTCTTTTCGACGATCGTTTTAAACGGAATCCCTAACTTGATTGCATCATAAATATGGAATAAACGATTCCATGACGCATGTTCTAAACTATGTAATATTTCATTTTGGTTGGTCAATTCCTTTCCATCGGCACCGAGTCCATTTCTATTAATTTCTAGCGATTGACAGGCTTTTTGCAAGGCTTCTTGAAAAGAACGCCCAATTGCCATTACCTCACCAACGGATTTCATTTGCAAGCCTAACTCTCGATTGGCACCAGGAAATTTATTGAAATTCCATCGTGGAATTTTAACAATCACATAATCCAAGGTTGGTTCAAAATACGCAGAAGTTGTTTTCGTAATTTGGTTCTTTAATTCATCCAAGTGATATCCAATGGCCAATTTAGCAGCAATTTTAGCAATTGGATAACCAGTAGCTTTAGACGCTAAAGCAGAAGATCGCGAAACACGCGGATTAATTTCAATGGCAATGATATCTTCCGAATTATCCGGAGAAACAGCAAATTGAACATTACAACCGCCAGCAAAATTTCCAATAGAACGCATCATTAAGATGGCCATATCCCGCATTTTCTGAAAAGTCGTATCAGAAAGCGTCATCGCAGGAGCTACCGTAATGGAATCACCCGTGTGAATTCCCATGGGGTCAAAATTTTCAATCGAGCAAATGATAACGACATTGTCATTCTTATCGCGCAATAATTCCAATTCAAACTCCTTCCAACCCAACAGGGCCTTATCGATCATCACTTCATGAATCGGCGATAATTGCAAACCTCTTTCTAATTGATTATCAAATTCCTTTGAACTATATAAAATAGAAGCTCCGGAACCTCCAAGCGTATAAGAAGGACGAATACACAAAGGGAATCCAAATTCTTGTGCGATTTCTTTCCCTTCCAAGAAAGATTTAGCCGTCTTCTGCGGAGCCATTGGCACACCAATGGAAAGCATTAAATTTCTAAAAGCCTCTCTATTTTCGGTAATTTCAATCGCATTGATATCCACACCAATAATTTTCACACCGTATTCCTCCCAAATTCCCATTTCTTCACATTGAATGCAAAGATTAAGAGCAGTTTGTCCACCCATGGTCGGTAAAACAGCATCAATTTTATGTTTCTGAAGAATGGAAATAATACTTTCAGACTCTAAAGGCAACAAATAAATATTATCAGCGACCACTTTATCCGTCATAATAGTAGCCGGATTTGAGTTTATCAAGGTTACTTCAATACCTTCATCACGCAAGGATCTGGCGGCTTGAGAACCTGCATA
This sequence comes from Crocinitomicaceae bacterium, assembly GCA_044336865.1. Lineage (GTDB taxonomy): Bacteria > Bacteroidota > Bacteroidia > Flavobacteriales_D > Crocinitomicaceae > UBA952. The sequence continues at coordinate 53,371 of JBIIOQ010000007.1, read as the reverse complement.
ATCAAATTCACATGCTTGTCCAATAACAATCGGTCCGCTTCCAATAATAAGCACCGATTGAATAGAAATATCTCTTGGCATAGGGTTTTCAATTTACAATTCTTTACGCGAAAAGGCTCGCAGTAAACTGAGAACAAATTTAATTCAAAATCCAATCGAAAAGATAGGCAAAGCAAAGTGTTTTGAACAAATTGAAAAATATTGTTAATTAGTGGCTTTCGATGGGCTCATTTAGAGGCAAAAAATTGATCGATCGAAGAAATCTCCGATAAGAAAATCAAATTGTCAAATGAATGAATCAAGATTATAAGCTGACAAGTTTATTAGACGTTGCAACTCATATCTTGTCCACAGCACAATGGCGATTTTATTTTTCCTTCGCATGAAGGACATTTAGAAATCTGAACAACAGTGCCATTATCCAAGGTCAAATGGTCATTTTGTAAAGGTAAATCACACTTTCCGCAACTTGCTTTAACTGACATTCCGCATTTATTACATTCGTAGGTATTCATAGCTTCTGAGTTGAATTGATAATCGAAAGTAGTAAAAAATTGGATTGAGAGAATGTATTTCAAAAATATTTTAATGTTAAAAACCAAGAATTCATTCGAAATGAGAGGTGTTTTGTGACGATTAGCGTCCGTTTCGGCGGCAATATTTGGCCTTGAATTTAGTGGTTTTTGCTACTGAAATGAAACTGTTAATTTTTAAAATTTCTGCAAGAACATTTTTAAAAAATTTCAGTTTCAGAAAGGAGTTAAAATTGTTCGCGACGAGCATTAAGTATTTGTATAATAATGATTTGCGAACAAAAAAAGAAATTCAGCGCCTTGATTTTTTCGTTCTTTTGTATCAAGACAAAAGGACAAAGAAATAAGATCCGATTTTAATCGGACAATAGTGAAAAATAGTTTGTTTTTAATAATTCAATATCGTTTATTACGCTATTTATTAAATACATTTTTCTTTATTACTTACCCTACTTTTTTTTCCGCAAAAAAAGTAGCAAAAAAACTCGAAAGTAGCATGCGTTCAATCTCTCCAATCCTAAGACTTGACCGTTTCGGTGATTTCTACCGAACTACCTCACGGTACCCAACTCTTAGTTCAATACAATCATTCTCTTATGCAAGCTTTCATTTTAAAAAAATTAGTTTTTTTGCCCTTATCGCCTATTATTCTGAATTATAGCTCAGGGCTGAAAATATTAACTACCCTAGTACATTAAATTTCTAAAGAATGTAATTAAGTAAAATAAATTACTTTTGTAGTATGCGAAAAATACTATCCATTGGCTTCATGACACTCCTTAGCTCCATGGCATTTAGTCAAGGGACTTATCAATTGGCAGTTTTAAAATACAATGGCGGGGGAGATTATTATGCGAATCCAACTGCTCTACCCAATTTGATTACATTTTGCAATCAAAATTTAGGCACCTCGATAAACAAAGAAACACCTTATGTAGAAGTGGGAAGCAAAGACATTTTTCTTTATCCATTTATTCACATGACTGGCCACGGAAATGTTGTTTTCTCGAGAGAAGAATCCAATAACCTAAGACAATATTTATTAGGTGGCGGATTTTTACACATTGACGATAACTACGGAATGGATGAATTCATTCGTATTGAATTAAAAAAAGCATTTCCGGAGATCGATTTAGTAGAATTACCCTTTAATCATCCCATTTTTAAGCAAAAGTACACCTTTAACGGACTTCCTAAAATACATGAACACGATGGAAAACGTGCTCAAGCCTTTGGTTTAATTAAAGATGGTCGGCTAATGTGTCTCTATACTTTCGAAACTGACTTAAGCGATGGTTGGGAAGATCCACAGGTGCACAATGATTCAGCTGAAAAACATCTTCAGGCATTGCAAATGGGCGCGAATATTATCATGTACGCGTATACCAATTAAGAAAAAAGCAGGAATTAATGCTTATGTCCGTCGCCTTCTGTGTGAATATGCTCAGGATTAACGGGAGAATTAGCAGGATCAACTTGAAGTATTTCTATTTCAAAAACCAAATCCGCATAAGGAGGAATTGCTCCAGGTCGCCCATCTTTACCATACGCTTGAAAATAAGGAATAATCAAGGTTGCCTTCCCTCCTTTTCCTAACATGCCAATTCCTTCTTCGAAACCTGGAATCATTTTTTGAACTAAATAATTGAATTCCAAAGGTGAATTTCGATCATACGAAGAATCAAACTTTTTACCGTCCGAACGTATAGTACCTTTGTAGTGAAGTCCCATTTTTGAACCTAGAACAGGTTTATCGCCTTCGCCATAATTTACAATATCATACACTAATCCCGTTGCACTTTGCTTGGCATTTGGGTATTTAAGTAATACTTGTTCAAGCATATATTTTTGGTATTCCTCTTGGCTCATTGCTTCAATCTTTGCATACTCAATGGCAGCAAGTGCTTCTAGGCGAATCTTCTCAGCATTTATAACTTCATCTGCTGCTTTCGCTGCTGCATATTTTTCAGTGAATACTTTAGTAGCATTGAATTTCTTTGCTGCATCGCCAAAACGTAGAATTTGAAGACTAAGAATCGTATCGTTTTGCGCAATTAAATCAACTACATTTTGACCTTGAACCACATGTCCAAAAACAGTATGCTTTCCGTTCAACCAAGGTGTTTCTTTGTGAGTTATAAAAAACTGACTGCCATTCGTATTGGGTCCTGAATTAGCCATCGACAATATCCCTGGACCAGAATGCACCAAGTCCGCTGTTATTTCATCATAAAATTTATAACCCGGATCGCCACTTCCAGTTCCAAGTGGATCACCACCTTGAATCATAAAATCTTTAATGACACGGTGAAATTTTAATCCATCATAAAATGGCTTATCAAATTTTTTATCCGCGTGCTCAAACTTCCCTTCCGCTAAGCCAACAAAATTGGCAACCGTCATAGGTGTTTTTTCAAACTCTAAAGAACAGATAATAATTCCTTTACTTGTGTTAAATTGAGCATATAGACCATTCTCTAACTTTTGCTTTTGCGCAAACGAAAATTGAATTGTTGCAGTCATAATTGTTAAAAAAAATAAGGTTTTCATAGGGATTGATTTTAGTTTTATTTTGGATCTTCAAAACTCAATAGTTCAACTTCAAATATTAGGGTCGAATAAGGTTTAATTTCAGGACTAGGCGACTGTGCACCATAGGCTAATTCTTGAGGAATAAAAAACTTGAATTTTGATCCAACAGCCATTAATTGTAATCCTTCTGTCCAACCTTTTATCACTTGATTTAATGGGAATTCAATAGGCTCGCCCCGATCCACAGAACTATCAAATACTTTTCCTTCGATGGTGGTTCCATGATAATGAACCTTAACTGTAGACTCGGCCTTTGGATGATCACCACTGCCTTCCTTTAAAATCATATACTGCAAACCGCTTGAGGTCATTTTAATTTCAGGGTTCTTAAGATTATCAATTAAGAATTTTTCAGATTCACCCTTAAACACTTCATTTTTTTTATCCTCTTGAGCTTGAACTTTACCAGCTTTATTTGTAAAATATTGTTGTAATATAGCATTTCCATCGTCATTACAAGCAAGCGTTTTCTGATTTACAGCATCTCTAAAGCCTTGAATAATTAATTCAATATTCGCCTCAGACATTTCCTTTCCAATGTTGTTTCCAACACTTACTCCAATAAGATATGAAACAGAATCAATCTCATTCGTTAGAATTACTTTTTTATCTTTAGATTTCTGAGCGATTGAAAATAAAGCTAGGCCTACAAAGCCGATGGTTAAAAGTTGTTTTTTCATAATATTAATTTCGTTTATCTATTCCCCAAAACATTTTGTTTCGTATGGTATCTAAAAAATTATTGTGCTCAAATTTAATGACATTTATCATAAATTCCGCTTTTTTAATGATGATTTCTTCACCTTGTTTAATCGTTTTTGAATTTCCATCTAAGCTAATCAAGTAACTACGCTCCCTTCCTTCAATACTTAACTTAATAGGCAAATGATCAGGAACGACGACCGGGCGCACATTCAAATTGTGTGCCGCAATTGGCGTTAAGATATGAACTTGACAACCTGGAGTAATAATAGGGCCTCCACAACTTAGATTATAAGCTGTAGAACCAGTTGGTGTGGAAACAATCAAACCATCAGCCCAATAACTATTTAAATACTTATCATCTAAACTTGCATGTACCGTAATCATTGTCGAGGTATCTCGTTTTTGAATCGTAAATTCATTTAATGCGAAGTTATCTGTCCCAAAAATATCTTCTGGGGTATTCACCCTTAGCAAGGAACGGAGCTGAAAATCATACTTTTTTAAATCAATCGCCTCTAAGGTAACTTCGATATCATCCTTCGCTATATTAGACAAAAATCCTAATCTCCCTGTATTGATACCAAGAATTGGCACACCAGAATCACGAATATACCCAACCGATTTAAGAAACGTTCCATCGCCCCCAAGACTAATAAATAAATCAATTCCAGCTTTAATATCAGCGAAAGAGCTAAAAGTTTGATAGGTATCCTTTAAGCCACATTTCGCAATAAGACTGGCATTAATATCTGTTTCTAAAACGGCAGTCCACCCTAACTTTTCAATTACAGCAAGTGTATTTAAAAAATATTCTGAGATATTCTTATTTATTTTTTTACCGTAGATGGCTACTTTCATGCTTAAAATTTCATAAAATTCATTAATGCATCATACTTCCATCGCAAATCATCATCACTAGCTCCTGCTTGATAAGCAGCCTTTATTTTATAATCATAACGTTCAAAAGTAAGAATGATCCGTGTGAGATTTAGTTCATTTATTTTCAAGGTAACTTCCAATAAGGAAGATGCAGCATCGGAAAGAATATAAGAACTGAGGATTTTTGCATTGTTACTTTCAACAATTTGTCCAATTTGTGCCATAGAATAATCAATAGCATTAATTTCAAGCACCAAAATACTACCCGGTTCTTTAATACTACCGATATTAGCGAGTGTTGTCATCAGATGATAAATACTTGTACAACCCAAGTACTGTTCATTATCATCTAAAATTGGCAAAATACTTATTTTATATTCCGACATCATGGCAAGCACCTCATAAATATGGGCATTTTGAAGAGCATAAGGTCTTGGTAAGTGGTCGAAAAGTACATCCAAAGAGTTACCCAACTCCAAGCGATCAAGGATAGCAGATTCAGACACAACGCCAACAAAAGCACCATTTTTTAATACCGGAAGATGGGACACTTTAAATTCATCCATCCAGTTTATGGCTTTTTCACCAGAATCAGAGTGAATTAAGGGTGGTATTTCGTCGGTAATGAGTTCAAATGCCCGCATATACGGCGAAAATAGTAAAATACTATGAGAATTTGTAATTTTGCGGGAGTAAATTAGACCATGACAAACTTAAGCGTTAACATAAATAAGATAGCTACCCTTCGAAATGCACGAGGTGGAGACACGCCAAATGTCATTCAATTTGCATTAGATTGCGAACGATTTGGTGCGAATGGAATCACCATACATCCACGTCCAGATGAAAGGCACATCACCCGAGCAGATGCTGTAAAGCTAAGCCAAGTAATTCTTACTGAATTAAATATTGAAGGCTATCCAGATGAGCGATTTATGGACTTAGTAGCAGAATGCAAACCTAAACAAGCAACACTTGTTCCTGATCCACCGCATGTTTTGACCTCTAATGCCGGTTGGGAATTAGAAGAAAATAGCGCTTTTCTTACTCCGATTATTTCAAAATTAAAAAAAATGAAAATCAGAGTCTCATTGTTCGTTGGAACAGACCTTAAGCAAATAGGATTAGCGGCGTCGTTAGGGGCAGATTGCATCGAATTGTACACTGGACCATACGCCGATGCCAATCATGATGATCGAGAAAAAATAATGGAAGCGTATACTAATGCTGCAAATTTTGCCATTTCACTTGGCTTAGCGATTAATGCCGGCCATGATTTAAATAGTGAAAACTTAGCTTTCTTTAAATCAAAAATTCCTTTATTAGCAGAAGTTTCTATCGGGCATGCTTTAATAGCAGATGCACTCTATTTAGGCATCGAAAAAACAATAAGTGTATATAAAAGTGCTCTTAAAGATTAAAGCTTGTTGCTAACTTCCACTGAGCGTTTGGGGTAAGGTATGGTAATATTATGAATAGAAAACAAACGGTATATTTCAAAGCGAAGGTCTGATTTATAATTATTAATATCCCAACTCTGATCTGCCCAAAAAATTAATTCCATTAGCAATCCATTGTCTGAAAAATTAGCCATTCTAGTAAAAATGGGATGATCCTTTTTAACTTTAGGATGACTCAGTGCTGAATCAATAAGTAATTTAGATATCAACTCTAAATTAGCGCCATATTCTACTACAACTTCAATTGTAAAACGTGATAATGTAGAACCATGTGTCCAATTTTCAACCTGCTGTTGCGTTAATCTTGTGTTTGGAATAATAAGCACATTTCCTTCCCGGGTTTCAATTTGAGTAGTACGAGGATTAATTTTCAGAATCTTGGCTACCACAGACGATTGATTTGAAGTTCCTGATATTTCAACAATATCACCAATTTTAATATTTTTTTCTAGTAATAAAACCACTCCTGCAATTATATCCTTAAATACATCTTGAAGTCCTAACCCTAGTCCAACTAATAACCCTAAAGATCCTGTCAATATTAAGCCTAAGTCAATAGCTAAGATTTTACAAGTAAGTAAAATTGAACATAAGTAAATAATATATTTAGAAATTTGAATGTAGATGTAATCGGTACCATCATCAATTCTTTTATTAGACTTTAGTTTTTGACTTAAATAAAGCTTCGTTACATTGACCAACATTTTGGTAGCAATAAAAACAACTATTATTACGAAGAAATCATAAAATGTAAGGTTAAAGTTTTTTAAAGCAATTATCTTAAAATCCAAAAAGTCATTAAAGGAAATATCTTTATTGTTAAACCTAAAACTCATGACGGCAAAATAGATCGCAACTAGATAAACGCTTTGGCTCACTAATTTTACCCATGTAATGAGCCTTCCTTCAATAATGATATTAGACTTTTTAAGGGAATTTTTTAAAAACCGATGAAAAACCCTACGAAGAATAAATGCTGAAAAAAATATGAGGAACAAGAAGACAATATTCCAAAAACAAATATGAAATGGCCCTAAATTAAAAATCGTTTTATTCAACATACTATCTTAAAATTATGCGGCCTAAATGACCTGTTATTTCTTTTTTCACGCGCTCATAGGCCATTTGCTCCGCTAAGATATCCATTAATTCGTCGTGGGATATACTAGCGTCTTTCATTTTTGTTTGAAGCGACAAAATATGCTCATTAACTTTATTATATTTAAAATTATACAGTAAATTGGAAACTGTGTGAAATAGCCCCATTTCTTCTGTTTTAGTAAAGATATTATATTTCAAAATCCAATTTGGACTTAATTCAGATTCGAACGTCTCAAGATTACTGATAAATTTCATCAATTCCTGGTCTTCCAAATGTTGGAAATACGACATTGAATAGACCGTTTGCTCATTTAAACCCTCAACAAAAACAGTATGGATTTTATGACAAAGAGGGTGTCGAAAAGATAATTCATCATTTGTCAACTCCTGGCAAATCATTTCTACAACTGAAACTTTCTGAGGAGATAATGCATCACCTTGAATCGTTTCAATTTCGTTGGTTCCAAATTGCAACATGATTCGGATTAACTCGAATTCATAGGTTAATTCTTCTTTGCTTTGCGTTGGAAGTATACTAACATTATCGTTGGCAACCTTTACATCACGAATCATGGGTTCATTTAGCTCATTGGCCAAACTATTTTTACGCAAGCGGATTAGTTCGTTGCTCACCATGTTTTCGTCCATTTCAAATTGCGTCGACAATTCTTTTGCATAAACACTTCTTGTAATATGATCAGGAATCAAGGAAACCGTTTGAATAATTTCTTTAATCAATTTAGCTTTTTGTAAGGGGTCATTTTCGCCTTCACCTAGTAAAATGGAAGCCTTGAATGAAATAAAATCCTTCTTATTTGCTTTAATAAAGTCAATAGTCTCCTCGGTAGTATGTCCCTTTGCATACGAATCAGGATCTTCACCATTTGGAAACAAAATTACTTTGACATTCATCCCTTCTTCCAGAATCAAATCTATGCCACGAAAAGAAGCTTTAATTCCAGCAGCATCGCCATCAAAAAGGATTGTGATATTTTTGGTATACCGCGAAATTAATTTTATTTGGTCTTTCGTCAAGGAAGTGCCTGAAGATGAAACAACGTTTTGTATCCCAGATTGATGCATGCCTATCACATCAGTATATCCTTCGCACAACAAACATTCATCGTACTTAATGATGTCACCTTTAGCAAAAAACAAGCCGTATAAGATTTGACTTTTATTATAAACGATGCTATCAGGCGAATTAAAATACTTGGCAATTTTCTTATCATTTTGTAGGGTGCGACCACCAAATCCTAGGACGCGGCCTGAAATACTATGAATTGGAAACATTACACGACCTCGAAAAAAATCAAAAAATCGATCATCTTTTGATTTAGTTAAACCAACAGTTTCTAGATAGGATAATTTATAGCCCTTTTCTATAGCAGTTTTAGTAAAATTGTCGGCTATATTTAAACAATACCCTAGCTGAAATTTCTCAATAATATCTCTTCGAAAACCTCTTTCTTCAAAATAGCTTAAACCAATAGCTTGGCCTTCATCGGATGATAATAAAGCATTAGCAAAGTGTTGTTTCGCGAATTCATTGATAATAAACAAACTATCTTTTTCCGTATTTAGTGACAATTCATCTGCGGAAGGGCCAGCATCATTTGGAATTACAATTCCATATTTATCAGCCAACCACCTCAATGCTTCTGGATAAGAATAATGTTCTTTCTCCATAAGAAAAGAAACAACCGAACCCCCTTTACCTGTTGAAAAACATTTAAAGATCTGCTTTGCTGGCGAAACGACAAACGAAGCGGTTTTTTCATCAGTGAAAGGACTTAAACCTTTTAGATTAGATCCAGCACGCTTTAACTGCACAAATTCGCCAATTACCTCCTCAATGCGAGAAGTTTGCATGATTTCTTCAATAATAAAGGTTGAAATTTTACTCATTTTTATTTTTAATATCCGAAATCTTTCTCCTTGCTCACCTTTCCATTTTCATCATAGGTTGTCCATAAACCAACAATGGTATCATTTCTATATTCTCCTCGGTAATGTATTCTTCCACTTGGATATTTTACCACGGTAAATCCATCTTTTAAACCCCTTGAATAAAAAGTAAATGATAATTCATTCCCTGATTCCGAGAAGAAAACCCATTTTCCATTTCGTTGAGCTTTTGCATCTTGCGCCCCTTGAAATTTAATATTTTTCTTGCCCGGATACCATTCTGTATAAATACCGTTTTTAATTTCCACTAAATCTTCCTTTTTTTCTGTAACAACAGATTGATCTTCTTGCTTACCATTACAGGATACTAACAAGGAAAGCAAGATAAAGGCACCAATAAAAACTTTCATTTTTCTCTATTCATTGTGAAATGCACTAAACCTATTAGCGATTTTTTCGCATCAGATTCAGGAATTTCTGTTAATAATTCAATGGCTTTTTTACCGTATTCCATCATTTTTTCGTGAGCATATTCGATACCTCCCGACTGTAAAACTAATTGAACAGCACGTTTAATAGAAGTATCTTCCTCATTTTTATACCTTACAATGTCCAATAATTCTTTTTTATTTTCTTTCGAGCTATGGTTAATAGCGTATATTAAAGGCAATGTCATTTTTTGTTCTCTAATGTCAATACCTGTTGGCTTTCCAATTTTATCTGGAGAACCATAATCAAATATATCATCTTTAATCTGAAATGCAATTCCGACTAATTCACCAAAGTTAAACATCAGTTGAGAATACGAGTTAGCACCAACACTTAAGGCACCAGACTCGCAACAAGTTGAAATAAGAGATGCTGTCTTTTTTTTTATTACCTCAAAATAGATATCCTCTGTAATATCTAAATGTCTCGCTTTCTCAATTTGAAGTAATTCACCTTCCGACATTTCCCTAACCGAACGAGCAACAATCTTCAATAAATCAGTATTTTCTTTTTCCAACGAAAGCAATAAAATTCTTGAAAGCATATAATCACCAACTAAGACCGCAATTTTATTTTTCCAAAGAGCATTAATCGAAAAATACCCCCTTCTTTCATTCGCATCATCCACGACATCATCATGCACTAAGGTTGCAGTATGAAGCAATTCCACCAAAACGGCTGCATCAAAAGTCTTTTCATTAAGCTCTCCCAGCATTTTGGCAGAAAGAAAAACAAACATGGGCCGCATCTGCTTTCCTTTACGCTTCACAACATAGTTCGTGATTTTATCCAGCAATGGTACTTTTGAGTGCATTGTTTCTTTGAAATGCTTCTCAAAAAGAGTCATTTCATTCTTTATGGGAGAAATTATTTGATCAACGGAATTCATAAAACAAAAATACTATTTAGAATGAAGGAAACTCATGAGTTAAAACATCTTTTCCCTTTTTAACAAATATTGAATGAGCACAGGATGGTATCCTTCATTAATATCGGCTTCAACATAATCAATTCGATAATCTGCACAACGAAGTTTTACCTCATTCATATATTTACGAATTCCCTCAATGTATTTCTCACGAATTTCAGTAGGTTGCACTTTGATTTTCTCGCCCGTTTCCATATCGATTAATTGATAAGGTCGGTTATCTAACTCAAAATCTAATTCCATTTTTGAATCGGATACGTGAAAAATCACAACCTCATGCTTATTGTGTTTTAAGTGATTTAAAGCTTGAAACATTGCATCTATACTGTCACTATTTCCTAGCAAATCAGTAAAAAGAACAATTAAACTTCTTTTGTGACTAAGCTCCGCAATATCATGTAAGGTTTGAATGGTATCAGTACTTCTTTTTGTGCTTTCATCATAATTACGATACCATTTTTCCATTTCTGCATATAAAAACCGATGATGAGCAGGACTAGATTTCGCTTTGGAATTAATGTGAATTTGATCGGAGAAAATAGTAAGTCCAACAGCATCTCGTTGCCTTCTCAGTAATTCAATTAAACTTGCCGCTGCATACATTGAAAAAATCAGCTTGGTTAATTTAGCATCTTTTGGAAAAAACATCGAACTAGAACAATCTATTAGAAGTTGGCAACGCAAGTTGGTTTCTTCTTCATATTTTTTTGTAAACAACTTATCGGTACGTCCATAAAGCTTCCAATCTATATGGCGTGTAGATTCACCAGGATTATAAATGCGATGTTCCGCAAATTCTACAGAAAAACCATGAAAAGGGCTCTTATGAAGTCCAGTAATAAATCCTTCAACAACTTGTTTTGCTAATAATTCTAAGTTCCCAAAATCAGCTAATAGCGCTTTATTAATGGATTGTTCTTGCATTATATTGGTGTAAATTATTTATTCCCTCAAAGATAATGAAGATATGCGATTGAAAGCAACTAATCAATGTTAGTTTTCGTCGTGATAACGAATCTAAAATCATATCCATGAAAAAAAATCTACTTTTTAAGCTAATATGCAGTTTTTGCCTATTATCTACCTCGTTTTATCATGCACAAGTTGTAGGATATGCTCTAACAGGTTTAACACAAACAAACACAAGTACATTACTAAGTTGTGATTCAACCATCACAATGAGTTTTTCTGCTCAAACAGCAGCTACTACTGCAGGCACAGTTCCAGCAGATATTCAAAATGTCATCATTGGTAATAATTTTGCTCCTTTTCAATTTCAAGTTCAAATTAATTGGGGCGATGGCGGATCTACCACACATAGTGCTGGAACATCAACATCAGGAACCTTTATTAATTTCAACCCGCCAATAACTCATACGTACAATTCCTCGGGAACATATCCAATTTCTATAACCGTTTATAATCCTGCCAACCAAACTTTTGCAATTGACACCATCAACTATACGATTGGTTGTCAGGGAAATAATTATATGTGTATGGGTGGGCAGGTATTTTGTGATACTGATAATAATGGTGTTTATAATACTGGAGACATTCCTGTAATCAATGCACCTGTAAACGTCGTATCTAATGGAACTACTTACACTGGATATACAAACAATACTGGTTTTTATACAGTTTCTTACGCAGGTACTGCTGGACAACCTTCAGTTGTATCTGTAAATGCTAATTGGTTAACCTCAAATGGCTATACGGCAAACTCAAACATTCAAACAATAATCAATGTTGGCTGCAACTCAGGAATTCCTCCTGCACTTAATAATTTTGCTGTTAATTGTGGAAACAACCCAGGAAATACTAATTGCTACGCAGGATTTGTATTCTGTGATGCTAATGGAAACGGTACCATGGACACCAACGAATCTCCTATCGTAGGAGCGCCTATATTACTATATTCGCAAAATACAATCGGCTCGAATACAGTTACTGTTTATTCAGATACCAACGGATTCTTCATCTATTGTGGGCCAGTTTCAAACACAAATTATGTAATTGGAGTAATTAACCAACAATGGTTGACCTACAACGGATATACAATGCCAAATAATATCATTACACTAGTTGGAATAAATTCTACCACACCAAATCCTGGGTATTTCGCAGTAAATTGCGGAGGTGGTGCCAATTTATGTGCTGATTTATGGACTACCGTTACGCCATGGATCGGATACTATCAAAATACGACTGCCTACTTCCATTTAAATTGGGGTTCTTATGGTCCTGGAGCAGTTGGGGCGTATACCTTAACATTAACTTATCCAGCAGGAGTTACCGTAAATACAAGTTCAATCGCTAATACAGGATACGTAATTAGTGGTAATACAATTACATGGAATTTAAATTCTGGATCAAATTCTTTCTCGTCTATCGATTTAATAACATTTAATGTTCCTTCCGGAATACAAAGCGGAACGCAACATTATTTTACATCAACAATAACGCCCGCTGGAAATATAGTTGATTGTTCTACTTTAAACAACAATGGATCACTTTTACAGATCGTTGGAAATAGCTATGACCCGAATGATAAAGTGGTTGGAAGACCTGCTTTATACGAAACATTAGCCATTCCATCGGAACAAATCGATGCTAGTTTAACTGATGCCTTAACGTACACCATTCAATTTCAAAATACAGGAACAGCTCCTGCACAGAACATCTACATTCTAGATACTTTGGATGCGAATTTGGATTGGTCTACTTTCACTTTAGTGGAGTCTTCTCACAACATGCAAGTGGTAAATATGGGGAATGGTTTACTAAAATTTGAATACCCTAATATCTGGTTAGATGACTCAACGAGCAACGAACCTGGAAGTCACGGGCATTTGGTTTACCGAATCCAAGAAAACAATGGAAATCCAGTTGGAAGTACCATTGAAAATACGGCGTATATTTACTTTGATTGGAATGCTCCTATCGTAACGAACACAACTTACAATATCAATACGATGTTGGTGGGAGTTGATGAATCAAGTATGAACCAATTCAAGCTATACCCGAATCCAAGTACTGATAATATTTCAATTACAGGAAATATTACAAACTTCGGATACAAGATATTGGATATGTCAGGACGGGAATTAGTTAGCGGACAAGTAAACAATGGATTTGCTAAAATAGCTATTGAATCATTAACAAACGGACACTATTTAGTTCAGATAGCTTCAGAAAATGCGAATGAAACGCTTTCGTTTATAAAGCAATAAAAAAACAACCTCTCCAAGTAAAAAAAAGAGCGACTAATAGTCGCTTTTTTTGTTTATTTTAGCTAAAACATTAACTGATTAAATACCATGAAAGTATCATTCGCAATTTTAGTAATCATAAGCTTCCTTGCTTCGTGTAAGAAAAATGATAGAGACTCCTTGACTGGCACTTGGCTATTAAAAGAAGTGTTAATGGATCCAGGAAATGGAAGCGGTGTATTCACTGCAGTAAGTAGCGATAAAAATTTAGTATTCAATACCAATGGAAATGTTAATTCCAATGGTGTAATCTGTGATATGTCTATTGAATCTAATACCAGTACAGCAGGAACATACTCAGAAATTGATTCTACTATAATTTCTACTACATGTCCTAATTTAATACTTAAATATGAAGTAAGCGGCGACACATTAATTCTAATTTACCCTTGTATCGAACCGTGCAAAGCGAAATATATAAAAGTACTTTGATCATCCCAACTAAAAAGGGGTGATGTTAGATTATCTATTTATGAGTGTCCGATAAACAGTAAATTGGGATAAATGAGGCTCAATTTTATCAATGAATTAACAGCCAACAAAATAGTTGACTAAATAAAAGTCTCCTTAGCTCTTTATTAACGAGTTATCATAAAATCCGCAAACAGGAATCTTTACTGCTTTACGATTCTAGTAGATTCACCTAGAATATTTAGTAGATAAATACCAGATTTAAATGAACTCAAGTCAATGGATTCATTTTCTTGCGTGATAACTTTCTCCATTACTTTTCTACCTGCAATATCAAATAAGCTCATTTTTTCGCCCATTAATCCTTTATCCATTAATCGAATGAAAATAACATCTGATGTTGGATTAGGATAAACAGTTATCGCCTGAGAAGTTAAATCAACTAATCCAAGAACTTGAACCACTTGAATTAGGGTATCCGAAACCCCGCAATTATTTGTGGCCACCAGTGTGATCGAATATGAACCGGGAGATGTATAAGAAATACTTGTATCGGTTGCGTTCGAAGTGACACCATTTCCAAATTCCCAATAATAATTCGAGGCATTCAAAGAGGTATTGGTAAGGGTTAATACGCCGCCAATCAAAGTATAAGAGAAAAGTGCAGCTGGTGCAGCACCCACGCTAATATTCAATACAGAAGCTGCACTCGCTCCACAAGAATTGTTAGTAGTAACAGATAATGGACCTGAGGTATTGTCAAATGTTACTGCGATAGTATTGGAATTACTCATCCCTAACCAACCTGACTGAAGCGTCCAGTTGTAAAAAACCGAAGGGTCGTTGGTCACACTGTAGTTTTCTAAGGTATTGATACAAGGAGAAATATTCCCAACTATCGCACTTGGATTTGCTGGAGGTGCCTCCACCACAATAAAAGCGGTATCTTGGTAACTGCTTAAAAAAGTACCATCGCTCACTGTTAATGACACAGCATATGTTCCTGGCTGAAAATAGGTCACTGATGGATTCTGAAGCGTTGACGTTGCCGGGGAACCATTAGGAAAACTCCAATTCCACGAAGAAATAGTACCACCCGTCGTTTGGTCTGAAAACTGGACTGGGGTATTTACACAAACTGTGGCTGGATTAGCGCTAAACTGCACACTTAGAGGACTTGATAGATTATTCCATTTCCACATGCCATTTTGGGTAGAAGAGGTATTAAAACCTCCTGACCAACCAATAGAAGGTGTCAAAAACTCGCAATATAAATGCTGTGCATTGTCAATACCTGTCCATGTAATACCGCCATCTAAACTATAAGATGAACCAGAACCTGTTGTTGCTGCACCCGTTGTAAAAATCACGTTTGTATTTTCAATGGCGCAAACCCCATTACTGTAAACAGGCCCAGTGGTAGTAACAAGTGTCCATGTTGCTCCTGCATTAGCGCTCTTATAAACGAGACCATTAACATTCACAATGATTCCAGCATTCAGCGAACTAAAAGAAAAATTACCGCTCATTGTGGTTCCTCCAAAATCTATGAGGGGCGAAGTATAAACGGCCCAAGTAGCGCCTTTATCAGTTGAATGGTATATTCTACCTTTATTGGTGGTGAACCATACGCTATTGCCAAAAGTCTCGATTTGACGCGTGTAACCAAATTCACCCGATAAAGGATTGGGAATATTAGCGCCGCTCACTAAGGTCCAATTGGTTCCTCCATTGGTGGTTCGGTAAATTTCGTATTCCCCATTGATTGGGTCTCCCATACAGAACCCATCGTTAGCGTTCCAAAAATGAACAACGTTTGTGAAACTACTCGCGTTGCTAAAAGTTGCCGTGGTTTGCTTGGTCCAAGTGGATCCCCCGTTGATAGTTTTCCAAATGCCACCCAACTGACCTGCAGCATTGGGGTAAGCCGCTAACCAGGCCGTAGTTCCAGAAATGGCTTTAATCATGGAAATTCCAAGACCAGTATTCCCTAAATTAATGTTGCCTGGGGTCCACGTATTCCCACCGTCTAAGGTTTTAGTAAATTGCTGAATATTTGCTGCCGTTCCACTACCATCGTAAGCAGTAGACCACACAATGTTTTGATCTACAATAGAGATGTAATTGATGCCTCTCGAGGCCTGAGAAAACCCTGAATTCTGAATGATCCAGTTACCATAAGGAGGCGTGTTAACCGTAATGTATCCAACCTTGGTTTCCGTATCGTTGGCCGTAACATTAGAAACCGCTAAAGACACAGTATACGTTCCAGCAGCTGCATAGGTAACATAAGGCGGATTTTGACCAGAGAATGAAGAAGGAGTTCCGCCTGGAAACGACCACTGGTAAGAACTAATGGCATTGCCTCCATTGGAACAATTTTCATAATACTTAACTGAATCGCCTTCAAATAAAGTTGTTGGAATTCCAAAAAAGTTAGAAACCGGAGCTCCCGAAATCAAGCCTTGTGATGCGCATTGCATTGCCGCAAAAGCATTGATGCGTGGACCTACATTCTGATTGATGTTCACACCGGAACTTATCAAACAAGTCAAGATTTGCTGAGGAGATAAAGAAGGATTAACGCTTAACATTAGTCCAACCAAACCAGCAGCGAAAGGTGTGGCCATGGAAGTACCTCCCATTTTGGCATAACTATTTCCACCCGTAGAATATACCGTACTAAGCAGACCGCCGTTAGAATATCCACCTGGTGAAGCGATGTCTACATAAGGATTTGCTCCATTGTAATTTGAAAATGAAGACCGTAGATCAGTCGCATCAACAGATCCAACACAAATAACGTTAGTATAAGCGCCAGGATACGTTAAGGTAGATACGTTGCTATTTCCTGCTGCTGCTAAAAACACAACTTGAGGATAGGCATTAATTAAATTTTGAAAACTTTGAGAAAAACCAGTTCCACCAAAAGACATTGAAACTACATGAGCGCCATTTTGACAAGCCCACTGAACTCCAGCATAACCATACCAAACAGAACCAGAAGACGTAGAAGTGTTGGGTGTACATTTAACACCGATTAATTCAACATTTCCACCTAAACCGGCAATACCAACACTATTGTTAATATCAGCCGTAGCCAAGCCAGCGCAATGGGTTCCATGAGACCAACCATTATCTTGAGAATACGTTTGAGGTGGGGTAGCATTTTGATCATTATCTGCCACGTCATATTGCTTAAAGGTGGTCAAATCCGAATGACCACAATACACCGCATTATCTACAATGGCTACTTTGACTTGATTTCGACCTTGGTGGATATTCCAAGCATTTTCAGAACCCACCAAAGTGTGGTACCATTTATCGTTACCTGTGTGACTTGGGTCATTAGGAACAAAATCGGTAAAGTAAATTGGTTCTTTTTCAGCAAAAACAACAGAAGAAATGCTTTGCAATCTTTTGATAAGTTCGTCAACTTTTGAGAAATCAGTGAATTGAATTCTATACATATTCATTAAGGAAGGCTTGAACGTAAAATAACTTGGCCTTTCAAATTTAGTAATCGATACATCCTCAAATAAACTAGCAAGTTCAGGGTATTGACTTAATTCCTCCACTAAAGAAAAATCGTTCGGATCTACTTGATATTTTTGCAGTTGATTCGGATAAGTATCGCCTTTTAGTTGAAATAGTATTCGACCATCCAAATAATTAGCTTGATAAGATTGGGCATGAACTGCGCCAACAAATAAAATGGCAAAAAAGAGTAATTTTAAACTTCTCATAAAATAGCGGATAAGGTTATATAAAAATAATAATAATTAATTCATCGTGTTTAAATAAAGCAAAAAAGCAACAATTAATTTTAGCTGCTTAATAACAAAAATAATCAAAAAGATAGTAAGTTAAGTGATTGATAAATAAACCAATCAAATAAGCACAATACTACCAATTACGATCAAAACCTGCGTCGACCATTTTATCTTCCGTCGCTGTTTTAAGCGCAAAATTGAAACCTGCATAAACAGAATAAGAGCCTATATTTCCTTTTTTATCGATGGCAATAAAGCCACACTGTAAATTAGTTAAATCACTATGTTTTTTAATTATCCTATTGACAACCTCTTTACAAGCGTCTAATGGCGTATATCCATGGCGCATTAATTCTACCACCATACTACTTCCAGCTACTCGAATAATGGCCTCACCAAGTCCTGTTGACGTTGCAGCACCAATTTCATTGTCGACAAATAAACCAGCTCCAATAATAGGAGAATCCCCTACCCTGCCATGCATTTTATAAGCCCAACCACTTGTAGTACACGCGCCACTCAAATCACCATTTGCATCCATCGCAATCATACCAATTGTATCGTGATTCTCATGATTAATTATTGGCTTTTTGAATAAATCTTTATTTTCTTTTTTCCAATTTTGCCAATCTTTTTTCACTTCAGGTATTGGCATTTTAGCTTGTTCAAATCCATTCTCAACGGCAAATTTCTCAGCACCTTCTCCAACAAGCATTACATGTTGAGTAGTTTCCATAACCGCTCTAGCAACAGAAATTGGATGTGCAATACCTTCCATAAATGCCACAGCACCACACCTTGATTTTTCGTCCATTATGCAAGCATCAAGAGTAACATGTCCATCGCGATCTGGCCTACCCCCGATGCCAACACTTCTGTTGGCTAAATCTGCTTCTGTTACCCGAACTCCTTGTTCCACGGCATCAACAGCTTTACCACCTTTACTAAGTATTTCCCATGCCGCACGATTAGCCTCTAAACCATGCACCCATGTCGATAAAACTATAGGTCCAGTTGCTAATCCTTCAAAAGAAGAGGCTAATACTTGAGCGCCTTTTACGGGTTCGATTAAAGCAATTGCTCCAATACTTAATCCTGCTTTAAAAAATGACCTTCTTTTCATTATTTTCCTTTTTTCTTAAGTTCACCTGCCAACCATCTTTGAAAAACCTTTGCGTTTCTCATATGTTCTTCACCCGAAACAGCAAAATTATGTCTGTGAGAATAATCAGCTTTTGCACACATATAAACATATCCGTGTTTTGCACGATTTAATACGGCATCAACAACTGCTGTTGATGGAAGACAAATGGGTCCAGGAGGCAAACCTTTAATTTTATAAGTATTGTACTCACATTCAATTTCCCTATGAATATTTAATAAGCGCTGAACGCCTTTTAATTTATCTCCCCAGCAAAACTTAAAGGTTGGATCTGATTGTAAGCGCATTCCATCATGAATTCGATTTAAATACAATCCGGCGATTATTGGCCATTCTTCTGATACAATTGATTGTTCAGAATAAACAATACTCGCCAATGTTACCACTTGACTAGGAGATTCTAATCCTATATTTTTCATTTGACTTTTCCTTGAATCCGTCCAGTAATTTTTGAATTCTTTAGCCATTCTATTCAGAAACTCATCTTCATCAGTGTCATAATACATTTCATAGGTATTAGGAAGAAACATAGCAGGGAATTGCTGTGCAGTAAAACCAAATTCTTCAGCTGTTTTAGGGTCTGCAAGAAGAGTTTCTAATTTATTTTTATCGATATTAATGCATGCAGAAACCTTTTCAGCTAAATCTTTTAAGTCAACACAATTATTGAACGTGACATCAACAGCGACCTCTGCATTTCCATTTCCATTAGAATTAAGTGTAAAGCCATTCAATAAAGTACGATAAGAAGTATAAGGTTCTATTGCATATTTACCTTGTGCAATGGAAGAACTGTCTAAGCCTTTGTAGGAACCGACTGAAATAAAAGCTGCCGTGTTATCAATAAGTCCTTGCTCTTCCAACTGAGTTGCTAGAGTTGACAATGAAATCGGATTCTTAATATAGAAAAATCGCAAGTCCTTATTTGTAGTAGATTTAGCACCGGAAAGATAAATCCAAGCGGTAGGAAGCACGGCGATTAGAACAAAAATAAAGAGGATAATTCCTCCAATAATTAAATTTCGTTTTTTAAACATAACTGATAACATATTTCGTCAATTCGACTGTTCTTAAATTTATACCATTCCTTTCGCACACCAACTTTCTCAAATTTCAAGCCTTCAAAAAGGTGTATACTTGCTAAATTATCCGCTTGAATAAAACATTGTAAATTATACAAGTCCAATACCTCTTTCGCATAATTAATGACCAATTGAAAAGCTTCTTTAGCAAATCCTTTATTTCGATCTTCTTGCTTTGCAATGAGCACACCAACAGTCGCAAATCCATGTCTAAAATTAATGTCATATAAATCAATAGCTCCAATAGGTAATTGAGAATCGTTTAAACAAATTATTAGACGCAGCTGACCAGAGGTGCGAATAGAGGCATATTGTTCTATTAAATTATGAATCGCATGCATTGAAAATGGAACCTCTGTATTTGCAATTCGCCAATGATCTACATTATTTTCCCATAGATAAAGCATAGTAGCGTCCGAACTTTCGACCGCTCTTAAATAAAGCATGGTACCTTTTATCATTGTTTAATCATGTGTTTTTCAAAAAAAAATAATCTCGGCAACAAAATACAAGACAAATCCAGAAAAATGAAACGTGAATTGCGAACCAAATATAGTACGAATAACATTTATATGGTAAAAACAAGTTCTAAATTCATATTCTTAGGAACTTTTAATAGCCTTAACTGGATTGTGACTTGTCGCTAAAATGATACTAAACTGTATTGAAAAGGATTGTACTTAGATCAAAAATTCTCCAAAGAATACAAATTTTGCAGGACCCGACAGCACTATATTGGAATATCGCCCCTTTAAACCCCGATGAAAACTAACAGACAATTTACCGCCCTTAACGAGCACTTGTATGGTAGTATGTTTTCCATCAGCTACATAATCATGTACTAATGCACAGGCGGTAGCGCCGGTACCACAGGAATATGTTTCGTCTTCAACCCCTCGCTCATAGGTAGAAATCTCGATTTGATTAGAGTCGATTACACGCATTAAATTGACATTAACTCCATCCTTTTTAAACGATTCACTGAAACGAATTTCTTTGCCCTTAAGCACCGTATGCTCACTAGACAAATCATCATTAAAGACAACATAATGAGGTGATCCCGTATCGAGTAGATAGTCATTCTGGTGAAATTTTATATCATTTACATCATTCATCTCAATTGCTACCATATCGTCCGAAACGCTAGCTTTATGAAGCCCATCGATCGCTTTAAAAATCGTTTTTCCCTTGTGAAGACCTAGTGATAAAGTAAATAAAACGGCACATCGAGAACCATTACCACAAAAACTTTTCGAGCCATCCGCATTATAGTAATCCATGTAAAAATCACTCGATTCATCCGAATTAATCAAGATTAACCCATCCGCACCAATTCCAAATTTACGATGACAAAGTTTTTTAATTAGATCTACTGATAAAAAGTCATAGCTTCCTTGTAAATTATCAAGTAAGATAAAATCGTTACCAGTTCCTTCGTATTTTGAAAATAGAATACTCTTCATCGTAGAACAAAGATAGAAAAACGATTTATTGTTAGCTCCTTATTTTTTTGAATCAAAATAGAGGGAATAGTATCTTGCCCAAATTCTCGATTTTCATTCGTTAAGAAATTATTGGCACAAAAAATGAACTTAACAATACTAAAAACGTTTTTGAAGCGTTAGAAAAAATCTATTAATTTTGAAAAACTTAAATTTTATCCTATGAAATCAATCTCTTTACTTAAGGTTTTTGGCATCGGAATTATCGGTGGAACCTTACCATTAGCAATTTATTTTAGCGTAGCCTCGCCCAATCAACTATTATCAGATCAGGTAATTGATGGGAATCGCCAAAATTCATCAAGATTTGCATCTCTGAATCCAACAGGACCGGTAGATTTTGTTCCTGCTGCCGAAAGCACGATTAATTCGGTCGTTCACGTGACAACAAAAGTTGTTCGAACTACATTTCAGCGCGATCCATTTCAAGAATTTTTTTATGGTCCAGGCGCAGGTGGGCGAGAATTCAAACAATATGGTGCAGCTGCAGGATCAGGTGTGATTATTTCTTCTGAGGGCTATATCGTAACGAATAACCATGTAATTGCAGAAGCAAGTGAAATTGAAGTCACCCTAAATGATAATTCAAAATATACTGCAGTCCTAGTAGGTGCAGATCCTTCAACCGATATCGCTGTACTAAAAATAGTTGGTGACAAACCCTTTCAGCCTATTACTATAGGCAATAGCGATGATGTAAAAATAGGAGAATGGGTTTTGGCAGTTGGTAATCCGTTTAATCTTACATCAACGGTTACTGCCGGAATTGTATCTGCCAAAGCAAGGAATATTAATTTATTGTCAAATGCAGATAAGAACATTGTGCCTATAGAATCATTCATTCAAACAGATGCAGCTGTAAATCCCGGTAACAGTGGGGGTGCATTAGTAAATATAAAAGGAGAATTAATAGGTATTAATACTGCCATTGCCTCAGAAACTGGCAGTTACAGCGGATATTCATTTGCCATTCCAATTAATTTGGCACAAAAGGTAATGCGTGACATTATAGATTACGGGGTTGTTCAACGTGGATTTCTAGGTGTTCAAATCAGCGATATTAGTCAAGAATTGAAAGAGAAAAATAACTTGATAAATTTGAAAGGTGTTTATATTTCAAAGGTTATTGAAGATGGCAGTGCTGATAAAGCGGGCCTAAAAGACGGTGACATCATTTTAAAAATTGGTATCAAGGAAGTAAATTCCTCTTCAGAACTTCAAGAAGAAATCGGAAAGCGTATGCCTGGTGACAAGGTTCAACTTACGATAAGAAGAGATGGCAACGAATTAATCAAAGAATTAATTCTTAGAAATATTAATGGGGAAACTGGCATTACTTCAAAAGATGAAATAAATAAAAACTCAGCTTTAGGTGCAACATTTATAGAATTAACAGCACAAGAGAAAATAGCATTAAAAATTACCTATGGTGTTAAGGTAAAATCAATTACCACTGGCAAACTAAAATCAATAGGATTAACTGTGGGTACTATAATTACAAAAGTAAACAATGAACCCATTGATAACGTTGAGGAATTAATAAGTAAACTTAATATATCTAGTAGTGGTGTACTCTTAGAAATTATGACTGAAAGCGGTATGAAAGACTACCGAGGATTTGGACTTTAACTTTTTTTATCTACAATCAATGGTTGAAAAGTAGTCCAAAATGTTGAAATCTTAATTTTTCAAATCCTTTTTTTTGGTGTTACTTTGCAGTAATAGATTATTCTAATATTAATCCTTTAAAAGCGCTCTTTCATACATGAGACAACTAAAAATAACCAAATCAATCACCAATAGAGAAAGTCAATCACTTGATAAATATTTACAAGATATTGGTCGTGAAGAATTGATAACCGCAGAACAAGAAGTTGAATTAGCCAGAAAAATTAGAGTAGGAGATCAGAAAGCATTAGAGAAATTAACTAGAGCAAATCTTCGATTCGTAGTTTCTGTTGCTAAGCAATACCAAAATCAAGGCTTAACGCTTCCAGATTTAATTAACGAAGGTAACTTAGGATTAATTAAAGCAGCGCAAAAATTTGATGAAACACGGGGATTCAAATTTATTTCTTACGCTGTTTGGTGGATTCGCCAATCAATTTTACAGGCTTTAGCGGAGCAAGCAAGAATTGTTAGATTACCTTTAAATCAGGTTGGTTCTTTAAATAAAATAAACAAAGCTTTCTCACGATTGGAGCAAGAATTTGAACGTCCACCTTCGGCTGAAGAATTAGCTGAGGCACTTGATGTTCACGAAGATAAAATTAAAGAAAGCCTTAACGTATCTGGTAGACACGTATCGATGGACGCACCCCTTTCTACAAACGAAGATGGCGGAACGCTTATGGATGTAATGGCGAATGCTGATGCACCCAAAACAGATCACGTTTTAATGGCAGAATCGCTTCAAAAAGAAATCGAAAGGTCATTGAGTACCCTAACCGATAAAGAAAGAGAAATTATCCGCTTATTCTTTGGAATTGGAATGAATCATGGTCTAACCTTGGAAGAAATTGGAGCCAAATTTAGTTTGACACGTGAAAGAGTTAGACAAATAAAAGAAAAGGCTATCCGAAGGTTGCGTCATGCCTCTAGAAATAAATTACTTAAATCCTATTTAGGATAATCCATATTAGCAAGGCTAGCGGTTAACATTGCTAGCTTTTTTTTTTCAATATATTTAAAAGTAATACTATGAGTCAAGATGTGGGCTACGAAAAAGAATTAACCAAGCATATCGAGCACGAAAGAGCGGCTGTAAAATTGCAAAGTTATGTTGGTGAATTACTTTATGAGAAAGGAATTGAATTAGTCATTTTCAGACACCATTTAACTGACGTGACTATTTCTGAGATATTAAACCTTCATGACTACGCAGGAAAAGTTGTGAATAAACCAATAGATGTATTTACCACCTCGGCTTTAGCAGAAATTATTCTTTCGTTAGATTTAAAACCCTCAAAGTTAGATATTGGCAAATTGGCAAATGAATGGCTATCGGAATCTCATGAATTCGATTCACAATTAGCCTTTATTCAAAATAAACTAATTGGCTTTGAACCATCTAATACAAATGAAATCCAACCTAGAGATGTCATTCTATATGGATTTGGTCGAATTGGACGATTAGCCGCTAGAGAATTAATTCGCCAAGCAGGAAAAGGTCAGCAACTACGTCTTAGGGCAATTGTAACCAGAGGAGCATCTGATGCAGATATCATCAAACGAGCCTCATTACTGCGAAATGATTCCGTGCATGGCGCATTTAAAGGAACGGTTATAGAAGATTTACAAACGAAATCTTTAATTATCAATGGACAGATAGTCAGAATGATAGATGCATCAAACCCTGAAGATATCGATTATACTAGCTATGGAATTAACAATGCTCTGGTAATTGATAACACAGGTGTTTTTACAACAAAAGAAGCTCTTACTAGACATTTGCAAGCTCCAGGTGTTTCAAAAGTATTGCTTACTGCTCCAGGAAAAGAAATTCCAAACATTGTCTTTGGTATCAATCAGCAACAATTAGACCTTGAAAATGAAACCATATTTTCAGCGGCATCTTGCACAACAAATGCTATTTCCCCAGTACTTAAGGTAGTTAATGACACCTATGGTATTGTTAGGGGGCATATTGAAACTGTTCACGCCTATACAAATGATCAGAATTTATTGGATAACATGCACAAAAAATCACGTCGTGGTCGTGCTGCAGCCGTAAACATGGTAATAACTTCAACTGGAGCTGGAAATGCCGTAACTAAGGTTATTCCGGAGTTAGCCGATAAATTAACGGCTAATGCAGTTAGGGTTCCAACACCAAATGGTTCTTTAGCAATTTTGTCTTTAGAATTAGAAAAAGAAACAAGCATCGAAAGTATTAATAATGCCATTAAAAATGCAGCATTAAATGGGGATTTAGTGAACCAAATATTCTATTCAATAGATCCTGAGTTGGTTTCCTCCGATATTATCGGAAATACCTGCTGTTCAGTGTATGATTCAAGTGCAACAATTGTAGCGAAAAATGGAAAGAATGTTGTGCTTTATGCATGGTACGACAATGAATTTGGGTATACAAAACAAGTGATTCGCTTAGCAAAATACATTTGCAAAGTAAGAAGAGCCATTTATTATTGATTTTTCTTCGTGAATATCGGTGAGCACTACTAATAGTTATTGCTTAACATCCTGTTAATAAAATGATTTCTATCATAAATTTGGTTAGAGAAAAAATGTAATTTTGCAGAATAATACTAATTTTTAAGACGAGTTATGCCAGCTGATATTTTTGAAAAATTACTTGCCAATAGAGGTCCTTTGGGACAACATGCGAAAGAATCTCACGGTTATTTTACCTTTCCTAAATTAGAGGGAGATATAGGTCCACACATGATTTTTAGAGGGAAGAAAAAATTAAATTGGTCACTCAATAATTATCTAGGACTTGCCAATCATCCGGAAGTTAGAAAAGCTGATGCAGACGCAGCAGCAGATTACGGATTCTCTATGCCCATGGGAGCTCGTATGATGAGTGGTAATAGCAATCCACATGAACAATTAGAGAAAGAACTTTCGGAATTTGTTCAAAAAGAAGATACTATCTTATGTAATTTTGGATATCAAGCCATCCTTTCCTCTATCGATTGTATTGTTGATCGCCACGATGTGATCGTTTATGATGCAGAATCGCATGCTTGTATATTGGATGGTGTGCGTTTACACATGGGAAAGCGATATGTTTTCAAACATAATGATATAGAGGATTGTGAAAAGCAATTAGAACGTGCAACAAAGTTGGCTAATGAAACAGGCGGTGCGATTCTAGTAATCACCGAAGGAGTTTTTGGAATGCGGGGAGACCAAGGAAAAATCAAAGAAATCGTTGAATTAAAGAAAAAATTTAATTTTAGATTGTTAGTGGATGATGCTCATGGAATTGGCACACTAGGAAAAACAGGTGCTGGTGCCGGTGAAGAGCAAAATTGCCAAGATGGAATTGATATTTACTTTGGCACATTCGCTAAATCCTTTGCATTAATTGGTGGGTTTATTTCAAGTGATGCTCAGGTAGTAGAATATTTACGCTACAACATGCGATCACAAATATTTGCTAAAGCTTTACCAATTACCCTAGTAGTTGGATTGCTGAAACGATTGGAATTGATGCGAAGCACGCCTGATTTTAAAAATAAACTTTGGGAAATTACTCATGCCCTTCAGTCTGGCTTAGTGGCTGCTGGATTTAATATCGGCGATACAAACACCTGCGTAACCCCAGTTTATTTAAATGGTTCAATTCCGGAATCGACTAATTTAATTTATGATTTACGCGAAAACTATAATATATTTTGTTCGATGGTTGTTTACCCGGTAGTACCAAAAGGAATGATAATATTACGCTTAATTCCAACAGCAGTTCACACCTTAGAAGATGTTCAATATACCATCGAATGCTTTTCAAAAATTGTAGGGAAGTTGAAAGCAGGAGAATACATGTCTGAACACATAGCCGAAATTAATTAGTAAGTTAGAAAACCATTACAAAATAAGGGCATAAAAAAAACCAACAAGTAACTTGTTGGTTTTTTTTCTTCTATATAGTAACTATTTGCTCTTTTTAGGTGCCTTCGGTTTTTTAACAGTTAGGATTAATTCTTCTTTTCCATCTTCAATTTCCAAAAGAATCGTGTCTCCTTCCAAAAGGGTTGTATTAATGATTTGTTCCGCTAATGGATCTTCAATATATTTTTGAATTGCACGCTTTAAAGGTCGAGCACCAAATTTCTCATCATAACCTTTATCAACAATAAAATCTTTTGCCTTTTCGGACATCTCAATAAAATAGCCTAGGTTTTTAATGCGGTCATACAAATGATCTAGTTCTAAATCAATAATTTTATGAATTTCAGGCCGACCAAGTGACTTGAACATAATCATATCATCAACACGGTTCAAAAACTCAGGAGAGAATGCTTTACGCAAAGCATTTTGAATCACTGCTTTCGAATTATCGTCTTTAGATTCTACCTGTGAACGAGTACCAAAACCGACACCAGTTCCAAAATCCTGTAATTGTCGAGCTCCAATATTAGATGTCATGATGAGAATGGTATTTTTAAAATCTATTTTTCTACCTAATCCATCAGTCATGTGTCCATCATCAAGCACTTGCAACAACAAATTGAATACATCGGGGTGCGCTTTTTCAATCTCATCAAGCAAAATAATTGAGTAAGGCTTTCTTCTTACTTTTTCAGTAAGTTGTCCACCTTCTTCGTATCCAACATATCCCGGAGGTGCGCCAACCAAACGAGAGATGGAAAACTTCTCCATATATTCTGTCATATCAATTCGAATAAGCGCATCTTCCGTATCAAATATATACTTTGCTAATACTTTCGCGAGTTGCGTTTTTCCTACACCAGTTGGGCCCAGAAAGAAAAATGAACCGATTGGTTTATTCGGATCTTTTAAACCTGCGCGATTACGTTGGATTGCTTTCACCACTTTTTCTACTGCTTCCTCCTGCCCTATCACTTTACCCCTGATGATTTCACCCATGTTTACCAGTTTGCCTGTTTCCGTTTGGGATACCTTATTTACTGGTATTCCACACATCATGGAGACAACTTCTGCGACATTTTCTTCGGTGACAATAATTTTATTGTTTTTAGAATTTTCCTCCCAAACTTGTTTAGCTACATCCAATTCATCCTGAAGTTTTTTCTCTGTATCTCTTACCTCAGCTGCTTTTTCGTATTGTTGAGTAAGAATAACCTGACTTTTTTCAATTTTCAGTAACTCTAATTTCTCTTCAATGTCTAAAATTTCCTTTGGAACGTTAATATTGGTTATGTGAACACGCGAGCCAACTTCATCTAGGGCATCAATTGCCTTATCTGGTAGATGCCTATCAGTAATATACCTTTCCGTTAGTTTAACACAAGCATTAATTGCCTCAGGTGTATATTCTACGGAATGATGATCTTCGTAGCGTTCTTTTATATTTTGAAGAATTTGAATCGTTTCATCAATAGATGTTGGCTCGATAATTACCTTTTGAAACCTCCGCTCTAATGCACCATCTTTTTCAATATGCTGACGATATTCGTCTAATGTTGTCGCGCCAATAGCTTGCAGTTCACCACGAGCAAGTGCAGGTTTAAACATATTAGAAGCATCTAATGAGCCACTAGCTCCTCCAGCACCGATAATGGTATGAATCTCATCTATGAATAAAATAATATCTGGATTCTTTTCCAATTCTTGCATCACTGCCTTCATTCTTTCCTCAAATTGACCTCTATATTTAGTTCCTGCTACTAAGGATGCTAAATCAAGCGATACAATTCGTTTGCCAAATAAAATCCTAGAAACTTTTCGCTGAATAATCCTCAAAGCTAAACCCTCAGCAATAGCACTTTTGCCGACACCAGGTTCACCTATTAAAATAGGATTATTTTTCTTTCTTCTCGAGAGAATCTGACTAACACGTTCAATTTCTTTTTCTCTTCCTACAATTGGGTCTAATTTACCCGCCTCAGCCATCTTTGTTAGGTCACGACCAAAATTATCAAGGACTGGTGTTTTTGATTTTGAATCACCAGATTTACGAGAAGCAGTAGAGGACAAATTTTCGTCATCATCGTTATTACTCGGAAAATCTGCTTTTGGAAATTTTTGTTCTTCTATCATAGCTTCATATTCATCTTTAGCATTGTCATATATAACCCCGTATTTATTCAATATCTGACAAGCAGCGCAATCTACATACTTGAGTATTGTTAAAAGTAAATGTTCTGTTCCAATAATTGGTGATTTAAAGTTTTTTGACTCTAAATACGATTGCTTAATAATGTTTTCTGTTTGCTTAAGAAGCGGTAAACTTTCCATTTTTGGAGATTGCAAACTTGCAGATTTCTTTAAAACATTATTTAAATCCCTTTTAATCACCTCAAAATCCAATTGAAATTCATTCAAAATCTGAATTCCTTTTCCTTCATTTAGTTTCAATAATCCTAAAAGCAAATGTTCAGGGCAAACAAAATTATTTTTAGAAATTACCGCTTCCTCTCTGCTCAATCGTAGTAAATCTTTTACACGAGGTGAAAATTTTGCTTCCATAATTAAATAAGGTGATTTAAAGAAACAAATATAATCATTAAAGAAAATATTGGTGTAATAATTATTCACATTTTACCATTAAAATTTGTTAGTAATTATCCATAAAACAAAGAAAAAATCGAAGAATAATAGCTACTTTTGATAACCTAAAAAAAATAATTAGGGCTTAAATATCAATAATAAAAGTTATGGCAGAAGGAGAAAAAATAATTCGGATAAACATTGAAGATGAAATGAAGTCAGCATACATCGATTATTCGATGTCTGTTATCGTTTCGCGTGCTTTACCGGATGTTCGTGATGGGTTCAAACCTGTTCATAGAAGGGTATTATACGGAATGCAGGATTTAGGTGTTTATTCTAATAAAGCACACAAGAAATCAGCAAGAATTGTAGGAGAGGTTCTTGGAAAGTATCATCCACATGGTGATAGTTCAGTTTACGATACGATGGTTCGTATGGCACAGCCATGGTCCTTGCGTTACCCCTTAGTTGATGGACAAGGAAATTTTGGATCAGTGGATGGCGATAGCCCAGCCGCAATGAGATATACCGAAGCAAGATTGCGAAAAATTACAGAAGAAATGTTGGACGATCTAGAAAAAGAGACCGTTGATTTCCGACCTAATTTTGACGATAGTTTAGAGGAACCGTCTGTTCTTCCAACAAAAATTCCAAACTTATTAATTAACGGTGCATCAGGAATTGCAGTTGGAATGGCTACTAATATGGCGCCACACAATCTTACAGAAGTTATTGATGGTATTATCGCCTTGATTGACAATAAAGACTTGGAAATTGAAGAGTTGCTGAACTATGTAAAAGCACCTGATTTTCCAACAGGTGGAATAATATATGGTTACGAGGGGGTTCGCGATGCTTTTTTAACAGGTAGAGGTCGGATTGTCATTCGCGGTAAAGCAGAAATCGAGGAGGTGAATGGTAGGGAACAAATTATTGTTACTGAGATTCCATACCAAGTTAATAAAGCGGAAATGATTAAGAAAATTGCCGACTTGGTTAACGATAAAAAAATTGAAGGGATTTCGGATTTAAGAGATGAATCCGATAGAAACGGAATGCGCATTGTATTTGAAATAAAACGCGATGCAATTGCTAATGTGGTGTTAAATAAATTATATAAGTTCACTGCTCTACAAACCTCATTTTCAGTTAATAACATTTGCTTAGTTGATGGTCGACCACGCTTATTGAACTTGAAGCAGATCATGGAGCAATTCATTATATTTAGGCATGAAGTGGTGGTTCGCAGAACCACCTTTGAATTGCGAAAAGCAGAGGAAAGAGCGCATATTTTAGAAGGATTAATCATTGCTTCGGATAATATCGATGAAGTAATTGAGATCATAAAAACATCAGATAGTCCTGATCACGCTAGAGAAAGACTTTCTACACGCTTCGGTTTGTCAGAGATCCAAACACGTGCAATTGTCGACATGCGTCTTCGACATTTAACGGGCTTAGAACAAGATAAGCTTCGAACTGAATTCAACGAATTAATGATTTTAATTGCAGACTTAAAAGAAATTTTAGCAAATGAAGAAAGACGTAAGCAAATAATTAAAGATGAATTAACCGATATGCGCACCAAGTATGGTGATACACGACGTTCATCCATTGAATATTCTGCTAGCGAAATGCGAATGGAGGATTTAATTGCAGATGAAGAAGTTGTTGTTACGATCTCGCATGCAGGCTATATTAAGAGAACGAATTTAGCAGAATACAAAGTTCAAAATCGTGGTGGAATGGGCTCTAAAGGCTCTACAACCCGCGACAAGGATTTCTTAGAGCATTTATTCGTAGCAACAAACCATAACTACTTACTAATCTTTACAGAAAAAGGTCGTTGCTTCTGGATGCGAGTTTATGAAATTCCGGAAGGAAATAAATTATCGAAAGGCCGGGCGATTCAAAACCTGATCAATATTCCTCAAGATGATAAAGTGAAGGCCTATGTTAAAGTCTTAGATTTAACAGATAAAGAATATACAAGCAACAATTTTATTATCATGTGCTCTAAGTTTGGTGTAATTAAAAAAACGTCCTTAGATGCATATTCTCGTCCACGATCCAATGGTATTAATGCCATTACCATTCGAGACAACGATGAATTGTTAGAGGCAAGATTAACCAATGGCGTTAATGAAATCGTTATGGCCACAAGCTCAGGTCGAGCCATTCGTTTTAACGAAATAAAAGTGCGACCAATGGGCAGAAATGCCGCTGGAGTAAGAGGGGTAACGCTTACACAAGCAGGAGATGAAGTTATTGGTATGATTTGCGTAGAAGATGTTTATTCGACCATTTTAGTTGTTTCTGAAAAAGGATATGGTAAACGAACCTATTTAAATGATCCTGAAGATAAAGAACCTGTTTATCGCATCACTAACCGAGGTGGTAAAGGGGTGAAAACAATGAATATCACGGATAAAACCGGTAAATTATTATCCATTCAGAATGTTAGGGATGAAGATGATTTAATGATCATTACGAAATCAGGCGTTACCATCCGAATGCACATTGATACCATTCGTACGATGGGAAGGGCTGCGCAAGGCGTTAAATTAATCAACCTTAAAAATAATGCTGAAATTGCCGCTATAGCCAATGTGCCAAGAACGGAGGACGATGAGGAGGATGAAATCTTGGATGCCTTACCAATTCCTGAAAACATGGATGAATTGGCACCACTTGATGAATTAGATGATGATGGAGAGGAGCCTGAATTGGATGACATGAATACAAATGATAGCGAAGAGGAACTTGATGATGATGATGATGATGATGATGATGATGAATAATTAAAATGTTTTATAATGGCATGGTACTTGAAAATGCGATGCCTTCATTCACTTTTGTTAACTAAAATAACTTCGTTATGAAAACTATTTTTAACTTATTAGTTGCTTCTTTTGTTGCAGTGTTGTTTTACACAGCCTCTTTTGCTCAAAAAGCCAATGTTACCGATGCGGCATTACTCATGAAGAAATACAACCCAATGGCTGGTTTGGATGCTTCTAAAAAAATAATAACAAAAGCAAAAGAATTTATCGATTTGGCAGCCGTTAATACAGAAACAGCGGGATCTACAAAAATGCACATGTATCGCGGTGAAATTTATTTTGGATTAATTGAAGTAGCAGCTATGGAAAGTGCCTCCACTGGTGTTCAACCGGATGAAGCACTATTAGAAGAATATGAAGCAATCGCTAGAACATCCTTTAACAAGGTTTTGGAAGATCCTAAGCAAGAACTTATTCCTGACATTCAATCTTTTTTGAATTATCGTTCAACTATGTATTTTAACATGGCTATTAGTGCTTATGAGACTAAGAAATATGATATGGCTACTCAATTATTTATTGGAGCTATTCAGGTTAAAAGTTTTTTAAACGAAAAATACCCCGATGCTGCGGTTAATGCTCAATTGAGTTTAAGTCTAACGGTTGATAGCCTTTTAAAGACAAAAAGCTACGATGCAGCTCTCGAAATCGCTAAAAAAGTTAATGATGAAATACCTTCAAATATTGATGTGCTCATTTTATTGGTTAATATTTATCTTCAAAAAGGAGATGTTGTTGACTCAGAGAAATACTTAAATGAAGCCCTAGCCATCGACCCAATGAATAAACAATTATACTATGTACTTGGGACTGCGAACATGGATTTAAAAGAAAATGAAAAAGCTGAAAAAGCGTTAACAAAAGCCCTTGAAATAGACCCGAACTACAACGATGCACAATACCAATTAGGAGCGCATTTGTATAATTGGGCAGGCCAATTAAAATACGAGGCAGGTCAATTACCTGAAAATGATCCTTCTTATGATCGTTTAATTGAGAAGGCAACGAAAATGCAATACCGTTCTTTAGCATTATTGGAGAGCTATATTATCGTTAAACCTGAAGATAAAGCAGTACTTGAAATATTACGATCAACTTATTCGAAACTAGGCGACAGCGAGAAAGCAACCGAGTACAAGAAACGGATTGAAGCCTTAAAAAACAATTGATCTTTTTTTGATTAAACTGCTTTTTAGAAGTTTAATAATTTCTTCATATTCATAAAATCGAGGTTCTCATTATCTAAGATTTTTTCTATAATTTTCTTAGCAAACAATGCATTCGTGTCAAAAAAACAAAGAAAAAGCACTAACTTTGAAGCATGGCATTTGTTAATCCTGGCATTCTTTGGCTTTTAAGCCTGAACATTATCCCAATTATCATTCATTTATTTCATTTCCGAAGGTATAAAACGCTTTACTTTTCTTCGCTTCAATTTATTCAAAAAATAGATCAGGAAAATAAATCGACCAAAAAACTAAAACAAATAATTGTCTTAATTACACGTATGATTGCTCTTTCAGTAATCATTATTGCATTCGCACAACCCTATTTACCGCTAAAAAATGGGCAAGGTAATGCGGGGAAAAATGTTATTTCTATTTATATCGACAATTCATTTTCGATGACTGCCAAAGGAGTCGAGGGCGAATTAATTTCTGAGGCGCGAGAAATAGCGAGACGAATTATTGAAAAAGCTCCCATTGATTGCAAAATCATATTGCATACTAATAAACTCAATGGACTTGAAAAACGATTGCTTACAAAAATTGAAGCCCTTGAGCAATTAGACAAAGTTAAAGAGTGTCCAATAGCTCGAGATATTGATGAAATAATTAATTGGGAAAGGGAATTTATAGCTCGTTTAAACAATGAGCAAATTAGATTGAATAATGTTCAACACGTTTTAATTTCCGATTTTCAAAAAGAGACCTTTAAAACAACTAAATTAAGTGCAGATAATACGGGGTCTTATTATCCCATTCAAGTTACAGCACAATCACAAGCTAATCTATACATAGATTCTATTTACTTTGCCTCTCCCCTTCAAAAAGCTGGAGACCAAAATGAATTATTTGTTCGCGTCAAAAATGACTCCGATCTCGATGCCATCAACGTAGAGATAAAAATTGAATTAGGAAAACAGAAACGAGCAATGTTTGCCGATATTAAAGCAAATAGTACCTTGAATACTAGTTTTAATTACACCAATAATCAGCCTGGTACGTATGAAGGAAGTGCCGAAATAAAAGACAAACAACTTTATTGGGATGATAACTATTATTTCAATGTGGAAGTTGCTAAGGAAAGTCGTGTGCTAATTATTAATGGTGAGTCCGAATCACAATCAATGCCTAAAGTATTTTCAATCGAGCCCTTTTACAAACTTTCAAGCGTATCCGAACTTTCCTATACAAGCGATTTAGCAGAACAAGCGGATCTTATATTAGTAAATGGCATTAATGATATAAGTAGTGGACTAGCTGCTGATTTAGTGCGCTTATCAGAGGAAGGACATTCCATTGGGCTATTTCCGGGAGAAAAAATCAATCTTACATCATGGAATAACTTATTATCAGAGCTTGAGTTACCTAGCTTAGGCAATATTGTTACAACTGGAAATAGTATCAATGCCATTGACTATAAAAACCCCTTTTTCATAGGCGTGTTTGACAAGGAAAAAGAAGATTTAAATTTGCCAGCTATCATGAAATCATATAAGGTAATTGGATCGAATCAAAGTCCTGCCTACCCATTATTAAGCCAACGAAATGGAAATCCATTATTGTTAAAAAGCCCGGGAAATAAGTCAAATTATCTTTTCACCTCTTCCCTAGCATCTTCCTTTGGAAATTTTACTCAAAATGCAATATTCCCTGCTATTATTTTAAGGATAGGTGAATTAAGCAAACGAAAACTGCCGCAATTTGTCACGATTGGAAAAGATTCAAAAATTCTCATATACAACTCCCTAAACGCTGAAAAACCTATCAGATTAGTAAATAAATCCGTTGATTTTATTCCACCTAGGCAGAATTTCAAATCGATTAGCTCGATATCTATTTCTGGAACAGAGGCCGTAGAGAAATTAATTGCTGGAAGCTATAAAGTGGTAGAAGATGATGAACTCGGAAGTCTTGCTATTAATTATGACCGAAAAGAATCTTCAAGCGAAACGATGAATGAAAAACAAATTGTTGCAGCATTTGAAAATTCAGGTATAAAAAATTGTACCTTTAAGGCGGTTTTAAATGGTCAAAGTACAACACAAATTAAATTAGATAAACCTGTAGAATATTGGAGAATATTTATTGTTATAGGACTTATTTTTCTTTTAATCGAAATGGCATTGCTTAAATTTTGGAAATAATAAATGTATGAAACTACTAATCAGACAAGCTAAAGTATTAGATTCTGGCTCCAAATTTAACAATCAATGTGTTGACATTTTAATCGTTGACGGACGGATTGACCGAATAGAAAAAACCATTAATTACGAAGGCGCTCAAATATTTATGAGTGAAAATCTTCATGTTTCAAAAGGTTGGGTTGATTTTAAAGCTGATTTTTGTGATCCAGGGAATGAACATAAAGAAACCGTGGCCTCAGGCCTTAAAGCTGCAGCAAATGGAGGGTTTACACACGTTGGAGTGGTTTCTTCCACCCATCCACCAATTGATAGTAAAGCTCAAGTAGAATACCTACTAAATCGTGCAGGAAACAATCCCGTTACCCTTCACCCTATTGGTTGCATTACCCAAAATCGAAAAGGACTTCAGCTTGCTGAAATGTACGACATGCATCAATCTGGTGTCAATTGGTTTTCCGACGATAATCAAAGCATAGAAGCTGGTGTTTTACACCGAGCTTTATTATACGTTAAGCACTTTAATGGAAAAATCATAAGTTATTGTAGCAATCCTTCTTTAGCAGCAAATGGAATTGTAAATGAAGGAATTGCCTCTACTCGAACAGGATTAAAAGCTGATCCATCCATTTCAGAAATAATAGCCCTTGAGCAACAAATTTCGCTCTTAAGCTATACCAATGGTCAATTACATCTAAGTGGGATTTCAAGCAAAGAAACCCTTGAACTCATCCGTCAAGCAAAGAAAAAAGGATTGCAAATAACAGCTGATGTTCACCTCATGAACCTTTGCTTTTCAGAAGAAGAAGTGTTGGATTTTGATACGAAGTTCAAAGTTTTTCCCGTTCTAAGAACCAAAGAAGATCGTTTAGCTTTAATAGAAGGAATAAAAGATGGAACAATAGATGCCATCGTTTCAGATCACCGTCCGAGCGATCCTGAGGATAAGGAAATTGAATTTGATTTTGCCACTTTTGGCACTATTCAGCTGGAAAGTATGTATGCAGCATTAGAAAAATACACTGATCTCGGTACAGAAAAAATCATAAACGTACTTTCAACATCTTCAAGAACAGTTTTTGGGATACAATGCCATACGATTGATATTGGTGAAATAGCCGATCTAACCCTCTTTGACCCTAGTGTTGAATGGCAATTTGATAAAGAAGCAATTTCATCCCCATATTCATTTAGTCCATTTACTGGAAAAAATGTAAAAGGCAAAGTGATTGGGATTGTAAATAATGGTTTAACTAGCCTAAAATAAGCTCTGAAACCATGAAAAAGAGGCTGTTTTTAAAACAATTTTTCAAGCAAAAGAAGATGGTTGGTGCAGTAGCTCCAAGTTCGCGTTTTCTAACACATAAAATGCTTGCTCATCTTCCCTTATCCAAAGCTGAAGTGATTGTAGAGCTAGGACCTGGAAATGGGGTTTTTACAAAAAGAATCATTAAGGAAATGGGAGAAAATACCCAACTTATTGTTATCGAACTGAATGACCTATTTTACAACGAGCTAAGTTCTACTATTCAGGATCCTCGAGTACACTTCTTTCACGATTCCGCGAATAAAATCGGGGAATTCATCAAGCAAATTGGAAAAGATAAAGCGGATTTTATTATCTCTTCACTACCCTTAGCAAACTTTCCGGAAGATTTAAAAACGGATCTATTAGACTCCATTCATAAGTCTTTAGATGATAAGGGTACTTTTGTTCAGTTTCAGTATTCACTTCAGTCGAAAAAAGCCATAAGAAAGCAATTTACAAAAACAAAAATAACCTTTACCCCTTTTAATATACCGCCCGCATTTGTGTATTCTTGTATGAAAACGGCATTATCTTAACGATATTCCCTTACCTTTGCGCCAAAATCTCGAAACATGTT
This sequence comes from Crocinitomicaceae bacterium, assembly GCA_044336865.1. Classification (GTDB taxonomy): domain Bacteria; phylum Bacteroidota; class Bacteroidia; order Flavobacteriales_D; family Crocinitomicaceae; genus UBA952. Next base: position 15,318 of record JBIIOQ010000007.1, on the reverse strand, counting down.
ACATGTTAATAACCTTTCCTTACAATTTGGCAAACGCGTCCTATTCGACGAAGTGAATGTAAAATTTGTTCAAGGAAATTGCTACGGAATAATTGGTGCAAATGGAGCAGGAAAATCCACCTTCCTTAAAATTTTAACGGGCGATCAAGATCCAACAACAGGAAGAGTAGAGCTAGAACCCGGCAAACGCATCGCTTTTTTAAAGCAGAATCACTTTGAATTCGATAAAATACAAGTGCTACAAACCGTGATTATGGGCCACAAAAGGCTCTATGAAATAATGGTAGAAAAAGAAAGCTTGTACGCTAAGGAAGATTTTACCGAGGCAGATGGAATGAAAACAGCCGAACTTGAAGGCGAATTTGCCGATTTAGAAGGTTGGAATTCTGAAACGGATGCCGCTACCCTACTTAGTAATTTAGGCATCGAAGAAGCAAAGCACTATTCCTTAATGGAAGAATTATCCAATGATCTCAAAGTTCGTGTACTATTAGCACAAGCACTCTTCGGAAATCCAGATGTTTTAATTCTTGATGAGCCCACCAACGACCTTGACTTAACAACCATTTCATGGCTGGAAGACTTTCTATTGGATTTTAAAAACACCGTAATTGTTGTTTCTCACGATAGGCACTTTCTCGATACAGTTTGCACTCATATCGGCGACATCGACTTCAATAAAATAAATCTATTTACAGGAAATTATTCATTTTGGTATCAATCATCGCAACTAGCAGCAAGACAACGCTCCGATAAAAATAAAAAAGCAGAAGATCGCAAGAAAGAATTAATGGATTTCATTTCAAGGTTCTCTGCCAATGCCGCAAAATCTAAACAAGCCACAAGCAGAAGAAAAATGTTGGATAATTTAGATCTTGAAGAAATTCAACCCTCTTCGAGAAAATACCCTGGTATTACCTTTCACCAAGAGCGAGATGCTGGTAATCAAATCTTATCCATTAACAATTTATCGAAATCTATTGACGGTAAAACCTTATTTAAAGATTTTACCATAACCGTAAACAAAGGCGATAAAGTAGCTTTCATTTCTCGGAATTCCTTGGCACTTACTACCCTATTTGAGGTATTAAACCATAATGTGAAAGCCGATACCGGTGAATTTACCATAGGTACAACCATTACAAGCGCTTACTTACCGAATGATAATCATCATTTTTTTTCCACTAAAATTTCACTAATCGATTGGCTTCGTCAGTATGCTTTAACAGATGAAGAACGAGAAGATGTGAACCTTAGAACCTTTTTAGGACGAATGCTCTTCACTGGCGAAGAAGCCTTAAAATCTGCTACCGTAATTTCAGGTGGTGAAAAAGTGCGCTGTATGTTATCGAAAATGATGTTGGCGAAAGGTAACCTCTTAATGATGGACGAACCCACTAATCACCTAGATTTAGAGTCTATTACTGCTTTAAATAATGCCATGAGAGACTTTCAAGGTACCTTGCTCTTCACATCACATGACCACGAATTGGTTAATACGGTAGCCAATCGAATCATAGAATTAACGCCTAATGGCATTATTGATAAAATGATGAGTTACGATGAATACTTAGCCGATGCTAAAATTTTAGAATTACAAGGCTCCCTCTATTAATCTACACTCATTGAAAACAATTCACTATAAACTTGATGGTCAACAAAGTAGTAAAAAGCTACTTCAAATTAGCGTTGACTTTCCGGTAAATGCTGAAATAACTCTACTGCACCTGCCCTCTTGGCGACCGGGAAGGTATGAATTGGGAAACTTTGCCAAAAACGTCTTGAATTTTAGCGTTTTTAATGAGCATAAGAAAAAGTGTTCCTTTCATAAAACAAATAAGGATACTTGGTTAGTTGAAACCCCAAATACGCAAACAATAACAGTTCAATATAGCTACTATGCAAATGAACTAAATGCTGGATCCACATTCATTGATAAGGAATTACGTTATGTGAATCCTGTTAATTGTTTACTCTACGCGGATGGCTTAACAGAAAATCCAATCACCTTACTCGTAGAGCGTCCAAGCAATTGGCAAATTGCCACTTCGCTAACAAATGAAAATGGTTTATTGCATGCTGCTAATTATGATGAATTAACAGATTCGCCATTTATAATTTCTCCAAACCTTCAATCTGAAAGCTATTCCGTTAACAATGTCCCGTTCACCATTTGGATAGTTGGCCACAAACCAATGGATTGGGAAAATATTATACATGATTTTCAAAAATTTACGCAGCATCAATTTGATGCCTTTGGTGAATTTCCTTTCACACGTTATGATTTTTTGATTTTTAGCTTGCCAAATCACGCCTATCATGGTGTTGAACATCTAAAAAGCACTGTCATTACCTTGGGTCCATCCCATGCGCTTTTCAATAGTTTGTATTCAGAATTACTAGGTATTTCTTCCCATGAATTATACCACGCGTGGAACATAAAAAGTATACGCCCCAAAGAGATGCTTCCTTACGATCTAACAGGTGAAAATTATTCGCGTTTAGGCTATATTTATGAAGGAGTAACAACCTACATGGGCGATCTTTTCCTACTGAAAAGTGGATTTTTTACATTAAACGACTACCTGCACGAATTGAGTAATCAAGTACAAAAACATCTTGATAATCCGGGACGATTTAATTATTCAGTGGCCGAATCTTCGTTCGATACCTGGCTTGATGGCTATGTACCAGGTGTTCCGGGCCGAAAAGTGTCGATTTATACCGAAGGATGCCTCTTAGCGTTTTGCCTTGATGTTCAAATCAGAAAAGCTACCAATAATAAAGTTGGCCTCGATGAAGTTATGAAACGACTTTACTATGATTTCGCAGTCAAAGGCATCGGTATTACAGAGAGTGATTTTCAAACTATTCTTGAAAACACTTCAGGCAACTCTTTTCAAGCCTTCTTTGACGAGTACATTAATGGAACTAACCCATACGAAAGTATTTTAATTGATTGTTTAGATTACTTAGGCTTATCACTTATACAAGAACCACTTAGATCATACAGTAAAGGAAAACTTGGGATGCGAACAATCAAATCAAACAATGGCATTTCGATCAGTGAAATATACCCCGGAAGCCCTGCTGATATCGCTGGTCTTTGCCTTAACGATCAACTTATAGCGATAAATGACCATCATATTTCCAATGATTTGGATGAATTGTTAGGGTATTTTGAATTTGATGAAAAGAACGTTCTGATCATCAGAAACCAAAAGATGATACAGCTTACCCTTCCAGAAGTAAACCGTTATTTCTATCAAAAACACAGTGTTACGATTCAAAAAAAACCTAGTGTAAATCAAGAGAAGGCGCTTTTACAGTGGAGTAAATAACTATCTACAGAAGGAAATACAATTTACATAGTTTTGCAGGTCATTGTCCTTATTATTTATTTTTTTGTTCTTAGGCCTTTTATAGAATCAATTCTTTTGCTAAATTTGATAAAAAAACATAACCATGAAAAAAATCCATACATTACTTTTTTTCTTCCCATTTCTATTCACTGCTCAGTCATTTACTAGCTCAAATGAGGCAATCATTGGCGACTTAGTCAATTTATACCTTTGTGACTCGAATGCGAATAATTATTCTTCCGTCGTTGGAAACAACGTAACTTGGGATTACAGCCAATTAGCGGGAGTATTTGGAGTAACCAAAGACGTTGAAATTTTAGACGCTACTTTAAGTTCCAATTTCAGTTCCTTTGCTGGTTCAGCGAAAGTACTGAGTGTAGGAGGCACCCTCGAAACCTTTTATGCTGGCGGAACGGGTCGAACCTCTCAAGGTTTTGTTTTTAATGAAGTGAGTTTAGGTGCAGTGGTTGCGAGTTGGAACATCGATCAACAAAATCTAATGACCTACCCATTTGCACTTGGGAATATGGTAACGGATAATTTTTCGGGCAGCATTACAAGTGGCGCAACTGGAACTGTTCCTTCATCAGGGACATCTTTTTCTATTTATGATGGAGTTGGCACCCTACTTTTACCTGGAGGCAATACGTACACCAACGTTTCGAGATACCACCTCAAGGATTCAGCTGTAGCGACTGTTTTTGGGACATCTGTGAGTTTCGTGCGCAATGTATTTGAATATTATGATTTAGGCACCTCTAACCTACCCATTTTCATGGTCGTTAACGTGAATGTAATTTCAGCCTTATTGAACAATTCGAGTACCTTGGTATTGAGCAAGGATGCACCTACTACTTTTGTTGGAATAAATGAACAAACATCAAAATCCTTTACCATTCATCCAAATCCAGTAGTCGATGAAGTGAATCTTACAGGATTATTTGATAAAAATGAAGGATATAATGTAACTGATTTAAGTGGTCGCACTTTTCTTACTGGTTTAGCAGACGAAAAAATTAATGTGTCGACATTGCCATCAGGTAGTTATTTCATTCGTGTTGGCTCAACAACAATGAAGTTCATCAAATTATAATTTAACTATTACGATGCTGAAATTTCGGCTCTATTTTGCTGTTTTCATCATCTCAAGCTATTGCATTTCTCACAGCCAGAACAATGATGGCCTTTCAATAGAAACCCGCGCCTATTTATTTCACATCGTAAAAAAAAGCCCAATACTCGAGCGAAATATTGGGAAAGCATTCGACTACGCTGGACCAATAGTAAAATTACCCGATGGGAAATTAAATTACGATTCCATCGAATTAATTATCATCAACGAACCATCGTTACTTATTATACGAAATAATTTAATTGCTACCTCTCCGAATGGTTTAATTGCTGAAGCAACCAATAAAACTGCTATTTGGGAATTATGCATGCAAATTCAACTCGTTCTTGATGGAAAAAATAAAGAAAACACTCCTCTCATAGATGCATATTTAGATCACTTCTTTGATTCAATTCCAAAAAATATTATTCGAGGAAAAATTTATGATGAGCTTTTAAATCCGAGAACAAGTCCTATTTTACAAACAAGTCTTTCCTTAAATGATCGTATAACACTATTAGATTTCATTGGAATTAAAGACAAATTAGAACAAAAACAAGTATTAGATGCACAGAATTACGCCATAAACAAAACCATAAAAAATCGTTCTTTTTATATCTATAAGCTACTAGGAGGTGTAGCGACAGATTTTGAAAATATATTGTTTGCATGCGGAGATGGATCCTACACAACAGGCCTTTTAGAAGAACGAGACAAAGATGAATATGGCGAATGGAACAAAGGACTCCCAAAAGCAATAGGACTATTTCCTTACGACATAGACCTTATTGGCGGCAAGAAAAAAGAATTAAAAGCCAAACGCATATGTTCAAGAAACCTCACAACCGTTGGAAATGACAAGCTAACTCAAATACACTTTGATGTATGGGGCTACAACAGTTCAAAACAAACCACAGTTGTTATAGAGCGAAATAACCAACAATACCATTTATTTGGCTCTGAGAAAACTCGTTTCTTATCGCCGGATTCGACCTTTTCTAAAGGAATAACCTTTCAACGTATCATCAATGATCTAGACGATTTAACCTTTAAAGCATTAAAAAATAGCATAGAAGGAAAAGATGGTTTTAACGAACAGATAAAAAATGTACAAAAAGAAATAAGTGAAACTTCAGCAAAGATTGGCGAAGAAGAGGCCAACTATTCAATTCTTGATAGTCATGATTACGTAACGAAGAAAAAGCCATCGCGAAAAATGCGTAGGTTCAAGAGAAAGCATAAAAATGGTGGACCTGTCAATATTTTACCCACTACAAAATCTAGAAGAGTAGCACGGTCAAAAAAACAAACTGAATTAGTCGATTTATATGAAAAATACGATGAATTGGTAGCCTTAGAAGAAGAACTAATTGAGGATAGGATCCCAATTCTTGAGGAATATACCTCAAAAAAGAAATTATTGGATGCCTATCGTAAAAAAATGGGAGAAAATTGGGTGCCTTATACTTCCAAAGACGGCCTCTATACTTATGCAGATGGCACTACATTCGACCTATATACCCAAGAATTGACACTTCCAGCAACAAAAGAAGCAGAAAATATCGAAATCAGACTCATCTCAATTCCAGAGGACTTTGAAGGAGAATCATCCGATGAAGTGATGCTTCACATTAGTAAAACTGACGCTCAGCCCTACTATGACTCAGATTTTCAACTAAAATTAGAAGACCGATTTGATCCAGACAAATTCAATTTTACACAAACAATATTTTCACCGGCTGACAGTACCATTCTAAACCTTATTTTTCAAGAATACAAAAAAAATAATTTACCTTTTAAAATTCAGCTTCAAGCAAATGGAATCGGGATTTGGAATGGTGAGGTAATAATACGCGACGAAAAACAGAAAGAAATAAATGGATATCCAGGGGAGACATTAGATGAAAAAACTAATGCAAGGCTATCGCAGGAGTTTAAACGGTTAAGGAGTTCCAATTTATTCATTAAAATAGACCGTGAACTCACCATTAAAGTAAATTCTTTTACTGACCCCGTAGTTTCAAACCTAGACCTAGAGGCACTTAAATTAACAGAAATTGCAGAAGTACATCTTTTGTCAAAAAATGAATTGCTATCTGCTATGCGGTGCATAAGTTTAATCAACAAGCTGAAAGAAGAATTGACAAACCAAGCCACAACCCATTTGAATCAAGCTGACTCAAAGAAATTTATTGATAAACTAGACGGTGCGCTTCAAAAATCAAAGATTCAAATTGGAAATGTATACATCCGTTTGAAAGATATTCAGTTTTAGGCCAATATAATTTGAAATTAAAACAATTGGACATTAGTGTAGAAAGGAAATCTTTCTTGAACATTACGTTTCAATTTGTGTTTCAATAAAAAGTATAATCCATGAAAATAATATTAATTATCATCTTCATTTCGAGTCAATATGTGTTTGCACAAATCCCTACTGACTTTAATAAGCAAAGAAACAAAATCGACAAAAAACTTATGCTTACCCTAACTACTTGGTCTTCGGCAAATATAATTGCAAGTAGTATTGGCTGGGCAACTGCTGGAAATGGGGAGGCAAAGTATTTTCATCAAATGAATGTAACGTGGAGTGCTATAAATATAGGTTTAGCCCTACCAGGTTATTTCAAGGCTAGAAATTCAAATGCGCAAATTTCCCTTGGAAATACATTAAGAAAACAATCAGAAACCGAACAAGCATTTTTATTCAACACCGGTTTAGATATTGCCTATCTGACGGCAGGATTTTTATTAAAAAGTGAGGGGAAACATAATATAACAAAGCAAGCTCAATTTAATGGATTTGGAAACGGACTTTTGCTTCAAGGAGGGTTTTTATTTTTATTTGATCTAAGCGCTTATATTATTCACCGCCATCACGCTACACTTTTAAATCCAACGCTTGACCGATTAACAATGAGTTCGTCAGGAATAGGTCTTAACTGGAGAATCGGGAAGTAAATTCGTTTTTAACGGGATTATACCTTAAAAAAATCAGCCGGAAAATTGAGCAAGTAAACTTTTTCCTTTGAACGGGTAATACACGTATATAACCATCGATTATAATTTTCATTTCGCATCTGCTCAGGCAAATAACCAAAATCAATCACCACATTTTTCCATTGACCACCCTGCGCTTTATGGGCTGTAATAGCATTGGAGTATTTTACCTGAAGGGCATTAAAATAGCGGTTTTTCAAAATAAGTTGATACCGTTTTTTCTTATTTTTTTCATAACTGTAGTCCTTTTCAACTTCAAAAAACAATTCTTTCATTCGATCACGTGACAAACTAGGCGCTTCGACATTTAATGCTTCTAAATTCAATAGGATTTCCATTTCTTCTTCATCTGGATAATCCACAAATTCAATACATACTTTTGCAAATTCAAAGCCATATAAAGTAGTTCGGTCAAGAACTTTTGTGATTCGAATTGTTTCACCATTCGCAATAAAACCAATTAGAGATTCAGGTTTTAGCCAAAAATAATTATTCTTAACCACCATTAACACGTCATTTTTTTGCACATTTTCTTCATGAAATAAAATTCTTGCCCTAATTTCATTATTCCATTGGTTGGCTCGCTTATTCGACATCGTTAATAAAACGGTCTCCTCCATTCCATTTTTATCATAGGACGACTCTAATAATTCACTTAAAAGAGAACCATCAATTCGTTGAACCTCCTTCCCATTGGAAATGATGAGCGGCAAAGAAAAGGAGCTTTGATTGCGAATATACGTTGCGACCTCCGTAATCTCAGAACTTGATGCTTGACGTACGATCTCTTTTAATACCGCATCATAAACCGTTAAAGAAGGATATAAATTCGATAAATATTGTTTGTCAAGCGCTGGCGAATCTGTTTGTCCAACAGGCGGCAATTGGCCTGGATCACCAACCACCATCAACTTACAAGCCTCTCCACTGTATACAAAAGTTAGCAAATCTTCCAATAGACTATTTGATTGCTTAGCGTCATCAATTCCAACCATAGATGCTTCATCGACAATAAAAAGCGTATTTGTAAATAAATTCTTTGCTTTTACCAAGCTTGAAGCACCACTAAACTCACCACCTACAAAATAAATTTGCTTATGGATGGTATACGCCGGTTGTTTGGCATAATTAGCGATTACTTTCGCCGCTTTTCCCGTGGGTGCAAGAATGCGCACTTTCTTTCGACGTGCCAATATCTCATTAACTAAATAAGCGATGAGCGTAGATTTACCAGTTCCAGCATAACCCTTTAAAATAAAAAGTGGCTGCTTAGCATCGGACACATAAAATTTATTAAACGCATTTAAGGCCGTATTTTGATCATCGGTAAAAATTAATTTAGCTTGATTTGATGAAGGAGTATTGTTCGTAGCTTTATCCATTATGTAATTAAAAACCTTTTTATAGTAAAGGTATTGTCGTAAATTTGTAAAGAACTAAAAATACTAAAAAAAGTAACCTTAGTTACTTCTTTCAGGAACTAAAAAATAAAAATGCGCTATCAAATCGAATTTTCCGAATTTGCGCTTCAAATCACCTCTCTAAAAGACGATTTGATAGTAGATACTGCATATCACACGATCAGCTCAATAGGCGATGAATTAAAAGTAGCCGAGGCAAAATCATTTATTAAAGAATTTAGTAAATCATCCTTTCTTCACGCAAATGATTATCGTTGTTTTTTTAGAACAACAAATTTTGTATTGATTCCGAATGCTATTTTTGATGACAATGAACGTGAGAAATACTATGAATTAGCTTTCGGTCATCCTAATGATTCGAACCAACTATTCACGAGCCAAAACGTGACATTAGGTGTAACTAGTATTTATGAGATCGTGCCATGGGTCTCCAAATTCTGCGCTGCCTTTTTTCCTAGCAATCCAATTACTGCAAGCCACCTCACCTATTTAAATCAATGCAAAAGCATTGAAAACAATGACCTTGAAGGAAGTATATTTTTCGATGAATCCTCTTTTTATTTACAGCTTTTTCAAGGCGACAAATTAATTTATAGTCAAGAAACAGCCATCAATTCCACCGATGACATCATTTATTTTACCACTGCAGCATTATTAAAACTTCCGATTGACAATTTTCAAGGAGAAATTAAAATATACCCGAGAAAACAAGATGATACTGCCGCAGCAATTACCACTCTTTTTGAGCGTATAAAAGAGTTATCTGACCTGAAATTCTCGGCCTTTAATTATGATACTTACCAAATTCAGATACTTTGCGAATAATTAGTGGCTCCTTAAAAAGTAGACGATTTTCGGTACCACCTGGATTTCCTTCACGCCCCACAACCAATTTTGCGAAAGAGGGCTTGTTTAATATATTACAACATAGCATTGATTTTAATTCATTAAAAGTATTGGACTTGTGCGCAGGCACAGGCAACTTATCATTTGAATTCATTTCCCGTGGTGCACAATCTGTTGTTGCCGTTGATGAGAATTTTAGTTGCGCAAAATTTTTAAAAGCCAATGCCAATAATCTTGGGGTTACCTCTCAATTTGATGTCCAACGAGCAGATTGCATAAAATTCCTTACCAATTGCCATTCTAATTTTGATATTATAATTGCCGACCCTCCTTACGAAGCAAAATTTCATGAAGCGATTATTCAGTTAGTACAAGAAAAAAAGCTCTTATTACCCAATGGTATCTTAATTATAGAACATGGGAGGCATTCCGATTTTAGCAAGATAACCAACTTCAGTTTTTGCCGTATATTTGGGAACGTATACTTTAGTTTTTTCAATGCATAAGATGAAAAATACAGCTATTTTTCCAGGAACCTTTGATCCTTTTACAAAAGGACATGAAGCCATCGTAAAAAAAGCCCTTAGCGTATTTGACCATATTGTAATCGGTATTGGCGAAAATACGTCAAAACAAACACTCTTTTCAATAGAGAAACGTATGGCGCATATACTTTCTCTATACGAGAATAATGAGGCAGTGAGCGTTAAAAAATATACAGGTTTGACCGTTAATTTTTGCCAAGAAAGCAACATAAAACACATCATTAGAGGATTGAGAAATACGAAAGACTTCGAATATGAAAGTTCTATAGCGCACATGAATCACGAACTAAAACAAATAGAAACAGTATTCTTTCTAACAGATCTTCCCTTAAGTGCCATTAACTCATCAATTGTACGCGAAATATATAAAGGGAATGGTGCCATTAGCCAATTTGTAACAAGCCCACATTTACTCGTTTAATAAAGGTTGAAAACTTAGAATGACACGAAATTTACTAGCCTTATTTCTGTTTATCATATGCTTTTCTGGAACTTCGCAAGTCGTTATTAGAGGAATGGCGTATAGCTACCCGAATCAAAAAATTACTTTATTTCAGGTAGATGATCTTATTTCTAACCATGAAACCATGGTCGCAGAGAGTCAAATTGATGCACGTGGTTATTTCATCTTCCCCATAGAAATTACTAAAATTCAAAAATATATACTTCGAGTTAAAAATGTTTACATGTGGATGTATCTGCAGCCAAATGGCTTATACACCATTGAAATACCCGAAAATGATGAGTCAAATGAAGAAATAACGTATAGTAAAGAAATAGAAATTACATTAATTGATTTAGATAGTAATGACATCAACTACAAGATATTAGGATTTCAAGCATGGATGGATCGATACATTTCTGACATTTATTATACTAAAGATTCTGACCATGGTAATTTTATTCGAAAAATTCGTGCTTTCAAAGATGAAACAGAATTGGTATATGCTAAGGATACCTGCACTTTTTTTAGGGATTTCTTAAAATATTCAATTGGACAAAATATTGACAACCTACAATTTCTTGGCGCACCATCAAGTATTGATAAATACGACTTTTATCTTAATAATCAAGGCATTTTGTATTCAAACGACGCATACATAGACTTCTTTAAAAGTTTTTATGAAAAATACCTATTTCAATTAAATGGCAGTACAACTATGAGTGTGTATTCAGCCATTGCGAGCAGCGATTTAGCATTAACAAATGCATTACTAAAAGAAGACAATTACCTAAAGGATACTCAATTAAGAGAATTGGTACTGCTTAATTTATTGCGAGAAGAATACTATGGCTCCTATTTACCAAAATCAGGTATATTGAATTTATTAACTCAAATATCATTGAATACAAAATACATTGAACATCAGCAAATCGCAAGCAACTTGCTTGATATTTTTAATACTGTAGCTGTTGGGTATAGATTTCCTGAGCTCCAATTAAATGATACTAAAGACACCATTTTGTTAAGTTCAATAAAAGGCAAATACATTTACTTTCATGCCTTTGATCCTAAAAATATAAATTGCTTAGCAGAAATTGGTGCCATAAAAAAACTTTACGATAAATATGGAAAGCAAATAGAATTTATTACTATTTATCCGAAGATAGATGGGCCATATACCAAAATTGAACAACGAAATCTTGATGCCCTCAATTGGAGAAAAAGCAGTTTTAAAATGAGCGATCCGATATGGAAAAAATTACAGATAATTTCTTTTCCTTATTATATGCTAATAGATGATACCTACCACCTTGTTTCCTCACCTGCTCTTAGTCCTACTCCAAATGGGAAATATGAAACAATCGAAAAAACACTGTACAACTTGGTTCATCTAAATGATCAAGAATAATCTATCGCTTGAAATACCCCCAGAAAACACCAGCACCTCCCCCAGCCAAATGTGCCATATGAGAAATGTTATCATTACTAAAAGAGGCATAGATTTCTTGACTTAAATAAAAAATAAGCACCAATATAAATGTAAATGGAATTTCATTGGCTTTTGCATGCGTTAAAGTCGATAAAATAATCAGCATAAATACAATTCCACTAAGTCCCATCAATCCATTATTCCAGAAAATAACGTGAATAATTGCGGTAGTTATAGCTGTAGTAAGAACCATTAAAATGAACTTTTTCATTCCAAAGGCTTTTTCAATAATAGGAGCTAAAATTAAGAAAAGCGATAAGTTTCCTAATAAATGGGGAAGATTAGCATGGCCAAAAATATAGAAAATGGTACTTAGATACCACGTGATATTATCTTTTTGAAATTCACCATTTAAGATGAATAATCCATTTAAAGGGAGTTTAAAAATAGTGAGCAAGAGAAAGGACAGAATACAGAGACCTGTAATTATTAAACTTATTTTTGGATGAAATGTAATCTTCATATTATTCGATTTTTGCGCTTAACCCTTTATCTAATAGCGCTATGCATTTTGGTTCTAATTCGCTGTAGCTTCCCTTATTCACTGCACATCGACCATTAGTATGAACAATCCAAGCACATTGTTCCGATTCCATTAATTCAAGATTGCAAATGGACATTAGAGAATTAATCACATGATCAAAACTATTAACATCGTCATTATACAAGACCAATGACAAGATCTCGACAATCTCTTTCTTTACTGATTTTTTTATTTCGGGCGCTTCAATCATAATTCGTTTATTTTAACAACATAGTCGTATTTACTTGCCATTTGTTCAATATTTTCTATTAAATCATTTTGCAATAGTACAAATTGAATTTCAAATGAATTTGAATTTGAAATAATAGTGTAAGGAATATTACAATGTAAAAGCCAATCATGCAATGCTGATTTAATGGCTGATTCCTCAATAAAAATGGAACAAACTTTAGTGGAATTTGTTTTCTGGACAATGGTCATATCGGCATAATAGATCCGTTCAAACGCCGAGATAGAATTTAAATTAATATAACCAGACAATATGCTATTTTGAATTGGGTCAAACACAAAAGTGCCTCCCTTATTCGCAATACCCAATAAGTCACTTGGCATAGTATTACTAATCATTTTAGAAAACTGAACGTAGTCAATGATAGGCTCATTTTTAGTAGTTAATTTATTGAAATCAATTGGCACTTGTCTTTCTGTCAGCAAAGGTTCTATATTGGAACTTTTTACTTTTTGTTCAATCAGCACTTTTGCCAAATTCAAATCGATTCGATTACCATTTCTATACGCCACAATATAAGCATCGGTGATTCCTTTTGTTACGATGTCTGCCTTACGAATCTTAGCATCATCTAAGCTTAAAAATTTCCCACTTGAATAGCGGTACTTGCCATTTGGCGATTGAAAAGCTTCTAATTCTTCTATGCCTGGTAATTGTTCAAGATTAATTTTCTTGTTATAAACGCCCACTTGAACAGTATAAAAAATCTGCTCTTCTTCGACAGCTAAATTAACATCGGGAATAATATCGATGGTTTCAAACAATTTAGCCACTTCGTTAGAAAGCTCAATTTGAGATTTTGGCACACACCTACCCGATTGTTCTAATGCTCGAGCCTCAGCTATGGATATTCGTTTACCATCGCAATAAGCAACAACAAATGCATCAGCATATCCAATTTTGCGTATTTCTTTCCTTGCGTTAAGAGCTGAGGCAGTGTTATTGAAGTATCCAGCTAAATAAACCGTCAAGCCATTAGTTAAAATTTCCCCTGAAACCGGCGAAAACTCTCTAAATTTATCTACTGCAACGGGCTTTCTAAACGCTCCAACCTGAACTCTAAAAACCAAACCTGACGGAGAACTCGAAAGTACAGGTAGCTTAGTATCTACTGGATATACTTCTTTACCGATAGTAAAATCAAAGGTAACTGCTTTGGCGCTTGCAGCAATAATTTGTATAGGCTGAATTTTTTCAAGGAGCATCGTTTCCATTTTGGCCTGATTTGCAGTATTTGTAATTGCTTTACCTTGCATCTCCAATTTCACCGATAATTCATTCAATAAAAGCAATTGTTCACTTAGCAATTTCGCTAGTTCTAGTTCAGACTTTGAAGGATTTACATCACGATTATCCTGCTGCAGTAAAAAATCTAATTTTTGTTTTTCCGAGTATATTTTGTCTTGTAAACTATCACGACTAACTACCGTTTGATTGTATGCAGTGCGCTTCTGCAGATACTCATAATAAGCAGCGTCTTTGCTTATTTCTTCTTTTTCAGCGGAGGTGAGTTGCTCATTATTGTTAAAAATAAGTGGGGTTGGTCCTTGACTTGACTCACTTTGCGATGAAATAGTATTAATTTGAGTAGTAATAATGGCTATATCTCTATCAATAAGCTTAACCTTTTCTACCGATTCCTTCTTTTTTAGATCTTCCAGCACCTCTTTTTGAATGCGCAAGGTATTTGCTATTTCAATATTATTATTATTCAATTCTTTTAACGTTGGGTAATCAACTTCTATGGCTTTAATTTTTGCTGCTAAAATTATCTGACTAGCAATCAATTCATTTGATTCGTTAAGAACTTTTAACACATTGATTTCTTTTTCTTTTGCTATTGGATCAGTATTCGATAAAATGCCTTGCTCTAATTTTTTTGTTTCATCAAAAGAAGTTAGCAAATCTTCTGATGATTCTGAATTTAGTTGCATTAATTGTTCTCTGATGGCTATAGAATAGGGAGTATTCTCATCAACGTTTATCTTAGTTATTTGCTCGGTATTACCTTCAGTTTCCTGCTTTGCCCTTTGCTCCGCTTGTGCTGCTAACTCCTCCGTCTTTTTTTGTTCGGTAATACCTTCAGCTTCCTGCTTTGCCCTTTGCTCCGCTTGTGCTGCTAACTCCTCCGTCTTTTTTTGTTCGGCAATACTTTCAGCTTCCTGCTTTGCCTTTTGCTCCGCTTGTGCTGCTAGCTCTTCCGTCTTTTTTTGCTCGGCAATACTTTCGGCTTCCTGCTTTGCCTTTTGCTCCGCTTGTGCTGCTAGCTCTTCATTCTTTTTTTGCTCGGCAATACCTTCAGCTTCCTGCTTCGCCTTTTGCTCCG
>JBIIOQ010000028.1:0-30907 GCA_044336865.1 Crocinitomicaceae bacterium | reverse complement strand
ATAAGCGACCAACTGTCTGTTCATTTGTTCAAAAATGTATTTATGCGCTACAGACCGTCCCACAATTTAGAAATCGGACCATTACTGCATTATTATGAGTTTAAGCCGGGTGAATTATATAAAGGGGGTCAATACGGATTTATTTCCTCTCACGCGGCGAATTATTTTGGTTTCATTGGTGTGGTCGCTTCATTACTTTACACAAAACATAAATTTGTATTTGCCTTACTTGTATCCATGGGAATTCTCATAATATTAAGCAGAATCTATTTAGGCGTTCATTATCCTAGCGATGTTGTTGTGGGTGCTATTTTTGGATTAATAATTGGAAACTTTGTGTACGCTATGATAAAAAAGAACTTGTTAAAATTTTCGATGCAAACATGACTTGGGTACTGGTATTTATTGGTGGCGGATTAGGTAGTCTTCTTCGTTTTGCAATCGGCAAATTAATCGTTTTTAAAGGCTTAGGTTTCCCTTGGGGAACTTTTATCTCAAATAGTTTAGCCTGCTTATTGTTTGCATTCATCTACCTTACCTTAATGAAATTGCCTAAAAACGAATGGATACAGCCTTTGCTTTTGGTTGGATTTTGCGGTGGATTTAGTACATTCAGTACATTTTCATTTGAGAATATTCAACTCATTCAGCAAGGAAATTGGAGCATCGCATTAGTTAATATATCCTTATCGCTGATTATTGGCTTTGGTAGTATCTATTTACTGGTGTCAAAAATCTAAACCATGCTAAGACTTTTTATTCCTTTAGCCTTCCTTGTCATATACATGGCTTGGTTATTCTACATCATCTTTATCCAAAAAAGCTTTAAAAGAAATTTAAACGGCGTGTATTTTGGCCTTTTCTTTTTTTCTATTTGGGCAATTCTTTACCTCTTGGTTTTTCGGTAAATAAAGAATTATTACTTTTATTAGTAATATAAAAAAAAATTCCCCCACCGTGTTTGAGAACGATGAGGGAAGTTAAATTCATTCATTATTCATTTGTAAGCAACCAACTGAAAACATTCATGTGCTTTATACCAAAACGGTCTTGCGTAAAACTATCAGTGGTTAGCAAAAATTTCGGGTAATTATCGCGGATTTTTTTCAAAGCTCGGAACTCTCGGTCGCTTGTTTTTTCATCGGATAATTGCCAGGCCACTTGAAAGTAATTTATTTCACCACTTGGTGTTTTACAAACAAAATCCACCTCTGAATTTATATTCGCTCCTGTCCAAATTTTATTTGCCCTACGTAACAACTCCAAATAAACAATATTCTCAAGAATATGTCCCCGATCTGTTATCCGATCTTTCCCTACAAGAACATTTAATAATCCTACATCAACGAGATAATACTTTTCTTGAGTCGCTAGCTGTTTTCTGCCCTTCAAATCAAAACGATTAACCTTATAAAACACAAAGCTTTTTTCTAAGTATTCTAAATATTTTTCTACCGTGGTATTGTGTGTCGTTTGGCCATCTTGTTTTAACGTTTTAGCAATGTTGCCAGGTGATAATGCACTACCAATGTTGGAGGCAACAAATTTGACGATATTTCCAAAAGCTCGTTTATCATTAATTTGATGGCGTTGCGTGATATCTTTTTCAATAATTGTCGTATAAATGGCTTGCAGATACTCCAAGATTTTGTCGTAACCTCCACCTCTTAATTTCACACCAGCCGGCAACGAGGTTTCATTCACATACTCAAAAAATAAGGATTCATAATTGAGATATTTGTTTTTGGCGTCAATTTCCCTTGCTTCAAGATACTCGCTGAATGAAAAAGGCAAAATAGAAATCTCAATATAACGACCACTTAATAATGTCGCTAATTCTCCACTTAATAAAAATGCATTAGACCCAGTTATGTAAACATCAATATTGGGTTTTACAAATAATCCATCTACCAAACGTTCGAACTGATTTACATTTTGAATTTCATCTAAAAAAACGTAACATGGTTGTGATAAATCTAATTGGTCAATGATGTATTTATATAATTTGTCAATATCATCAAGAAATGTCCGCAATTCCATTTCCTCAAAATTCAAAGAAACGATTTGTTTTTTTTTTACACCTTGTTTCTGTAGCTCAGATCGAAACATTTCTAAAAGCGTAGATTTACCAGATCGTCTCAATCCAGAGACTACTTTTATCAAGTCCTGATCTTTGTATGATAAAAGTTTTTCAATGTATTGTTTTCTACCTGTGTATTTAATCATGAAGCTAAAATACACAATAAATCATTAAAACTATTCTTTTTTACGAGTTTTAATGATTGCTAGAATTCTAATCCAACAAATATCTACGTTAAGAAAGTTACAGAAAACAAAAATTTCCCCACCGTTTAGAACACGATGAGTGAATACGGTGGACTTGTAATTACATCTGGGAATGCATATTGTCAGAAAAATAAGTTAAATAAAGAACGATCTATCCTTACAATACGCTTATTTCCAAAAACGGCTTAATGTCTTAGTATATGGAATCGGAACGGTGCTAAGTTTTTCTTGCAGTGCCTTCATTCGATTACTTATTACACCAAGGGAAATGCTTAAAGCAATATATTGCTCTTCAGCAATCGCTTTATTTGCTCGATGTGTATTGGAAACTCCAGCCGTATTTTCATAAAGTTGGTATTCCACCATTCCCATACGATCGTTTATACTTGGTAGCGTTTCAAATTCCCTTGAAGACTTGATTTTATCGCCCCAAAGAACTAAAGCCGCTTCATCATAAAGTAACTTCAACGCTCGGGTTTCAGAAAGCAAACTCAACTCAGTATTGGGATAATTAATAAGAGTTGACTGCATTTCTTTTAACACATCATTTACTTCATCTAACCAATTACTAGCATTGTTTATTTTCTGATTTAAAGCTGCAACATCGTTTCGAAATAGGACCAACTCAGCAGGATTCTTAGCGAGTAATGTCTGATTGTTTAGGCCGATAACAGTAAATGATTGCTTTGTAACTAACTCTTCAACAAGACCGTTTTGCAAAAGGGAAATAGATACAAAATAGTTCCCTGGTTTAACCAAAAAGCCATTTGATGTTGCGCTTATGGAGGTAGATGAATTTGAACGAAGATTCCAACTCATTCTAACTATACCTTTAGTTGGACTCGAAGTCATTCGTCGAATTTCTTTTCCAGTTTCGTCTGTAATCACCCAAATCAAATTTGCGGCTTCATCTAATGCCTCCTTTCTAAGCTCATCAAATGTTGGATAAAAGACATCCTTTTTTTCTTTCTCTAATGCTTTTTCTTTCTCCTGGCGAATATCTTTAAGCGTTTTATATTCATCTTTAATGTATAATGAGAAAGTAGCACCAAAGGTAGGATTACTAGCAGCCCACATATTATGTCCTTGAAAACCAGTTCCATCCAAACCTAAAGGATCAGCAGGTACATATTGTAAAGCAGGTTTAACAGGAAATAAAAAGGCTTTTTTATCCAAATTTTCCTTTGTCAAACTGCGCAAAGGTGAATAATTATCAAGCACGTAGAATCCTCTTCCAAACGTTGCTGCAACAAGATCATTTTCTCTTTTTTGAATATCCAAATCATACACCGCTGTGATTGGCAAACCACTAATTTTTGTCCAAACTTTGCCATTGTCGTTTGAAAAATAAGCCCCAAACTCTGTCCCAACAAATAATAAATTGGGATCTAAATGGTCTTGCTTGATGCAATAAACATTTCCTCGCTCCGGTAAATTAGAAGATATGGAAGTCCACGTTTTACCTTTATCGTTGGAGGTAAACAAATACGGCTTAAAATCACCTTGACGTTGAGAATTAAACGCAACGTAAACAGTATTTTCGTCGTGTAAGGATGCCGTAAGCATATTAACACGTGTATTTGAAGGAACACCTAGAAAAGTGCTGTATTTTGTCCAAGTTCCACCGTCATTTTCCGATACTTGAATCAATCCATCATCCGTACCAACATATAAAAGACCTTTTTTCTTCGGCGATTCATCCAAGGCAATGACGTTTCCATAAATGGTTGTGGAAGCATTTTTCATAACCGCATCGATGGTCCAAACTTGATCCATTACTTCTAATTTATTTCGATCAATTTGCTGACTTAAATCGGGTGAAATAACTTGCCAATCGTCACCTTTATTCGTTGATTTGAATAATTTATTTGCCGCAAAATATAAGGTTGATGCATCATGAGATGAAACAATAAGCGGCGCATCCCAATTCCAACGATAGGCCTCTTCCCCTTTTCCTGGCATAGGTTGAATCGGAACCTTTTCTCCAGACGCTTTATCATAACGAACTAACCAACCGTGCTGAGCCTGTGCATAAACGATGTTATTATTTGACCAATCTGTTGCCGATTCGAATCCATCTCCCCCATTAGTGATGTACCAATCTGAGTTAAGAATCCCAGCAGCATTGTTAGTTGCAGAAGGTCCACCCATTGAATTATTATCTTGCGTACCGCCAAAAATATTGTAAAAAGGAGTAGCATTATCAGTGGTTACCTTATAAAATTGAATGATTGGAAGATTGGCGTAATACTTCCATTCTTTAGCATGGGTATACGTTTCATAAACACCACCATCACAACCTACGATCCAATGATTCGTGTTTTTTGGATCAATCCAAATACAATGATTGTCCACATGCTTATTTTTTTCACCAGTCGGCTTAAAAGTCTTACCACCATCTTCACTGTGGTGCATGTAGGTATCCATAGCAAAAACTTTGTTTTTGTCGAGTGGATCACAAAAAATCTCTTGGTAATAATTGCCACTTGTACTAAAATCAGATTGCTTTGACCAACTTTCGCCTTTGTTGACAGAACGATAAACGCCTGATTTTCCGTAACGTCCCTCAACGATAGTATATACATAATTAGCGTCACTTGCCGAAACCGCCAAACCTATTCTTCCCATATCGCCTGAAGGAAGCCCCGATTTGATTTCACGCCAAGTTGCGCCACCATCGGTAGATTTATACAAAGCTGATTCTGGTCCACCACCAATATAGGTCCATTCGTGTCTTCTTCGCTGATGAGCAGCAGCATACAAAATATCTGGATTCGTTGGATCAATTGCTATTTCAGAAACACCCGTGTTATCAGAGATGTTAAGCGTACGCTCCCATGTTTTTCCACCATCAACAGACTTATAAACGCCTCTTTCTCCCCCACTCTTCCACAAAGGACCATAAGCAGCAACCCAAAGAACATTTTCATTTGTAGGATGGATTATTATATTACCGATGTGCTCCGAATTTTTTAATCCCATGTTAGTAAAAGACTTTCCTCCATCCAAAGACTTGTAAACACCATCGCCATACGCAACTGATCGTTGATTATTATTTTCACCCGTTCCCACCCAAAGCGTATTCGGATTTGACGGTGCTAATTCGACACAAGCAATAGAAAATGAACCTTGACCGTCAAAAATGGGCGAAAAAGTAATTCCATGATTAGTTGTTTGCCAAACCCCTCCACAAGCTGCAGCTACATACCACACATCATTATTATTTGGATGAATAGCTAAATCAACTACACGGCCAGAAGTTAAGGCTGGTCCAACCAAACGAAAGGACAAAGATGCTACTGAAGAAGCATCAAATAAAGGTGTTGATGGAGTGACAGTTGGTTTCTTCTTTTGAGCAAAACTTACTGAACAAAGTAGTAGAAATAGGCAGAGTATATTTTTCATAAGATAATATTATTTTTAAAATGCGAAATTACGACAATCTGATAAAATTTTACAGAAAATTAGACCCTTTTAAAGGATGTAATTAAAGCAATAAACTAACAGAAAATAATTTGATCAAAGATTTAGACACGAGTACCGCTTCACTGACAGGAAGAAATATTTCCTTTCAAAAAAAATACAAACGATAAGAGCAGCAGCTTAAACTTTCAAGCCCCTTACCACGCGTTCTTTGCGTTTGATTTTTTGAAGTTTCTTACGAGCAACCATTAGAATTGCACTACGCGGATTACCACGAAGCAAATCTATTTTATACATACTATCACCGTACTTGATTTTTGGTCCACCCTGCTGCCCCCAATCTACATCGAAATAATAACGCTTAGAGGCATCAGATTTAGAGAAAAATTGAAGTACTTTTCCTTCACCTGTTTCAAAACGAACATACAATTCTCCTTTCGGACCAAAGTGATCAAAAATACAGCTTGTACTTGCTGGAATAATAATCGACTCTTTTTGACTACTTGAACTGGAAACAAGTGTACCATTTGATGTCGTTCCTTGATTATCTGCTTTCACTTCTTGATCCAAAATAATTGTTGCAGAGGTAAAAAATTGAACCTTAGACATTTTCTCCTCAGTATCTAATCCGAATTCATCGCGAATTAAATTAGTATAAGGCACTTTCATTCCGCATGAAGAAAGAATAACAAGTAAAGCAGTTAAAAAAATTAGGTTTGTTTTCATAATTATTTTTTTTCAAAATTAACTAAAACTAATCAAATAAAACAGATTTATCACGGCAATTATTACTTTTGTTAGTATGAGATGGTATTCGATTTTATTGTATTTAAGCTTTTTAATTTTATTTACCAGATGCCATTCAGGTGAAAAAGAAACGATAAGAAATTTTGACCCTACTAAAAAAATAAAATCAGAAGTAGAAGAAAAGAATAATCAACAAGTAGATTCATTGTTATTTTGGAAACAACGTTACCAGAGTGATAGTGTAAAAATCAATTTTGACAGCTTACAAGCGTCCTTCACAAGGCATTTCCTTGATCGCTTTAACGCGAAACAAATTATTAAAAACAAATTGTTTCAAGGTGGAGATAGCCTCCTTCATTTCCGCTGGACTTTTAGTGATACGACAGCTACAAAAAATGCCTTTTACAATTGGCTAGACTGCTATGGAACTACCTGTCGATCTATCAAATTATATGAACCCTTTAAAATTGAAAAGCAATCGACACTCATTTTTCTAAATCAATATTCAATTTCATACATCCGAGGCAAGCAGAACTTATCAAAAGAATCATGGATTAATTTCGAAACAACCGTATTTCCTACCGATTCTTTATTCCTTTTGATAGTCCAACAACCAGGGAAAAATGCCCTTTGGTTCCAGTATAAAAATAAAAAATTTAATTCGATAAAAAAATGAGAATTGTAAATAGAGGATACCTATCCGTGTTACCAGGTGAAAAATTTTGGGAATGGGCAAATGCAAATTGCCAAGAAGATAATTTATTGTTTCAAAACGATGAACCTTCTATTTATTTAATAGAGGAAGACTTCTGGGAGGAAGAATCAGTTATTACAGCATACTATGCGAAAATAGCAAAGTGTGAATTTGAAACAGTTAATCCAACTCAAGAAATTTGGCCGACTATTTCAAGCATCGAAGAATTCAAATCCTACTTTTCTATTTCATCAGGAAATATGGTCTTCGATTTATTGAAAACGCCCATTACTAGCGAAAAAAATTAAGCGCGTAGAATTAAATTTATATTCAGATAGCTTGGGTCTTCTGTTACTTCCTCAGCAATCCAATCCGGAAGATTGATGGAGGTATTGATCTCCTTTAATTCAATTTCGGCGATAATCAATCCTTGTAAATTCCCTTCAAACACATCAATTTCCCAACATAAGTCATTTTGATAAACTAAATAGCGTTTCTTTTTAAGCTGTTTAGCACAAAATAATGTCATCATTTCATTCGCTTCAGACAGAGGAATTTCATATTCGAATTCATCTCGTTCAAGAGCACTTTCACCACCCTTAATGGTGAGAAAAGCTTTGTCATCAATGATTCTAATACGGGTACTAATCGAAGAACTGCTATGAATGTACCCTTGGGTAATATTTTTTGGGATTAGCTCTTCAATAAAAGACATTTGTGTGACGTTAACTTTAAATTTTCGCTCTATTTCTTTCAATTGTTCAATTTTATCAAATTTATTCAATAATTTTATGAAAACAACGCAACAAATTTTTAATTTTATACGTCTTTTAAACCTCAACTTAAATACATACAACATGCGCACCCTATCTAACCTTTGTTTTTTCATTCTTTTTTCTGGCATGAGTGCCTATTCCCAAAAAATGGTTTCCACCGTTATATCCGCTCCAAAAGTAATTTATAATGAAGCTGGACTAAAAATTTCCACTAAAGAAGTAAATTGTTTTGACGAAAAAAGAAACGAAAACATGGTGTATCAAATGTTGATTCTTGAAAATGAAACCTCAGCGATTATTAATTTAAAAGCGAAGCAAGAATTATACTATGATAATGTTTGCGTTACTTGTCCAAATGATGAGTATGATTTCAAATACCAGTTGGATCCAAAAGAAATAATAGAAGGCACCTGCGATGCTGGTAATGTTCCATCTCTACAAATTTGGGATCACCAAACTAATGGCTTTTACAAGGAGATATTGACGGACCTAAAATTACAAGTAGTACGCTTTTAATTTTTCGTTTCCCCTTCTACTAATTTCTATTCCGCTTCTTCTTATTTAATTTCCCGCTTTCGTGCCGATAATTTATATTTTTGTAAATGATTCAATTTAGGGCACGTACTCCACGATGGATAATTATAGTGATTGACTTGCTCATTGCTACCTTCTCATTGGGGCTTTCCTACCTGATTCGTTTTGATCTAAATACCGAATTTAGCGTCTTTAAAAAAGAATGGGAAGTATTATCAAAATCTATACTTCTCTATTTCATCATTAAATTTTGTGTCTTCTATGCGCTTAAAATTCATAGGGGATTAGTGAGGTATACCTCAATACAAGATCTTCGACGCATTCTATTAGCAAGTATTATTTCAAGTTTGATTTTCTTGATACTTAGCTTAATTCGCAAGAATTATATTGATGATTATTACCTATTTCCAATGAGCATCTTGATCATGGAATTTATCTTTAGCTTGACTTTTATGGCTGGTAGTCGTTTTGTTATTAAGTTACTTTACCTAGAGTCCATTAAATCAACCCAAGTAAAAGAAAATGTTTTGATTTATGGCGCTGGCACCATGGGCATGATTACCAAACGAACCATTGAAGTAGACACCCGAAATAATCAGGTGGCAGTTGGATTTATTGATAATAATAATAGATTAGTTGGAAATAGAATTGATGGCTTACGCATTTATTCACCGGATAAAATTTTAGAACTCAAACAACAGCTGAATATCACTACACTTATAATTTCCATACGAAATCCTAATACTGATCAGCTCAAAAAAGTGATTGAAAATTGCTTAGAAGCAGGTATAAAGGTTCAAAAAGTGCCTGACCCCAAGACTTGGGTAAATGGTGAGTTAAGTGCCCTTCAACTTGTAAAAATACCAATTGAAGATTTATTGGGACGAGCGCCAATTGCTCTCAATCAAGAAAAACTCCGCGCCAGCCTTTCTGAAAAAACTATTTTAGTGAGCGGAGCTGCCGGTTCAATTGGTAGCGGCTTGGTCTTGGAATTATTAAGACATCATCCAAAAAAAATAATCCTCTTGGATCAAGCAGAATCACCTTTATATGATTTAGAAAATCAACTTAGGCAACTTGAAACACAAACCAAGCTTGAAGTTGTCATCGCTGATGTTTGCTCTCATAATCGAATGCAAAAAATATTCGATGTATTCCGTCCTGAAATTATATTTCACGCTGCAGCCTATAAGCATGTCCCAATGATGGAAAACAACCCATCGGAAGCCATTCATACTAATATTCTTGGAACAAAACATTTAGTTGATTTAGCCTGCCAATACCAGGTAGAAAAATTCATTTTCATTTCAACAGATAAAGCGGTTAATCCAACAAATGTAATGGGTGCCAGTAAACGAATAGCAGAAATGTATGCGCAATTTAAAAACCAAAGTGGGAGCACCAAATTTATCACGACTAGGTTCGGAAATGTACTCGGATCTAATGGTTCAGTAATTCCACTCTTTCAAAAACAAATTGAAAATGGCGGTCCAGTTACTGTAACAGATGAGCGAATTACACGCTTTTTTATGACGATTCCTGAAGCCTGTCAACTAGTGTTAGAAGCTTTTACCATGGGCGAAGGGGGCGAAATCTTTGTGTTTGATATGGGTGAATCGATTAAAATTATTGATTTAGCAAAAAAAATGATTCAACTTAGCGGCCTTGAATTAAATAAAGACATTAGCATTAAAATAACAGGAATGCGACCAGGTGAAAAACTCTACGAAGAATTACTTGCAGATGAAGAAAATACCATGGCTACGCATCACCCTAAAATACTAATTGCAAAAACCCGAGAAAATTCCAGTCAATTAGGCCAAGAAATTGATGCGTTGATTGCTTTATTTGATAAACAGAATAACCAAGAAATCGTGCTGAAAATGAAGGAAATCGTCCCTGAATTTATTAGTCAAAACTCCACTTATGAAAAATTAGATTAATGCATATACCTCCATTAAAAATACAAGTACGGTTTTCTGATCTCGATATTCTTGGTCACGTTAATAATGTGATTTACCTCAGTTATTTCGAAATGGCTCGAATCCATTATTTTACTGCCTTAGTTGGTCCAAAGTGGGACTGGTTGAAAGAAGGAGTGGTGTTGGTTAAAAACGATGTTGAATATCATATACCTATATTGCTGCACGATGAGCCTAGTATTTTTTTATTTGTAAAAAATATCGGTAACAAAAGTTTTTCCCTCGGTTATAAAATCATGATAAATGATAAACTACATACAACAGGAGGATCTACCTTAGTCTGTTTTGATAGTACAATTCAACAAGCCATTACCATCCCGACCATCATGCGCGAAGGTCTCTCAACACTTATTGAAAATGAAAATTAAACTAATAATTTGGACGACTTGCCTACTTGTTATGGGGAGTTTATTTGGACAAAATCAAAGTCCTTGCATTGCAAAAAAAAGAATGTGTAACAATAGGTTATACACTGATGCAAACAAAAAAGTCGCCTTTGATGAAGAAAAGCAAACCTACCTGGTGAAATCCGACCTTAGAACGCCCTTCGATGGAACATGTGAAACATGCTACAGAAATAATGTATTAAAAGAGCGTATCACCATAGTAAATGGAAAAAGGGATGGTTCCGATACTTCGTTCTATGCATCAGGCTGTATTCAATCGATACAGCAGTATTCTATGGGAAAAAAGAATGGTCGATTTTTATTTTATTTCGATAGTACGGGTAGAATCTCAAACGAAAGCAATTATCTCCAAGACAAAAAACAAGGAGAATTTTTATGGCTAGAGGCAAATGGAGATAGCATTTCAAGTGAAAACTATGTAAATGACCTTAAAAGCGGTGAGCAAAGAGAATACTATGTAGGCGGCAAAATTGGAAAAGTTGTGCATTATCAAAATGGTTTGATGCATGGAAGCCATAGAACCTATGATATAAATGGTAAAATTGAAATGGATATAAGCTATAAAGAAGGTAAAAATCATGGGGTTTGGAAATACTTTTATGAAAATGGAAAAGAAGCAAACATCCAAACGTGGAATAATGGATTAAAAGATGGACTCTTTTTATTCAGTGATGATAAAGGAGGAATAATAAAAAAGGAAAGTTTTAAGAAAAATATAGCCGACGGTGAGTTCATTGAAAATTACCCAAATGGTAAATTAAAGCATCAGATTATCTATAAAGCAGGTGAAATAATCCGTGAGCAAAAAATTGATGACTATGGAAAGACAACCTATACCTTCGATAAAGCCTTATCTAAAGCTAAAGAAAAAGAAGATAAGAAAAAAGCCAAAGAGGGAACTGTTGATGACGATATTCAAGATGTAATTGACGAGAAAGAAAAAAAAGGTAAAAAAGGCAAGAAGAAAAAGAAGGATTAAATCAAGCCTGTTAAAATACTCGAGCCTAAAATGATAAGCGCAATACAAACAATCTTTTGAATGGACTTCATCGTTGTTTTAGCAAACAATATTTTTCCTAAAACAGAACCAGTTATAGCTGCTAAAATACCTGCCAGTAATAAAGTATATGGTATTTCTGATTCTGAAAAATGAACTTTATAAAAAATAAGACGAGTCAAATCCACTAGTAGAGAAACGCAAACACCGGTAGCAATAAAAACCTCTTTTTTCAAGTTACGATGTGCTAAAAAAGCGCTTCGAAGAGCACCCTGATGACCAGATAATCCACCAAAGAAACCTGAAATTAAACCACCAATCGATAAGGGGAAGGAAGCAAATTTAATTTTTGGATAAAATTCAATGATGGCAAAACAAAGCATGAGTATTCCAATCGTAAATTCAATGAAATTTACCTCCCTCGAACTTCCCCAAATCGTGGTTTTGTAAAATAAGCCAAGATCGCTAATTTGGGTCAGTAAGAATGACCCAATGCCCGAGCCAATCAATGCCCCTACTCCAAAATAACATAAAATAGTAAGGTTTATTCCCCGAAATACTAAGCCCAATTTTAGCACATTATTTGCCAAATGAACAATAGCTGTCATCGCAATTGCCAATTCCAAATTAACGAATAAGGCAAAAGCTGGTAATAATAATGTCCCTAATCCAAAACCTGAGAAAAAAGTGAGGGTAGCTGCGCTAAATGCAACTAGGCCAATAATAAGATAAGGAATAAAATCAGCCAATTATTTTTAACTTTGAAGCAAATTTACACATCATGATTGATTTACGAAGCGATACGCTTACCAAACCTTGCGCGGAAATGATAAAAGCCATGGCAGCAGCCGCGGTGGGTGATGATGTTTTTGGAGAAGATCCTACCGTAAATGAATTAGAGTCTTTTGCTGCAAATTACTTCGGAAAAGAAGCTGCCTTATTTTGTTCCTCGGGAACACAAACAAATCAAATAGCGATAAATGTTCACGTTCAACCAGGAGGTGAAGTAATCTGCCACGAAGAAAGTCACATTTATAAATATGAAGGCGGTGGAATTGCTCGTAATTCTGGTGCATCTGTTCGGCTTTTACGCGGAGATCGTGGGAGAATTACAGCTGCTGAAATAGAAAAATACATGAACCCTATTCATGATGTTCATTTTCCGCTCACTCAATTGGTATCAATTGAAGATACCGCAAACAGAGGAGGCGGAGCAGTCTATGACTTCAACGAAATACTAAAAATAAAAGAAGTATGCACGGCGAATAAGCTTCCATTGCATTTAGATGGTGCAAGGCTGATGAATGCACTTGCAGTAAATGGTATCGATGCAAAAACATATTGTGCGCCCTTTGATTCTATCTCTATTTGTTTATCCAAAGGACTCGGTGCGCCAGTGGGATCAATATTATTGGGTTCAGCTGAATTTATTTTGAAAGCACGCAGAGTTCGAAAAGTTTTTGGCGGTGGCATGCGTCAAGCTGGATTTATAGCAGCAGGAGGATTATTTGCCTTGAAGTATAATGTTGATCGATTGATTCATGACCATAGTCACGCAAAACTTTTGGAAATTGGCTTGAAAAAATGTGACTGGGTGGCCGATATTATGCCAGTTGAAACCAATATCGTCGTGATATTACTTAAAGAACCGAATAAAAGAGACGAATTAATTCAGGCGCTAGCGCA
The DNA here is from genome assembly GCA_044336865.1 of Crocinitomicaceae bacterium. Lineage (GTDB taxonomy): Bacteria > Bacteroidota > Bacteroidia > Flavobacteriales_D > Crocinitomicaceae > UBA952. Next base: position 17,375 of record JBIIOQ010000028.1, on the reverse strand, counting down.
ACATGGTATAAAAGTAATTGCTTTTGGACCGGGAATGATCCGCATAGTTACCCACTTACACATAACGAAAGAAGATATTGATTTTGTGTGCAACGCGATTACCCAAATCCATCTATCCTAAATAAATCTAGTATAGTTGCTAAAAGCCCTGAAAGGGTGTGATAGCTAATCATTGGGCAAAGCCCTATGATTAGTGATAATTCCCAGTCAAAAGCCCTGAAAGGGTGAGATATTAGCGCAATATTAATTCCAAACGTATCGTATATCGTTTGCTACTTCGTATTTTTTTTTTTTTAAAAGCCTTGTATTCATCCTGAACTATTTTTTTACTTTGATACTCCTTTTGATTGGCAATGTAATTTTTTACTAGTTACTGTCCCATGTTATTTGTATTTTCGGTATTACGCCCTTTCAGGGCTTTATTAATATTGGTTAGTTTCTATTAACGATGGCCTTTGTCCATCGTTAATAGATGATACCCTTTCAGGGTTTTAATGCTCAGAAATAAAAATAGTGTCAAACTATAATTCTGTCCACTACTAAAAAAATAAAAAACGTTTTTAGTGTCCAACACCTCAAATAATATTAACCCTAGATATCACCCCAACACATAAACATCAAAAAACTTTTGTAATTTAGTATTCTAAAATTTAAAAACATGAAAAAATTAATTCTCTTAAGCACAATCTTATTTATTTCTTTCTTCTCCATGTCTCAAACTGCAGAAGAAATTGCTAACAATTACTACCAAGCTATTGGTGGAGCTAAATGGGAGGCTGTACAAAGTATCCTTATGACTGCAAATGTTGATGCTGGAGGAATGAAAATCCCATTAGAAATTGTTCAAATGAACGATGGAAGAATGTATACTAAAATAAATTTTCAAGGGCAGGAAATAATCCAAGGGGCCTTTGATGGAAAAACAAGTTGGAGTACCAACTTCATGACACAAAAAGCGGAGAAAAGCACTTCAGACGACAATGAAAATGCAATTAGAGAGTCAAAAGAATTTCCAGATGCTTTAGTTTCCTACAAAAAGTTAGGATATACCCTGACACTTGAAGGAGAAGAAAAAGTAGATGGAGTAGCGTGTCACAAATTAAAACTAGTAAAAAAAACGTTATTGGTTGAGGGAAAAGAAGTGCCGAATGTAGAGTATTACTATATTGACAAAGATTCTAACGTTCCCATTATGACGGAACAAGAAATCAATTCAGGCGAAATGAAAGGCCAAATTGGACAATCGAAATTTAGCGATTATCAAGAAGTAAACGGTGTAATTCTCCCTTTCTCCTTATCACAAGGATTAAAAGATGGTGCTTCACAAGCCATTTCTTTTGAGAAAGTGCTTATCAATACTACCATAGATGAGAAAACATTTGTTTATCCTGAACAATAAGTATAATTAATTATATCGTGTAATGAAAAAGCAGTTTATCATTTGCTTGTCAATGCTATGTACTATAGTGATGCAAGCACAAACTTCCAATGCAATTGTAGGTGCTGATTATTTCGGCGATCTTAAGGCTCGACACATTGGACCTGCTCTAATGAGTGGACGCGTTTCAGATGTGGAACAGCACCCCACTAATTCTAATATAGTTTACATTGGCTCCGCTGGCGGTGGCGTTTGGAAATCAAACGATGGCGGCGTTAAGTTCAATCCAATTTTTGATAAATATTGTCAATCCATTGGAGTGGTTTCTATTGATCCTTCCGATCCCGATAATACCGTTTGGGTTGGAACTGGTGAAGTATGGACAAGAAACAGCGTTTCATTAGGTGATGGTATTTATAAAACGACTGATGGCGGAAAAAACTGGTCGAAAATGGGCCTTGAAACATCGGATAGAATTTCTTCAATTCAAATTGATCCTAAAAACCCATCGACTGTATATGTTGGTGTTTTGGGTGCATTATGGAGCGATAGCCAAGATAGAGGAGTATACAAAACAACTGATGGTGGAAAAACATGGACTAAAATTTTCTACATTAATGAAAAAACGGGTTGTTCTGAATTAATTATTGACGCTAAAAATCCGTCTATATTATATGCATCGTTTTGGGAATTCCGAAGGAGCGCTTACTCGTTTAGTTCAGGTGGAGTAAATAGCGGCCTTTACAAAAGTATCGATGGAGGTGCAACATGGAATAAAATCCACAATGGCTTCCCAACAGGAAAATTAGGGAGAATTGCTTTTAGTATTGCCCCCTCGAATTCCTCTATCGTTTATGCTGTTATAGAGTGCGAAAAACCAGAAGACAAAGGTTTATACCGCTCTGAAGATGGTGGAGCAACATGGAAATTCATGAACGGTGATTTTGGGCTAACAGTTCGACCATTCTATTTTTCACGGATTACCGTTGATCCCAAAAATCCCGATATCATCGTTAAAGCAGGTCTTTTTGGCTCCTTAAGCCGAGATGGAGGTAAAACATTTAAAAGTTTGGGCTCTATGCACCCCGATATTCATGATATATCATTTGATCCGAATAACTCTGAAAAAGTTTTCGTTGCTACGGACGGAGGATTGTATAGAAGTTTAAATGGTGGAACAACCATGGAAATTATTGAAAATTTACCGCTAAGCCAGTTCTACCATGTTAGTTTGGATAATCGTACTCCCTATAACGTTTATGGTGGCTTGCAGGATAATAATTCATGGTATGGCCCATCTGCTAGCCCTGGAGGAATAGAAGCGCGCGATTGGGAATTAGTAGGACAAGGCGATGGCTTTAGGGTTTATCCCCACCCTACCTTACCACATATTGTTTACTCGGAAATGCAAGGTGCCGAAGCCATTTGGCGCTTTGATACAAAAGAAAAACAACTAAGAGTGGTTAAGCCATACCCTGTTAGCGGTGATCCAAAACTTCGATTTAATTGGAATACACCGATTACTACCAGTGTGCACCAAGCAGATCGCCTCTTTGCAGGAAGCCAATTTGTGCATGTATCAAACGATATGGGTAATACTTGGACTAAGATTTCTCCTGATCTTACCACCAACGATAAAACCAAACAAAACCAAGTTGAATCAGGTGGCTTATCTGCGGATAATTCAGGTGCTGAAAACCATTGTACCATATTTACCATTACCGAATCTCCTTTGACGGAAAAAGTAATCTGGGTAGGCACAGATGATGGAAATATTCAAATAACAACGGATGGAGGAAAAAACTGGAAAAATGTAATTGCAAACATTAAAGGACTACCGGCTAATACGTGGTGTTATCATATTGAAGCAAGTGTATTTGATGAAGGAAAGGCCTATGCTGTTTTTACAGGTTATACAAAAGGCGACTACAATCCATATGTATACATGACAAATGATTACGGACAAACGTGGAAAAGTATTGTCACCAATGAGCTGCCTATTTTTGCACGCAATCTACAAGAGGATTTAAAAAATCCAAACTTGCTATTTTTAGGAACCGAACTTGGCTTATACATCACCCTGGATGGCGGTGTTTCTTGGTCGAAGTTCGAAAATAACTTTCCAAGTGTCGCCATTCACTACATGGAAATGCATGCAGCAAGCAATGATCTAGTGGTAGCAACTCACGGAAGGGGTGTCATTATTTTAGATGATGTTTCGCCATTGCGCTTCTTAACCAATGATGTCATTACAGAAAACCTCCACTTTTTTGATTCGAAACCCTTTGTTATGAGTGAAAAAAGTTCATTCGGCGGAACTAGCAGTGAAGTACAATTTGTAGGAGCTAACCCAAGTGATGCTGCTCAGATTAAATATTTCCTTTCTAAACGACACACCTTTGGGAAAATGACGCTAGAAATTTTTGATAAAGATGGTAAATTAATGGCCACATGTCCAGCTGGAAAACAAAAAGGAATCAATACGGTTGAATGGTATTTTAATCGCCAAGCGCCAAAAGTAGCGAAAGGAAAAACCATTGCAGGTGCTGCAGGAACTCCTCCTACTGTTATCGCAGGTAAATACACCGTAAAAATCAGTAAAGGAAATGAAGTGTTCGAAAAACAAATAGACGTACTTTACGACCCAAAATCACCCTTTACGCTAGCTGAAAGAACAGAACAGCAGCAGATAACCAACGAACTATTTGATATGACTCAGGACTTGGCGTATTTTGTATTTATAATTGATAGTTGGGATGCTTCAGTGGCTGACTACCAGGTAAAAAACACTGGAAAAAATAAAGCCGCAGAAGCATTAAACCTTGAATTAGATGCACTTCGTGATAATTTAGTAGTAACAAAAGGGGATAATTATGTTGGAGCAGGTGAACCACAACTCAGGGAAAAACTGGGGGACATTTACAGCACTATAGCTTCTTACTTTGGAGCTCCCTCATCTTCGCAGATAGAGAATATAAACCTCCTCAAAAAACGATTTTCAGATGCCAAAGTAACCTTTGACAAACTAAAAACAAACCAAATAAAAGCGTTTGAAAAAGAACTTGTAAAAAAATCCATAGCTCCACCAGTTATCGTGAGCTTTGAAGAATTTCTAAAGCTGGATTAAATTAATTTCTAGTTAATTGCGACCTAATTGTTTTTTTACTTCAATCTTTCTTTTTCGGCGTAAAGAAATGCCAAGTAACCATCTGTTTTTGCATCAGATGACTAAAGGTCATGTGGTCAACGACCCCTTTTTGCTCCCCTAAAAACACACCGTAGCTAGATTTTCTAGACATAAAGCGAAAGTGAAACAGTTCCATTAATGCATAAGATGCGGCAACACTAATTGCTGCAATTGGAGCATCTTTTCTAAACCCTTTTCCTTCTATGATCTGCATACATCCTTTTTTCACATCCTCGAGTATTATTGGGTCTAGACTTTTTGGTTGCTTAAACGCATCGGATTCGCGATAGAGATCTGGTCCAATTTCTAGATAATTAGCTGCTTTAGAATGTATATATGGGAACATAGCATCAAGAGCCAGCAGCTGCAAGTCATCTGGCCAAGGATCCATTAATTTATCAAGGTAGTCGTTCATAGTAGAATATGTAATAAGAATTGATGACTAAATTATGTATAAACTAATCGAAAAAGCGCATAATGGTTACTAAATATAAAATAGAAGAGTATCTACTATTCTAGTTAAACATTAATGATCAGGACAATATAAAGTTGAACACTAAAAAAACAGTCGTTTAATATGGATGTAATTCAAATGAATTATCCCATAATGTTTCAAACTCAGATAAAAAAGAACTTGAAAATTGTGCATCATGTATCCAAATAACATTTTCTTGATTGTATTTCTCCGCGCTGCGAGTCCAATTATATGAACCTGTAATCGTAATAAGGCCATCCGCAACCATAAATTTATGGTGCATGTGATTTTCAGAGCGATCAATGCGTATATCAATTCCGCTATTGTAAAGATATTCGATATCCGAACCTTCATCGCTAACTTTTAAATTATCAGTTAGAATTCTAACCTCAAGACCACGATCAAATGCTGCTTTTAAAGCATCAGAAATACTATCGTCACTGATAGTAAATACGCAGACATCAAGTTTTTGTGTAGCATCCCGAATAGTATCTAAGATTAGCTTTTTACAATCTGAACCAGGACTGAATGCAATTTTATATTCCATTTTTACAAACGTTAACTATTATCAATCTCATTTATAATCAGTAATACTCATTTCTACCCTTCGGTTTTTACTTTTATTTGCCTCTGTATCATTTAATACCAAAGGCTCTGTATCACCTTTGCCCACATAACTTAATCGTTCGGGTGAGATACCATTTGCTGATAGATAATCGCATATTGCTTTCGCTCTTAATTCACTGAGTTGCATGTTATGTGATTTATTCCCTTCATTGCTTGCATGACCAATAAAACGTGCGCGAATGTTAACATTTGATTTAAGGTAGTTTAGAATAGCGCGCAATGCTGTGTTTGATTTTTTAAGAATAGTTGTCTTATCAAAAGCAAAATAGATTTGATCTAAAGCGTCTTTTAGTTGGCAGGGATCATCGAGGTTCTCATCACCATAATATTGGAAAAGATTTTGTTTCTCTGGAAACAAAAATATTTTTGCCGTATCATTAACAATTCTACCAACGTACTGCTCAACTCCTGTGGTATTTTGTTTATTTGTTCTGTGCGTAAGAATAAATGTACTGTCCGGCAACCATTGCAAATTTGACAGATTAATTTCATATCCCCAAATTGATTTCCTTAAGATATAATCTATTTGCTTACGCTCGTAACAAGCAGGTACTATGACAAACTGAAGCATTTTTTCATAATCTCCGACAAGGTAATATCCGCGAATAACCCTAGCAACCCCAACCCCAACTGGACTCATAACAGGATTCCGCCAATTTGCGCGACTTATTTCAGTTTTAACACTATCCTTAAAAGGTACCACCTCCTGGTTTTTTTCTTTTGGACTAAGTCCGCCACTGCAAGAAGTAAGCGTTACAAGCAACCCAAAAAGTAAAAATAAAATCTTGTAAATAAGAAAATTCATATACACAAACTTATGAATAAAATCATTGTCATATTTGCGAAGTTGAGATTTTCATATATATAGACTCAACAAAAAAGTTAATAAAAATCGTCTTTTTTTTTACATTTGTTCATAGATGAATAGAAAATTGAAATAATCAATATCAAAACACATGAATTATATTTTAGCTTTATTTAGAAATGATTATGTGCTATTTCTTTTTTTTCTATTGGTTTCATTTAACAAGCTGGATGCTCAAGAAATTATTCATTGTAAAACCGGAATTTATATTAAAACAATAAAAATAAATCAGATTGATGAAACATTTGATGTTAATTTTTACTATTGGCTCAGGGTTGACTCAATAAATCTTAATGAAAATTATGAATTTATTAAAGATATCGAATTTATTAATAGTTCTAATCTAGAAAATGAAATTTTAGAGGAAAAGGTTGATTCAATAGAAAAATATTATTACGTAAACGGTTTTTGCAAATCTACTTTTCCGTATAAATCCAATTTTAAAAATTTTCCGTTTGACAAACAAAATCTTAATATTGAAATAGAAAATACAGTTGCTAACAACACAAAATTATTATACATTCCTGATAATCGTTTCTCATTGATAAACAAAATAAGTGATAATAATATTGACATATTAAACGGAGGTCTTTTTAAGGTTTCCGAGTTAAATTTTAATACCGCAAATTATGAGTATAAAACAAATTTCGGTGATCCTAGTATAAAAAAATATGACGTGTATTCTCGGTTAAACTTTAACATTAAAATTAGCCATAATGCCTTTGAAGTTTTTCAAAAAATTTCTTTACCTCTTTTAGTAGTATTGATCCTAGCCTATCTTGTTTTTTATATTCCCGACCATGAAATTGGAACAGCATCAGCACTTACAGTCACATCATTATTAGCAGCAATTGCATTTCAATGGACTATTTATGATTCGCTACCGAAAGTATCATACATAACACTCATGGATAAAATATTTTACCTTGTATTTTTCTTCATTTTCTACGCTATGGCTCAAACAGTATTTACTTTTAATCTTTCCGAAGGAACTGATAAGCAGAAAAAAATATCTTTAAAACTAGAATTATATTCAAGATACCTCTTCCCCATATTATTTTTAATAAGTTTATTTTTATTGATCTATTTCATCTAAACTAATGCTGAAAACCATAGATAGTAATAGGCTTACAAAAATTGATTTTTTCAGATCACTTGCAATTGTAATAATGATTTTCGCTAATTCTAGCCCCTATATTTTTCAAGAACCTCATCCCATTTGGTTCAGATTATTATGTTCAATTGCTGCGCCACTATTTATTTTCTTGTCAGGTTATTCATTTCATTTGTCGTTTAGAAAAGATCAAAACAAAAAGCATAAATATACCCAAGCTTTTTATTTACTGCTATCAGCTATTTTTATCGATACTGTGGTATGGCAAATATTACCCTTTCAAACTTTTGATGTTTTGTATCTAATTGCATTTGGAATCCTAATTAATACATTGATTTTCGACCTGAGTATACCAATTAAATTATCTATCGCATCAATTTTTATTTTCGGATCATTTTTCCTTAAATTCCTTGTAGCTTATAGATTCAATATTTACGATCAACCTATGAATTTAATTTCTCTTAAACAGATTAACTTCAGTACTATTTTCGATGCTAAAAGATGGCTAATTGATGGTTGGTTTCCATTATTTCCATGGACAGGTGTAGCAATTCTTGGCCAAATTTTTTCTCAAAAAATTGATTTACTTAATAAATACATGACTATTTTAAAGTGGCCGACTCTATTTACACTCTCATTTTTTTTATACTTGGTATTACAGACCATCTCTCCAATTCCTGAAAGAGATGGATACCTAGAAATATTCTACCCTCCATCACCTTACTTTATTTGCTTTTTTCTCACTCTAATATTTTTCCTTTTTTCCTTTTTCAATAATTCAAAAATTAATGGACATCGATTCTTTATATTTTTTGGTATTCTGGGCCGAAAAAGCATGTTCATATATATTTATCATGCCTTCATTATCTCCTATATTTTAGCAAGTTTTGCTAAACCACTTAGACCTTTGTTATTTTTATTAGTAAACTTTATTTTTATACTTTCTGCATTTGCAATGGCATATCTTCTTGAAAAAATAGAAGAAAACAAATTGGTCGAATTTGTTCCAAAATCTATCAAAAAAGTACTTGGAATTAGGTAGAAAGAATTTCTAGCTTAAGTTACTGCTAACGCTAATTTAAAAAAGAAAATTGCATACGGAAATAGTCAGTTTTGGCAATGCTTAGTTGTAATTTGAAAAAACAGTAAGTTAATAAGAATACCATAAATAAACCTAAATTTGAATTATAGATCTGATAATTTTCTTAATTTTATTTTTATCTTATACTAATAAACAATGCATTTAATAAAAATAGTCCTTTACAAATTCAGTAAAATAATTAGTAAGAAGCCAAAGTTATTTTTGCTCTTGATTTCAATTGCTTTCTTAGTATTTATTTTAATTTTATCTACTCTAAAGTTCATTTTCGCGCATCCGAAGATCCCGACGGTCCTGGAGGTTCCGGTGGATCCGACGGTTTCGAAAGAAACCTTTTATACGGTATTTAGTGGCATACTAGATATTTGTCTATCTCCGTCATTTAAACCTGGAGACGGTGCTCAGCCTTTTGAAATAATAATCAATATCATAGCAGCAGTTATTGGGCTACTATTTTTGGGTGCTTTAATCGGTATGATTTCTAATATTATTCAATCCAAGATTGCTGATTTAAAAAGAGGTAAATCAGTTGTTATTGAAAGTAATCATTCCATATTTCTCGGATGGTCTAATAAACTTAGAACTGCTATCGTAGAATTATCAGAATCTAATAGGAGTATGGCCCATTCCAGCATAGTTATTCTAGCTGCCAGAGACAAAGTGTTTATGGAGGAAGAACTTATTCCCGAGATACCTCATTGGTCAAAAACAGATGTGATTTGTCGGTCAGGTGATCCAAGTTATGATTTGGATTTACAAATGGTGAGTGTAAGTACTGCTAGGAGCATAGTTTTATTATCGACTGAAGATGTAAATAGTGATTCAATTATATTAAAAAGATCCCTGGCGCTGCAGAAGGATAAAACGATCACTTGCCCAATAATTGCGGAAATTCATTCTGCAGAAAATGCAGATGCAATTAAAAAACTGAATAAGTTCACTGTAATTCAGCCTAAAAACTTTATTATGCGCGTAATTGCCCAGACAATCAAAGAACCAGGATTAAGCAAGCTTTATTATGAATTACTTACTTTCAGCGGGAAGGAAATTTATATTTGGCCACCAACTAATGATTCTATTGACAGTTCAAGCAAGACCAATTTTGCTAATAATTTTGTTGGAAAGACTTTTAAGGAAATTGTTTTTAATTTTTCATCATCCTCTGTAATTGGGATTGCTAGCAACGAAGAAAAAGATAAAGAAGAAAAAGATAAAAAAGTAATAAATATCCTTCCTGATTTTTCAACAATAATCAAAGAAGACGACCAACTTATTTTAATAAGTGAGGATGATTCAACAATTGGAAATATGAAGGAATTATATCAGCCCCTAATGAGTAATCCACAAATTCAATCTACAATAATAAAGGAACCGAAAGTAAAAAAACACGTAACAATAATTGGATGGAATAGTTGGGCTCATGTTTTAATTGAAGAGCTTAATGCACAATTGGAAATAGGATCAGAGGTAGATATTTTATTTAATGACAAAATAAAATACCCCCCAGATGAATCATTTTTTAGTAAATACCAAAATTTAAAAATAACTATAAAACCACTTAAAGCCTCAAACAAGGAGTATGTAAACCAAGTGAATTGGACTAAAACTAATTCTGTTGTCATTTTAAGTTATCGTGATGATTTTGAAATTCAAGAAGCAGATTCCTTAACACTGATGACTTTTACTCATATTAAATCCCACAGAGATACAAATCAATCTAGTTATAATATCTGTTGTGAGTTATTAGACCCTAAAAATAAAAGATTAATCGAAGGTAACCGCGATGATGAGTTCATAACAGGAGAAGAGTTAATCGCCATGTATTTAGTTCAACTTTCTGAAAATAAATACTTAAAAGAAGTTTATAACGATCTCTTGGATGATTCTGGTGCAGAATTCTATCTAAGGTCAGCGAGTACGTACCTTAATAATTTCGACTCAGAAGTTACCTTTGGTGAACTTGTTAATGAAGGACTTAAACGCAATGAAATTGTAATCGGAATTCATGATCGAAAGTACATTGACGATATCACTTCTTTTCAATCAATCTTGTCGCCTGAAAAATTTTCCAAACATAAATTAGGACCAGAGGATAAGATATTAGTAATAGCAAATGATTGATACGTATATTATTTTAAGGATTTAAGGTGGTCATTAAACACATCTAAATTTATCTCAGATCCACTTTCTCCATTGTTTTGATAATCAAAAGGATCATCAATATCTTTTATTAATGCTATCATGTAAAAAATAAGAAAACTCACCAGAAGCGTAAAAAAGACTTCCGTAAATAAATTTTGTTTGTCCGGATCAATATTAATGAATATTAATCCTATTGAAATAATAAAAGCCATTGACTCTACAATGGCATAAGCAGAACTAATAAAATCGGTATTTCTAATTGTGTCAATCCTCAAAATTATTTTTCGTAAATTATTTTGCTCATTTTTCATTTTGATAATGTAAATTGCTGGCACTACCTCGGCATCCAACTCGATAAAGTAAGCATTCATATCACCTACTAATTTTATCATTTCTTCACTGGTTATTTCTCTATATAACCAGTCTCTAATTTTAAAAGCTACTATTTTTTGATATTCGAGAAACCTAATTGCGGATAGATAGCCAATGGAGTCACCGTGTTTTACTTTTGAGAGCATTAAAGCGTCATCTTGTAAATTTTTTAATGATGCAGTCAGATCTGAAGGTATCCTTTCACTTTCTTTGTAATCTGATAAAACTCCTGAAATTAAAAACCCAATTAAAAAAATAGTTGCTGCAACCAAAGAAGTAAACAATGAATTTAATTCCAGAAACTCTAGATTGTAGTAATCTACCAGTATTTTTGCTACTAGAATTAGTATTAATAAGGGCATTATCTTAATTAATACGGCCCACTTCAAGATGATTTTTTTGATATAATTCATTGATCTACTATTGATATTGAGTCAAAATTAAGTTAATCTTTACAATAAGAAAGAGTAATCGAGAATAATCCTAGTATTTAAAAGGATTTTCATACAATTCATTTTTTTATAAGGACAATAATGAGATGTTTTAGAAAATTTATTTTATTTGGGAATCTAAATAGTCGGCCATGTGCAGCAATATTTTTTCTTTTTTTACATAGCTTACAATAAGGGCCTTATTTGATTTTACAACACTAGTATGAGATAAATAATCATCACCAAGGAGTTTTTGAATTTTAATTGGACTAAGCCCAAACATTTTTCCTACAGCTAACATTTCTACTGAACAAATTCCTGAATCTTTTATATCTCCAATTTTATTAATTAATTCACTCATGGCATAATACCCTCCTGGCAGAAATTCTATAATTTCTTTTTCTTCTGGGTTTAATTGAATTATATTGAATGAAATTTCAGTATTTTGTTTTGTGACGTATTTACTCAAAGCGTCGCCTTTTGATGGGGTTGCAATAAGCACTTTGCCACGAAGCGCACTTGTATAAATTCCAATCCAACGTAGTTTACGACGGAACTCATGGATTCCTTCTTCTAATAAATTAAGATCTATTTCTTCACTTTCAATTTTTTGATTTATGTTCATTAACTCATCACGATAAAATACAAGCAGTTTCTTCTTTTCTTTTCCGGATTTATACCACTTTACTTTTTTTGTTGATTTTTCAAAATTAATTAGAGCTGTTTCTACATAAGCATAGTTATTTTCATGTTTTGAGATCCAGCCATATTTGGTAAGTAAATACTCTAAAATACCGATATAATAATATGAATTATTAATAAAATAAGTGTTGATTTCAGAAGGGAATTTCCATTTTTGATTATTTTCAATCATGCTAATCCAATAATCATATTTACCTAGTGCATCTTCAATTTCTTTAAATTGGAAAAGCCAACTTTCAGCAAGTTCTTTGTGAATACTAATTTTAGTATCTATTCTAGCTAAACCTTGCAATTGAAACAATGGAGTCCGTCCACCTTTCTTATGTAGAAAACTTGCGAATGTACTTTTAGGGTTTGATTGATGCTCTTTGATTGATTCAGAAACGATTGAACCAAAAGCATTCAGATGGTATAAGTATCGGGATTTTGGAAGTGACATAGTAAATTAGTGTTAATTAGTATTATTTCTGCTAACAATGCGATATTATTAAATGTAGTAAACGTAAGATAACATCTAAATTACCAATTAATGCTCAAGAAGACCAGCTTTATTAAAAATGTATTCAAAACTTATAGCACGAAATTAGAAAGCATAATACCCCCATTTTTATGGCAGCTAGTTAATAGGAAATTTATCAGGTTTTTAAAATAATACTCCTGAAGAATATTTTTATCCACTGAATACGAATACCAAAAATAAATCTATATTTGATTTATCCCTGGCCTAAATAAGGGGATAATGCAAACAATTTTACCCTCAAGAATGGATTCCTTTATCTAAACTGAGTAAGAAGTATTAATTTTATATAATTATGAGATTTCAAACTATTTGTGTTATTGCGATTGCGCTTTTTATAACCAGTTGTAAAAGCTGCAGTAATAATTGTAAAAATTTAGAAAAAAACAAACGTGAGCTTATTAAAGTAGGTGATGATATATCCAAGCTTGAAGATGATATAGAAACTAAATACCAAGCTAATCTCGATAATTGTATAGAAAAAGAAAAAGATGCAAAAAATGAATCCATAATTAATGGTTTGAGAAAGCTTGCACAACCTGAAAAATATGCACAGGCAATTGAAGAAGCTGAAAAGAATGTCATAGAAGCCAATTCTGTTTTAGCAACAAAAGAACGTGAACTTGAAAAGTTAAAAGAAAAAAAAGTAAAACTTGAAGAACAAATTAATAGTTGCAACTCATAAACTAAAGAATTTAGACTAAACAAAAAGGTATGCTTCATTTAATATGAAAAGATTTATAGTATTTTTTTTATTCCCTCTAGTTCTTCAAGCACAGAATGTTGGTAAATGGAGAGCAGGAAGTTCGTATCAGCTAATTGGAAAGATATATACATTAAGTTGTTTTGTTTCTGGTCCAAATGACGAATGGACATATAATGAAAAATTAGAAATGCTGAATTTGTTAAATGAAAGTCAAAATTGGATTAGTAAGGAGGCTTTAAAATATTCTATATCAGTTGACTTTAATGAATCAGGAAATTTTGGACTTAATAATGATATAAAATTACCCTATATAGAGCGGGGAAATGCTTCAGGTAATGAATCTGTTGATTGGGTATCTAAAGTTTTTTACAAAATCGGATATAAAAGCAACTTAGATTTTGACTCGTGGATAAAGGAAAATACAAATGCAAATAATTACAACGTAATTATTTTTGTTAAAGGAAAAGGTAATGGCTATGCTATGCCCTATAGTACTGAAATGGAAAAAGAAAAATATTATGTTGAAGGGGCTGTTTTGTACGAAAAATATAACGGAAATGAAAAACTAGCATCATCATCAATTGCACATGAAATTTTACACTTATATGGCGCATGGGATTTATACAAAACATTTGCGCAAAGTGAAAGCAATGAACTAAAGGCTAAGAGGTTATTTCCAAATTCAATAATGCTAAGAACTTCCTATAATATTAATGAATTGGACATAGATAGCTTAAGTGCTTGGCTAGTTGGATGGAATAAATATCCAAAAGAATGGTACGAGACCTTTAGACCAAAAGATCACTAACGAACGCAACATAACATGTAAGGGTTATCTCGAAGTATTCCTGTCGAGAAATCGCCTACACGCATACCATTATTGAAAGAATTAAATTACAAATTATAAAACTAAAAAAGAATGGCAAATTTATTTATTGGAATCGGTGGTTCAGGTGTGAAAACTATGACTGCATTAAAAGAGCAACTAAAGTCTTATGATCCTATTGCTTCATCTAACTCAAGATTTTTAATGATTGATACAGATCAAAATGAATTAGACAAATTTGACAATCACGAAAAATTAGACCTAGGAGATGTAAATGTTTATCAATATTATTCGCAAGCAGTTGGATCGAAAGTAAATAAGACAGGTGATCAAATAAGGTTTATGGAGTGGTTTGATACTAAAGCATTAGCTACTATAACAAATGGACCTTTGTCTTGGGGAGCCTCAGCAAATAGACCGCAGGGAAGAGCTGCTGCAGCCATAAAACAAATCCCTTTTAGAGAAAAAATAACTAATATATTATCTGAATTGCTTTCCATGAAAGAATCAGGCGCTATAGATGAAGATGTAAAAGTATACACATGCTGCAGTGTTGCAGGAGGAACCGGAAGTTCAGTTTATCTCGATCTTATGTATCTTTTGCAAGATGTTTATACCGGAATTAAAGCAACTGGGGGTGAATTACAATTATGGAGTTTCCTTTACATGCCCGAAATTTTTAATGTTTTACAAAATGGTAGCGAAAAAGTTGCGGATACCTGGAAGTCAAATGTCTTTGCTTTCTGGTCTGAGATAAATGCAATTTCAAAAGATTATTATCAAAGGGTAATGAAACCTTTTTCAGAATTTGAACCGATAAGAGATTTTAATCAAAATGTATTTAAACCTTTTTCAGTATTTGTTTCAGACAGAGATTTTAGATGGAAAATCTTTAAAAATGCTATATTAATTGATTATACATCTTCAAATAATAAAATATTTAAAGCAAAAGAAATGTATGAAAACACAGCAAATCTGATTAGATATTTATCAGATAATCAAATAGGAGATCATTTGCGCAGTGATTGGGATAATTCCACTAACCGATTGGCTTCCTTCTCTAAGGATGAGAAATGGATTGATTCTTTTTCTATTGTAGGTTTTAGAGAGTTTGATAATAAAATTAATGCTTCAGTAGAAGACTTTGTTTCTGAAACCCCCTATTTATTTCCTTCGCACTGTCAAAATTTAAATACAGAAGGTAGAAATATATGGCTATCTAGTAATAATGAAGATATCGATCAAATAAGTGCTGCAGGATATAATAACATCATATCAACTACATCAAAAAATACAATTCTTATTAAATTTAAACAAGGAATTAGTTTTGATGATTATCCTGAATTTGAAAACTATAAATCCTCTTATTATGAAAAAAAGAAAAACAGTCTTAGTTCTTTCTACCCTCATATTCATAAAGATTTTTATAAAGAAGACGATCTTAATGTGTTTTTTAATAATCCTATAAAATTCAAAAAAGAGCAAGTTGTAATATTGAAAGAAAAAGCTATTGAAATAGCGAATCAAATTAAAACGTTAGAGCAAGATATTATAGCGCAAGAACAAGCTATTAAAAGTATTAAATAACAAATTATAATACTTAAAAAGAATAGCAAATTTATTTATTGGAATCGGTGGGTCAGTTGTGAAAACTATCACATCTATAATAAGTAAGTCAGGAACATCAAAAAAAGTTATTGTTTCAATACGATTATTTATTTAACAAATAATGAAGGCCGACTTTTTATTCTAATTAAATAATTTTATATTTACCTCCAATTTAAAAATATGGTAAAAAGTTTTTTCATCACTATTGTTGCTTTATTATTTTCAACGTGTTTGTTTGGACAGGAAACAGCGAAGGATGCTATTAAAACTGACTGGCCAAATACAGTTAGTGCATTTGGGGATAAAGCTGAAAATGAGCCTTCTCATTATATTTTCGTTATAGACATATCTGATAAACGTTTTGGAGAAGATATTGTTAAACAAATTGGAATATTCGCTGAGGCTTTGACGAAAAGTGATAAAATTAGCATTATCCAATTGGGTCCAACCCACGAAACCAAGGTAATAGTTTCAGCTACAGATATTAACGACGAAATTTTAAAAGAAATAAAACAAAAATTTCAAAGGTTAGTTTCCGACGGAAAATTTGGAACTGATGGATCGGATGGTAAAAAAATGATTGAGTTGATTCTTAAAATGCTTAAAGCTCCTGGAACTGCTAACTCAATTCCTTTTGTTTTCATTTTTTCCGATTTAGAATATTACCCTTACCGAAATTTCCCCGCGAAAAGTGAATGGTTGATGCTTTCTAATCAGTTTAAACAACTAAAATTTCAACATCCTCCATACATTAAATCATTTATTTTAGACAATCCAAACAAAAACCCAAGAGGAGATTATAAGGATTATTTATATGAAATTTTTCCTAAATTGGAAATGGGAGATGTTACGGGACCTCAGTTATTAAAAGCTGAATTTAAATTAATTCAAGCTGAAATTTTAAGAAAAAAAATCTTAAATTTTGTTGAGATAAACGTTAATGAACAAAATGCAAATATTTCCTTAGAAAACAAAAATGGAAAAATCGAACTTAAAGGATCTAGTTTGCTTGTTTATCATACATTAGTTTTAAACGAGGAGTCCGAAAAAAAAGTCGCTGAAATTTTAAATAGTGATAAATTATTCAGTTTTTTTCCTCCTTCAGATACACAAATTGAAGTTTCTGGAACTTTGGTGGCTGAGAAATATAAAAATGAATTGCCGGAGCTTGCAGATTATGAAATCAAGAATAAAAAAGTAACATTAATGACAGCCGATTCCTTAATACCCTGGTGGTTAACGGATATAATAATAATTTTCTTAATTATTACTCTATATCAAATATTCTCGACTCTCAAAAAAAGAAAGTTTATTGGCGATATTTAT
>JBIIOQ010000052.1:0-8509 GCA_044336865.1 Crocinitomicaceae bacterium | reverse complement strand
CCAAGAAAGTTTTCTGATAACTTTTGATCCATAAAATTCATTGATTAAATCTGTCAAAAGAAACACAACTGGCCACGGAAGAATGCCCACAATAGTCACAAAAGGTCCTATTTTCATTCCTCCTACTTGAAACGCTAGAGGGATTTCAATTAATTTATTGCTGATTAATTCAGCCGTTACAGCATTTGTAATAAACAAACCAGCTAACACAATAAAAAGCCAATGTATTTTAGTTAACTGCAACGGTCCTTCCATACAACTCAAACAACTAAAAGATATGAATGTTTAATCTTTTTTATAAGTAGTATAATCTAGACGTTTTGCCTTTAAATACCTAGAAATATAATACTTACTTGTTTTGAAATTATCAATTTTTACACCAGAATTAGCAGAATGAATAAAGCGAATCGCATCAGGAGTAACTTCAATAACCATAGCAACATGACCAACCGTAGTGGAATTTGGATTACTTCCTTTGAAAAACATTAAGTCACCTGCTTGTAAATTTTCTAATTTAACTGTTTCTCCTAATTCAGCTAAATTATAACTCGTTCGACTTAAAGAAAATCCAAAATTTCCAAAAATATAATTTATAAAACCTGAGCAATCAAAACCAGAAGGGGTTGTGCCTCCCCAATGATAAGGGGTACCAATAAATGTTTTTGCAAAAGCAATAATTGAATTTATTTTTTCGCTATTTTGAACATTAAAAGTTGGTAAAGAATCAATCGGAGATTTAATTGAGTCAACTGGTATTTGGCCCCACCCAATAGAAAGTGAACCAAAGAAAATAAAACAAAGAAATAGATTTTTAAATGTATTCATATGATTTCTAATTGCTAAATTATAACTATTTTCGGAGATAATTCCTATGTAATATGGCAAAAATTCAGATTGAACAACTCACAAAGCTATATTATTCTATTGGTGAAGTATCAAAACTACTAAGTGTAAACCCTTCATTATTAAGATTTTGGGAACGCGAATTCAATTTGACGGTAGCAAAAAAAAATAATAAAGGCAATCGCCTATACTCCGTAAAGGAAATTAGTGAAATTAACACCATATATGATTTTGTAAAACGTCAGGGTTATACGATCGAGGGGGCTAAGAAAGCGCTAAAAGGAGGTGCATCTATACAATCTTCGCCAGAGAATAAGAACGAAATCGTTATTGACAAACTCGAAAAAATCAAACAAAAGTTGGAGGCTTTAAAGCAATAACATTATTTAAACTTTGCAAAAGGAATAAATCTTGGTACTCGCGATTGATAATCCTTATACGCTGGATATTTACCGGCTGAAATTTCTTCCGAAAAATCAGAACTGCCTTTAAATAAAATAATCAGTAAGGCAGAGCCTACAATAGACCAATTAATCCATTCGTGCGTGGCAACCACACTAAAGAAATAAAAGATTACCCAAATAGCCTGTTCCATCGCATAATTCGGGTGTCTAACAATTCCCCACAAGCCAGTATCAATAAATCCTTTCTCATAATCTCCTAGAGGTTCGCCGGCATTTATTCGCCGGTGTTTTTCGGTTTGAAAAACATACTGCTGTTTATCCGCTATAAATTCTATGACAACACAAAAAACAAAAGTAAATGATAGCAAGTAATCAATCCAATTAAGTGGTTGCGTACTTGCTGTAGCGGTCAGAATTGGAATTGTAATCATGAAAATAAGGATATTTTGATAGGAACAGATAAAAAACAGGTTAAATATCATCCAAACGAAACGATTATTGAAACCTGGCCTTTTTCGAAGAACCTCCCACCTATAATCTTCTTCTCCAGCCCAAAACTTCCATGTATACGCCCCTCTCCTTGCAAAATTATAGGTTAAGCGTATCGCCCATATCGTAACAAGAATCGACATCAATACCATGCGCTGATTACAACCAGCCAAATATGTCATATCCCAAACATAGACCGCAGGAACAATACTCCATAATTTATCAACTTGGGAATTATTTTTACTTAATTCTCCTACGATAAAGCAGTAGGCAATCACGCCACCAACTAACCAAGTCATGTGTTCGAATAAAATTACGTTTTGAATTTCAGTAAGTGGTGTTCCGAAATAAAAGCTAAGCAATGGAACAACAACAACTGTAAAAATTAATAGTAAAATAGTACCTAACATATTCTTTTTTTTTTTAAAAATTAATAGCCCGCTTTCTTAGCGTCATAGGGCATAAACGTTCCCGAGGAAACCGCTAAGACTTCATCTTTTTGATTACGAAGTTCCGCAAACATAATAATAATTTTATTTCCATTTTTAACAACCTTAGAAATCGCACACAATTGATCGTTTAAGCTGGCGCTTTTCAAAAAATTTATTTTCATTTCAACGGTGGCGACTACTTGGTTCTTGGCCGCTACTAGCGACAAAGCGCCTACCCCCATTGTGGCATCTAAAAGTGAGGCCATGCAACCACCATGAGCCGAAGTTGGAGTGGCCAAATGATCCTCTGAAATGGTTAAGAAATAATGAACTACTCCATCTTCTACAATGGTAAATTTCATACCAAGTAAGCGACCAAAATAGTTATTCGATATATAGCTTTCAATTAAATTCATGTCTTTTAATTAATATGGTAACGTCGATTTATATTCCTAATAATTCTAACAAATATAAATGTAATGTTTGAGCCTTGCGCTTATTCTACCCCTCCGTATTGATTAATTCACTACATCCTAAATAATGAAGGCTTTAAGGGATCGAAAGCCACGGCGGAGGCGGATTATGTGTAACCAGATTAAGTCGATTCGTTCTCCGAAAAAATACTAAGTATGCTAAACAAGCTTTTTAATTTCCTAGCCATTAGTGTCATTAGCTTTTTATTATTATCCAATGAAAGCGTAATAAATCTGCTAAAAAAAGATAGTGTTTCAATGCCTAATTCGTCAGGCAAAAAGAACCTTGATAAAAATATAATTAGCGATCCATTTACAGTAGACTATTCTCGCTACGACGATGAAACTAATACATACTTTAAAGAAATTGCGCTTGAACTTGAGTTTTCGGATCTTGTTAAAACAGAACCTGTGAGGTGGACAGAGGATATGCATATCTTTTTAGAGGGAAATGCCCCGCCATTAATTCGCAATGAATTAAATAGAATTGTAAGCGAACTAAACGAGCTAATTGATCCGATAGAAATTTCGATTGTAAACAAAAAAAGCGAGGCTAATTGTCACATTTATTTTGATGATGTAAACGGGTTTTTAAAAAATATTAGTGAAGCTAATCGTGAGAAAACAAGAGAGCGACTCAACGTAAACTGTGGTTATTTCTCCTCAGGAAATAATAATGCCTACCTGCACATAGATTTAGCTAAAATAGATGGTGATACTGACGCGCAAAAGCATTTACTAAGAGAAGAGCTTACCCAATGTTTAGGCTTATTTAATGATTCTTGGAGTTACCCTGAAAGCATGTTTTATCAGGGGTGGACTCATACTACAGACTATGCTGAAATCGACAAGCGCTTGATCGACCTTTTGTATAATTAATTGTATTTAAACTCTTTTAAGACTCAGTATCACTTGACTCATCAGGAGAAGAAATCGCATCAAATTTTGCCTTAATTGTTGGGTTTCCTCGCGTTAATTTTTTTATCGTAAGGTCTTCTGCTTTATTGTTGGCAAGCCTTAAATTATCTTGGGATCCCAAAAGATTATCCTTGGTTTTTTGAAGCGCCGCAATGGATTTATCGATACTATCGATAGCCGCCATAAATTTTTCAGAAGCTAGGCGGTAATTTTTACCAAAGGCACTTCTAAAATCATCCAGTTGATTCTCGAAGTTACTGATATCAACATTCTGACTTTTAATCAGCGCTAGTTCCGCCTTGTATGTTAGTGCGTTCATGGCAGCATTTCGAAGGATTGTTATGATTGGAATGAAAAATTGAGGTCTAACTACATACATTTTATCTTTTTTGTATGACACGTCTACAATGCCCGAATTGTATAATTCACTGTCAGCTTCTAATAAAGAAACCAGGACAGCATATTCACATTTTTTTTCCAAACGATCTTTGTCTAATTCATTAAAAAAATCCTCATTCTTCTTTTTAGTAGCCGTTTGATCTGCTTCATTTTTCATCTCAAACATGATTGAAATAATTTCATTGCCCTGAGCATCTTTTTCTCTATAGATATAATCACCTTTGCTTCCCGAACTTCCATCGTTATCTTTTTCAAAATGGGCTTTTTGAAAAGCCGTAGCGCGAAGTTTGTTAAACTCATTTTCACAATGTTGTTCTAATGATTCCCCAATCATTTTGGTAGAAAGCCTCGTTTTCATGTCTTTTACACGGGTAATCTCTTCATCTTTAAACCTAATAATAGCCTCTTTACTTTGAATTTCTGTTGAATATTGCTGCTTAAGTGAATTCTCTAAATTTTCTTTTTCAAGGTCTTTATATTTTAACGCATTGATTAAATCATCTCTTTCTTTTTCAAATTTTTGAACGGCTTCATTAACAGCTAATTTTTTTTCAATTTCGGTATTTTCTACTTTTGACCGCATATCCGAAAGTGCTTGGTCTTTTTCAGCAAGTTTTTGAGTAAGGAGAAGCTCATTATTAGCCTTTAGGGCAGAAATTTCTTGGTTCTTGATATTGACCTCTTGTTGTAATTTGTTGTTCGACTCAGACAAAGCCAACTTAACGGCATTTTCTTTGTCTTTTAGGGCTAGGTCTTCTCTTATTTTTAACTCTTGATCGAATTCTTGATCCCTAACTTGTTTCACGATTTCAGCGAAACCAGATTGATCAATGGTGAACTTATTTTTACAATGAGGGCAACTAATTTCGTTCATAATCATTCGAATTATTAAGATGTATATTAGGGTAAAATTTGTTAATCTAAAAATGAAAAGGTTCTCAAGTTGGATTTAATTCAAATATAATAAAAATAGTATCTGCTGTAGGAACTTATCCCTGGTAAATAGCAAATATTATTAAGGTATACGTAAAAGCTAAAGAAAAATAACGCAGCGGTAATTATTGCTTGTTTCTTCTAAAAAGTACTCGAGGGACTGCATTAGGTTCTTCTCTCAGGTATTTTTCCAAGTCACCATAAACGACTTGAAACGAATGCTCATCAAATTGAGCTCGTGAATGGTAAACCAAATCTTCTACCAATTCATTAGGAGTACTTATAAGAAAAGCGTAGCCTGAGTTAATCTTGGTCACGCGCAATAATTTCTTGATGGCATCGGTGCAGTTGTTGGTAAATAAGGACCATCCTTTTTTGATATTCCAATAATCGCTTAGCTTTTCCAATTTAGATAATGATGGTTTCTGTGCTTTTAATTTTAAAACCAACATAGGGTGCTGCTTTTGATGTTTAAGTACATCTCTGTCGTAGTTGAAGGCATTTGTATATTGAATATCCGTGACTTTAAATCCTCCACCATCCGCTCTTCTATATTTTGTATAATACATTAAATGAGAGGAATCTTCTCCAAATGCAATACTGATGTGACCTGCACCAGAATGGGTTTGAGCGCTAGAATAAACGAATAAGTAAATTTCAAAATCACCTGCGTGAGCATTGAGGCTAATTAATAAAAGCAAGAAACCAACTAAAGAAGAACGCATGTGAGAGGCTATACAAACAAATCTACTAAATAAATGGGATAATGAACAGTAAATTTTGGGAGACTCCAAAATATTCAAACACATGATTAAAAGGCCTTTAAGTAGATTAGCAAAATCATTTCAAGGTAGAGCTATACTATAAAAACTAAAATTGTGTATATTTGCACACTCAAAAATGGCGAGGTAGCTCAGTTGGTTAGAGCGCAGGATTCATAACCCTGAGGCCGAGAGTTCAAATCTCTCTCTCGCTACAAAAAGGTCAATCGAAAGGTTGACCTTTTTTTATATGACTTTGTTTTTCGTATACATTCATTATTCTTCGAGTGGCAATGCCTTCTATTATTGAAATGTGAGAAACATACACATGTTGAAGCACTCTACCTTGAGCTGAGAATAAAAACTCAGTTACTCGAACGAATGCAGCGGATTATTTCAAGGTTTAAAAAGTTTTACCACTCTAAATTTCGTGCTAAATTTGCACAAAATAATTGAGTAAATAAATTATTGTAAATCGCCTGTTTATTGTAAAATCTATGTCGAAAATACTTATCAATATCTTTCTTTTATTTACCATTACTACTTTTTCTCAAAACACCTTGGTATCTGGTGGAAATATATTTGAAGGAGAGCCTTATCTAGTAATTAACCCTCAAAATCAACAACATCTTGTCGCTGCATGGATGGGTTTTCAACTCAATCAAAAAGTTTGTATAAAAACGTCAGTTTCTATGGATGGAGGAAATAATTGGTCCTCGCCACTAGCACAAAATCATGAAGAAGCGACAAATTCTTCTGCAGACGTTTCTCTTGCTTATAATTCTGCGGGCGCATTATTTATGTGCTATATCGATTACGATAATGAGCTTTTTACCAATGGCCAAATTATCATTCGAAAATCAGTAGACGGAGGCTTCAATTGGTCAAATAGTACCGAAGTAATAAACATTACAGATTGTCCAAATCAACTTTGTGTCGATAGACCATGGATGGTTATTGATAAATCGGGAGGTATTCATGATGGAACAATCTACGTGAGTTCAATGAATGCGAAGCAACCTACACTGATATCACCACCCTATTTTCCTTACTTGAGTGTAAGCAAAAATGCAGGACTGAGTTTTGAAACGCCACGTTATTTGGATACCATAAATTATTTAGCTGGAAGTATCATACCGCAAGTAATGGCTTCCCCAGCAGTAAGTGCCGATGGAACTTTTTATGCTGTTTACCCGAGTTATGAAACCAGTCAAAGTCTTCTGCCAAGATACTTACTCGCAAAGTCAAACACACAAGGGTTAGCCATTAATCACAGCACTGCATATCAAGGATTAAATGTTGGTGTGCAGAATGACCTGCTCAAAAGGGGAAGTCTTTTAAAAACAGATCCATCTAACTCCTTACATCTAGCCTATTTTTTTCTAAGCGAGATAAATGACGGTGCTGATGTTTATTTTACTGAAACTATGGATGCAGGAAATACATGGACAAGCATGCAACGCATCAATCAAGATCCAATTGCCAATGGAAAATTACAAGATTTACTATGGGCAGACTTTGATGTGGATGGCGATCTTCTTGTTTGTTGGAGAGATCGTAGAAATGGCATAGGAACTAGTTATGCAGAATCAACGGAGATTTATGCAGCGGTTCGTCCAAAAGACTCACTTAATTTCTACGTAGATTACCCCATAAGTTCACAACAAATACAGCATGAACAAATACTCACAAGCAGCGGTAATGATTTTATGCACACCTGCTTAATGAACGATACAGCCTATGCAGTTTGGGGTGATGTGCGAACTGGCACATTAAAAATTTATCTTAATAAATGGAACATTTTCAGTCAAGTTGGCTCCATTTCTGAAATCCCTACAGATCAATCAATTCAAATCATCCCTAATCCAAGTAATCTTACCATTCAAATACCCGCAAATTTAATAGGAGAAACGTACACTATTTACAGTTTAACCGGGAGTGCTATTATCAAAAAAGAAGTAGTAGAGGAATTTATTGATATTTCCGCTTTAGCAAAAGGAAGTTATTTCTTGCAAATAATTAAAGGTGCCAATTGCTTCAAATCTACATTTATTAAAGATTAAAATAGGTAGCTTACTTGGTCTGGATTTGTGAAATATTACAACAACGAAACCGACTTAGATCTTAACGAAACTAGCACTCCATTGAGAACTACCATTCCATACTTGAACGATATAAAATCCAGGTTTCAGCGAGGAAGTATTTAGAGTAGTTTCTTGTTCGATCATTATTTCCTCAAGGTGAACTCTTCCACTCAAATCCGTTAAAATAACTTGCTTTGTTTCATTCATCGATTTTGCTAATTTAATGGTTAAATCAGCGCTAGTAGGATTAGGAAAAATAACCAAACCATCTTTTTGTTCAACTAACATAATTTGAGAAAGAGAGGAATCTAAATGAATGGTTGATGCCGTATTTGTACGAATAGCTTCGTTAAAATCAAAGTAAATATCTACAAAGTTGTTGATTTCTGTCAGAAAAGGCAACGATGCAGGGTGTCTCAACCTAAATTTCACAAAACCATTCGAGCCAACTTGGTTGGTGCTACTATCTGGCAACATGATTTGATTAAAGCGTAAGGTCATTATTTGCCCATCAAAATTAACTTCAAGCGCTTGATGACTCATCGCTAAAAGTTCAAAGGAAGGTAAATCTAAAAAAGATGATAGGGTATCAATAATAACGACATTGTATGCGGTATCGTTTCCAACATTTTGAAAATGCACGGTATATTCTAACCAATCAGCGCTCGCGACATTGTAGAGGGTGTCTTTATCGACCAATTTTATGTTAGGGTCATAAGGGCCAACGACCTGGATTTGACTTATAGAA
Source organism: Crocinitomicaceae bacterium (assembly GCA_044336865.1). Lineage (GTDB taxonomy): Bacteria > Bacteroidota > Bacteroidia > Flavobacteriales_D > Crocinitomicaceae > UBA952. The sequence goes on along the minus strand of JBIIOQ010000052.1, from coordinate 26 downwards.
ACATTATCGTTAGCCGTTAAATCACC
>JBIIOQ010000027.1:0-31834 GCA_044336865.1 Crocinitomicaceae bacterium | reverse complement strand
TATTTATTTGATTAGGCACTTCAACAGCTACTCGTTTAATATTTCCTTTATCATCTTTTTCACCTTCAGGAGAATCAATGTATTCGGTTTTCATGCCGAAAAAAACAGGTATTGGAAGAAACTTACAATATTTGTTTAAAACACTTTCTACTCTCGCTTTTTCTAAAAACTCTGCAGATTCTTCATTTATGTATAGAATAATATCTGTTCCACGGGTTTTCTTTTTAACGTCGGTAATTGTATATTCAGGCGAACCGTTGCTCTCCCATTGCACAGCTTGTTCTCCTTTTGTTCTAGACAAGGTTAGGATTTGCACTTTTTCTGAAACCATAAAGGCGGAGTAAAAGCCCAATCCGAAATGACCAATAATCTGCTCTGCACCTTCTTTTCCGCTATATTTTTGAACAAATTCTTCAGCTCCTGAAAAGGCAATTTGATTGATGTATTTGTCAATCTCATCAGCGCTCATTCCAATACCATTATCTCTAATTGTAAGTGTCTTTGCAACTGGATCTAGAATAACCTCAACTTTAAGTTCTCCGATTGTTCCTTTAAATTCACCATTAGCACTGAGCACTTTCATTTTTTGTGACGCATCCACGGCATTGGAAACTAATTCTCGCAGAAAAATCTCGTGATCTGAGTATAAAAACTTCTTAATAATTGGAAAGATATTTTCCGTTTGTACGTTTATTTGTCCTGTTCTCATTTTATATTTTTTTCTTGCCTCGCTCAATCGATGTGCCAAGCAAAATATGCTGACAACTTGTCTTAAAATAACGTTAAATTTTGACGCTTTGTCCTTTAATAGGCATTAATTTCAGTAAATTTGCTTCATGATCGTAGGGATTAAGTTGTTATTTGCTTTGCTTTTATTAATGGGGTTTTACAAATTAATTGATACACTAACTATTTTCAAAGCATCACCTTATAGCTCAAAATTACTCAAATTTGCCTTTACATTAAAAGTGATTGCTGGCGGGCTTCTCTTTTTAATTTACACGCATTATTATTCTGATCGCTCTACAGCGGATATATTTAAGTATTATGATGATGGTGAGATTTTATATTCTTCCACAAAAGCACATCCTCTTGATTTAATCAAAATCATTGCGGGTGTTGAAAACCAATACCTCAAAGAACAGCACTTAAATAAAATGTCGTATTGGTATCGACCTTATGACCATGGCCTACGAAACGATAACCGAATTGTTATTCGAATTAATGCTTTGCTTCATGTAATTAGTTTTGGTAATTATTTTATTCATGCCCTTATTTTTATTTTTCTGTCGTTTTTAGGCTTGTTTTATCTTGCTAAACTATTTTATGCCGTTTCTGGTAGTAAGATAAAGTCCTATTTCGCTGCTTTTCTAATCCCATCTGTTTTCTTTTGGACATCTGGCGTTTTAAAAGAAGCCTTATTAATTTTTGCTTTGGGTTTATTTTGTTGGTCTATGTTTAAATTAGCTACTTCTTTTAGTTGGAGTGCATTAATTGTAGTTACACTGGGCTTTCTTTTGTTGTTTTCGATTAAAATTTATGTGCTCGTAGCCATACTGCCCGCTATCCTGTTTTGGTTTCTTTGGATGCGTTTTAAGGTCTTCTGGAAAGCTTCTTTTCTTTTTTTAATACTGGGTAGCTTGTGCTATGTTTCCGTTGTTGTTTTATTTCCCACAATAGATTTAGTGTCTCTTTTAGTAGCAAAGCAGCACGATTTTATTCGTTTGTCTCTAGAATTCAATGCAGGAAGCGCTATCCAAATGGATTATTTGGAAGAAAATTTCGGCTCAATTCTTAGGTCTATACCTTTGGCTTTAGTACATGTTTTTACGCTCCCTTGGTTGTCTCATGTTAAATCATGGCTATACATTGGCCCTTTATTAGAAAACCTTTTTCTTCTCGCTTCTTGTTTGGCTTCGATATACTTTTTTCAAAAGCCTTCTAAATCAGGTGTCCAGTTTCTTGTTTTTGCGGGCATTTTCACTTTCACCTTGTTCACAATCATTGGTCTAAGCACTCCGGTCATAGGTGCATTGGTTCGGTATAAAATTCCGGCACTTCCTTTTTTGTTTTTTAGTTTCTTTTACGGAATTAACCTAAGGTCAATGCCATTAAGAATAAGCCAAGATAAACGCATTGTTTGGATACAAAAGCACTTATGATTGGCGTAAATCATGTGTAGTGAAAATTTAAAACTCAGCTTTTAAGGGGCATATAAAAATAAATCGGGGCCTTGTATTAGTGGTAGCGGTTGGCTCTTTTAAAACTGCCGAAATCGTTGAATCGAACTCCAAAGTTTCGCATGATGACATGCGACTTAGCAGCGGCTAATTGCCTTAAGTAAAAAGGTTCGTTAACAACGAAATGATGGATGGCATGTGTTGCCCCAAAATTAAAGCAGAAAAGGTGAAATGGAATCGTCCACCATGCATTTAATACTTGCGTCTGCTCAATAATATTCCCTTTTTCAATATCGCCATAATAGTGCATATTTGAGGTTATAAAGTGAAGACAGAATTGCCTAATTAAATTAGGGGCAATTAAACCAACTACGAAGGGTGTGCAAAACGCTAACATGGGTGCTGTGTATAAATCCATTCCGAAATACATTAAAAGACTAAGAACTAAATAGAGATACCACATCAGGTATAAGGGTATTCCTAAAGGTAACATCCCAAATAGAATTGTTTTTTTCAATTGTTTAAAGTCCTCCGATTTTAATTCGCCATTTTGATGAGCCATTTTTATTTCTTTGGAAAGACGTGGGTATCTTAGAACAAAAGAAAGAAGCAGGTCAGGTATAATTATTAATCTTAATAAGCTCCATTTTTCACCGTTGCTTACTCCTCGTTCTTCTATATCTGTAATCGTTCCAGAATTTTGGTGGTGGTAGTGGTGCCAAAATTTCCTGTACCACGGACTGAGGGTCAAAGGACGAAAAACATAGACGCCAAACATCATAAGGTGATAGATCAGCGGAGACTTCTTAAAATAAATGTCGTGAATGAGGTCGTGCTCTAATTCGTGGAGAAAAGAGGTAAAAAAAGCGATTAGTAGTATACAAGCCCATGACGGTATAAGGGAATTCCACCACATAATAAAGCTACAAACAATAGCAGCAATACTTAACGAAAAGATAAGGAATCCCATGATATTTTGATGGGATAGAATGGAATACTTAGCACGAAGATCCTCGTGAATCTTTTTTATACCTAGCGATATTTCTCGGATATGGGTTTGTGTTTCTAGTTGCATAGTTATTTAGCTAGAACACTTAGTTAATAAGCTTGTTTGTTTTATTAAAAGAAAAGCTTTCTTACTTAACTTTCTTGACAATAAACTCTGTTCTCCTGTTCTTGGCATGTTCTTCCTCCGGGCAGTTTGAAACTACAGTACCTTCACAAGGACAATTTGATTTTAATTTAGCTTCACCGAAGCCAACTCCTGAAATTCGTGTTGGGGTAGTTATTCTGCTTTTAATATATTCAGCAGAGGCCTTTGCACGGTTATCGGATAGTGTTTTATTTGCAGCCTTTGTCCCTCTACAGTCAGTATGGGAACCCAATTCAATAACCATGGCTGGATATTCATTCATAACAGCCACAATTTTATCCAGCGCTTCTGCAGCATCAGTTCTAATTTCAAATTTCCCATAATCAAAATAAATATCTTTGATGTCCATTAATTTTGACAAGTCAGCGCCTACTTCAACTTTACCAATACTCAAATCTACTTGATTATTAATGCTTACTTCTCCTGATAGCGTTGGTGTATTGCTATAGTCTATTGTTTTTGTAGCATACTCTTTCTTTTCAAGTTTAATTTCAAAATTTTGCGCTTTACCATACTTTAGGTCTTCAAAAGCTTTCATGAAATTTCCTGTTTTATCAGTGACGATGCTCAGTAATATTTTTTTGGTTTCCTTATCTACTACTGTAACAGCCACTCCTTCTAACGCTAATTTACTTTTCGAATCTGACACAGTTCCAACATAACTCACATTTGGTCTATTTTCTAATTCAACATTTTGTTTAACCTTTGGTGTGTTAAAATCTGTCGATAAGTTGAATTGCTCATTTTTATGATTGTCTTTTTTGACTTCTACCGTATACGTTTGATCGGGCTCTAAGGTGATGGTATAAGCACCATTTTTATCGGTCATTAAGGTAGAAATTACCTCGCCTTTTTGATTTTTAATCTCCAAATTCGCATCTCTTAGTGTGTCTTTAGTATTTAAATCAGTAACAATACCGCTCATTATTACTTTGAATACAATTGGTCTTAATTGATTGAAAGAATATACATCATCGTTATTTTTTTCTCGATTGGATGAAAAGTATCCTTTGCTATCCATATGATAAACGATAGCAATATCATCACTTGAAGAATTAATTGGAGCTTCAAGATTAATAGGAGTAAATACATCCTTTCCATTTTTAATTTCAGTAACCCACAAATCAAAACCACCCATTCCTTTTAAACCGTTGGAAGCAAAAAACAATTGTCCTTCTGGGCTAAACCATGGAAATAACTCTTGTCCAGTAGTATTTAATTTAGGACCTAAATTAAGTGCTTCCCCAATTGTTCCATCCGCATTGATGCCAGCGATATATAAATCTGTTCCGCCAAGTCCATCCTCCATATCAGACACAAAGACAATATATTTTCCATCTGGTGAAATTGCAGGATGCCCTGTTGAATATCCTCGGCCATTTATATTGCTCGGTTGAATATTACTCCATTTTCCTTTAGCGTTAACTTCAGCAGTATACAGTTTAATTTCTTTTTTTCTGGTCGATTTAGTCGTCGATTTATCATTGCGGGTAAAATAAACCCTCTTTCCATTTGGGGTCATGCATAAAGGACCTTCATTAAATTTGCTGTTTGCTTTTTTCTGAAAGTTTTTCACAGTATTCTTTTCATCAACAGTGAAATAACTTAAAAACGGTTCATCATTTGAACCAACTCTTTTAATGATACCATATTCTCGTCCTGAGATCAGCACTAAATCCTTACTACCTGGATTTTTATACACCCCAATTTCCGCGGCGCTTGAATTAAATGTTACTGCACCTGTATTGAAATAAGGCGAATTAGTTTGTCCAAAAGCACATATGCTTGCAATAAGGACACAAAAAGTTAAATTATATTTTATCATAGCCTTTTTGGTTAGAAATAACGTGGAGATTTTACATCCGATTTTTTATAATTGAAGTCATAGGAAATCAAAAGTTCATAACTTCCTGAATTAGCGTTCCGTAAACCATTGGTTCCAAAGTCAGCACCCACGCCCAATCGGAATTGACGGCTGATTTGGTATTGAACAAATCCACCAGCAGATGAATTCAGTCGATACATGCCACCGATCCATAATTTGTCAGAAACGATTCCTGCTAATGAAGCATCTACACTTATTGGAGCGCCCATGGTTGCTTTCACCTGTACACTTGGTCTCATTTTTAAAGATTTAGCGACTGAAAATACCCCGCCAATGATTCCAAAATAGTGTCTATTTTCCAAATAAGAATTAGCATTGGTCGAACTGTTTTCTAATATTCTTGGGGAACTTAAACCCAAAAAGAAGTGAGGATTATGGTAATAAATTCCAAATCCAACATTAGGATTGATTTGGTTTTGAAGATTCATGAAAGCAGGGTCATTGGGCTGAATATTTTGTAGACCTTCTGATGCCACATTCAACATATTAATTCCTCCTTTAAGACCTAAGGCTAAGGTTGATTTTTCACCTAGTTTAATCGAATAGGAAAAATCGACATAAATCATATTTTGTCTAATTGGACCAATCATATCATTCACGGCAGTTAAACCCAAACCTACAGAACGGTAGTTCAATGGAGTGTGCAAACTAAAAGTAGTTGATCGAGGAGCACCATCGAATCCGAACCACTGCTCGCGGTGCAGGGCGGTTGCACTCAACATACCCGAACTTCCTGCATAGGCAGGATTCACGTGGAGTGTGTTGTCAAAATATTGCGTGAATTGCGGGTCTTGCTGACTAAAAGCTTTAACGCTTAACATCAATACGCTTAAAAACATTATTTTTTTCATAATCATGGTCTAATTTTGATTATTATTTATTCTTTAAATAAACAGAACCTTTTGATTCATCTTTGCCATCTCCGAACTTATCAAATACGTAAAAATATACGCCGTCAGGTAATTTATCCCCGCCTAAATTCATCGTTGAGTTTGACTGGCCAACCCATTGGTTGATATATCCCGGAGAGAAGGTGTAAACTTCGTTTCCGTAGCGATTGTAAATAGTCAATTTATTATTAGGGAAATTTTCAGCACCAATGATTTCAAACACATCATTATATGTATCACCATTTGGCGAAAGCCCTCCTGGTATAATAAACAAGCAGGTTGAATTTGTAGCGACTGGGTCACAAGCATCTAATGGATCGCTACCTTGTGCTACTTCTTGTCCATCGTTTAAGCCATCACCATCGGTATCTGGATTGAAAGGATTGGTTGTTAAGGTTCCCTCTGTTGCGTTGTTTAATCCGTCTGCGTCACAATCTGCATTGTTGTACTCATCACCTACGGGAAGAGTAATCGAAGGCGCTAGAAAGCTACAAGGATCGTTTAAATTTGTGTTATCAGTGGTTTCAGTAGCATTGGTAACGCCATCTTCATCACAGTCCCAAGCATTCCAAATACTACTTGGAAGTACTGTTTGGCTAGCTACCACAAATTCACAACCGTCTTGCGCATCCGTGTTATCGGTCATTTCATCTTCGTTAATTACACCATCTCCATCGCAATCGTATTGCATCCATACGGAAGATTGAGGCATCGTAACGCTTGTGCTCAAATAATTACATCCATCTAGGTAATAGGTGCTGTCTTGCAACTCATCGCCGTTCTGCACACCATCTCCGTCACAGTCAAAGAAAAACCACAACTGATTTTGCACCAAGGTGATACTTGTTGGTAATAAAGAGCATTCGTTCGTTGGATTGGTATTGTCGGTTAATTCTGTAGCATTGGTCACGCCATCACCATCGCAATCCGAAGACATCCAAGTGCTTGAAGGAGTTAAGGTGATGCTAATAGCATAAAAGTCACATGGATCTGAAGCATTGGTGCCTGATTGAATCTCGTCACCATTAGTCACGCCATCTCCATCGCAGTCGATGCCGCTCCAGATACTGGTTGGTGTTGCATTTTGAGCAATGAAAGGAAAGCTGCAGTCATCATTAAAATCAGTATTTAAACCGAGTTCTGTTCCATTAGTATATCCATCTCCATCACAATCTGCATTTACCCATATAGAACCATAAACAAGAGTTTGACTCGCTACTGTATAAGAACAAGGGTTGTTAGGATCGGTACCGTTCGATACTTCAGTAGCATTGGTTACGCCATCGCCATCACAGTCTGCACTCGGATTGGTGGCACAGGGCAAGACATTAATGTGAATGTAAGCCTGGTCGCAAATAGAAGTCATGGGCGCTGCCGAGTCACATATTTGGTAAAGCATTGAATCCTGACCGATGAAATTTAAATCTGGCGTATAAACAATTCCGGCGTTTAGAATGGTAGCTGTACCATGAAAAGGACCGTAAAGAATAGTAAGAGTAGCTTGGTCGAGTGGATTATCAATATCGGTATCATTTAATAGTGGCGACAGCGTTGTAATTGAATTTTCGATAACATTGGCATTATCGTCAACTGCATTAGGACCATCATTTACTGAGGTTATATCGATGAAAAGGGTATCGTTTACGCAAAGACCCGGTAGGGGTAAGCCTTGATCGCAAACTTGAACCACAACCATATCGGTGCCATTAAAATTGGCATTTGCTGTATAGGTGTAAACGCCGTTCGCTGTCACTGTAAAAGTTCCATTGGCTGCATTTACAACAGGTGTGGTATTGCACAATAAGGTGGTGCCTTCTGCGTCATTATCGCCGTTAGCTAGTAAATTACCATTTTGTAATCCTGCATCTTCTACAATGGATAATAGATTATTTGTAATGTGTGGCGCATCGTTCACAGCAGATAGAGTTACCGTTATTTGCGCGATATTAGACTCTTGTCCGAGTGAGTTTTCGATGCTGTAGTTGATGGTTTCAACCCCATTAAAATTTGTGTTTGGCACAAAAGTGACATGACCGCTTAAGTAGTCTACCGACCACTGACCATTTGCACTTGAAAAAGTGGACTGATTACCCGTAACACTAGGATTCAAATCTATGGTAGACGCCACCAAGGTGCCGCCATTCGCCAAGTCATTATTTTGAATGGCCAAAACAACAATTATTTGGTCTTCAGTACCAGAATTACTATCGCTATTGGCTATTGGAGCCGCTAGGCTGACAAATGAACTTAAGCTAAAAGCTAAGAACATTAAAGCAACATATCTGTTGAGTAGGGTTACTTTCATTAAATTAAAATTAAATATGCGTGTAAATTTAGTTAAATTATTGTAAATTGCAAGTCGATTTTCAATATTTCTTATCAAGAAAACTTTTGAATTATACTCAAAACTAGGAAATTAAAATGTGATAATTAATTCAGTATAAAGTTAATAATTAGTTACCTACGTTTTTTAAATAGACTAAATTTAACAAATTCACTAAAAATTAAATCAGATGGCTCCATATATACTAATTACGGGTGCAACTTCAGGGATTGGTGAAGCATGTGCTCGCCAATTTGCCAAGTTAGGCTATTCTTTGATTCTGTTTGCGCGTCGAGAGGAACGCTTAATGAAATTAAAAGAAGAAATTGAAAAGATGGGTGTCACCGTCATTACATTGAAGGTTGATGTTCAGATTGAATCTCAGGTTTCAAAGGCGCTCGCTTCCTTGCCAGACGAGATTAAACAAAGCTTGGCCATACTAATAAACAACGCTGGTTTGGCTGTTGGGAGGGGCCCGATCTCTGAGGGTATAATTGATGATTGGGAGCGAATGATCGATACGAATATTAAAGGTTTATTGTATGTAAGTCGGCACGTAGTTCCCATTATGCAAGCAAATCAAAAAGGACATGTTTTTAACATTTCAAGTATTGCTGGAAAAGAAGTTTATGCTGGTGGAAATGTTTATTGTGCCACAAAGCATGCAGTCGATGCATTATCAAAAGCCATGCGAATTGATTTAGTTCAGTACAACATAAAAGTAACCAATATTGCACCGGGTGCGGTGGAATCAGAATTCTCAATCGTTCGATTTAAAGGCGACGAGGCATTAGCAAAATCAGTTTATGAGGGTTTTGATGCCTTGAATCCAGGGGATATTGCTGAAACCATTGTATTTGCTGCAACGCGTCCGGCGCACATGAATTTAAATGATATTACCATCATGCCTACTGCCCAAGCTAGTGCGACGGTAATTCATAAATCAATATGACAATAGAATTGGGTACGTGTTGTTATCGATTCGTAAAAAATAGAGTCCGTGAAAATCATTAATTGGTAATCTGGAGACTTTATTTTCAATTTCCATGATTCTCTTGCCTTGGATATCTTCAATATGCACTTGTCTGAACGGAACATTTATAGCCAATTCAATAATCCCTTCATTGATTAATATGTTGCTTAATTGATAAGGGGATTCGTTTGAAAAAGGCTCTAATCCATTTGTTTCTTCAAAATAAGCACTGAAATTGAAAGTAAAAAGTTTGGCAGGAATGGTAATAATATTTATCACTTTTTCTGCACTTACATACGCTGTTCCATTATCGCTTAACGCAATTCCTTCTGTTTGAGAAACAGTAAGCACATTTCCAATTTCAATTCTTCTTTTATTGCCTGAAAAAATGAAATTAGAAGCATGGTCCCATAGGCACCAAATGAAGCTGGTATAAAAATTACTACCGTTGTTTTTATACCCTAACAAATATATTCTATCATTTATTGTGTCTTTGCAGGCATCCGTTATTAGGCCATCCACATCAAATTGAGAACTAAGTGTCGCATTTAAGGTGTCTGTCCAATAGTTGGGTAATGCATAACATTTCGTTTTAAGATCTACCCAGTTTTTGCTAAAAAGGAAAAGTGAATCTTCCGTCGCATAAAACGCTTCACAATCAAAATTATTCGCATTAAAAGCACTTGTAAAATCAAGTTGGTCAGACCAACTAAAGTTCATTTTTTCAGCCACGACTGTATCAATAGTATTGTTGCATACCTCAGACTTTAAAAGCCTATAAATACATAAGTCCGTTCTATTTCCATTGTTGTTTCCAAAGTCACCAAGGTAAAAATACGTGGAGTCTGATGTCATTGCTTCCCAATCTACGTTGGTAGAATTGGCTATGTGGATGGTCCTAATTATTGTTCCATTCGCCATAACTTCATAGACCTTTGTACCACTCCCTGAATCATTAAACGTGTAAAGTTTTCCAGCTACCCAAACTAGTCCTGAATTTTCACTTAATGTATCAACTAAATTAGCGACTAAGTTCAGTGAATAATTTGTTGGATTATACAAGCAAGATCCATCATTTATACTTGCAGAAGCATTGAAATTACTTGCTTGTGAATCGGTGCATCCAAACTGCCCATAAATAATTGGGCTGAATAGTATAGAAAGAAGAAGGGTAAATTGCTTCATTAAAAAAGTTTTTGTTCCCACTCAATAGCTTCTTCCTCGCTAATGAGTTTCATTTGTTTAAGATATTGAACAACCAATTCAAAATCGGATAGCTTGATTTGGCCATCAGTACTCCACTCTGTATCAGCCAACCACATTGAAACTTGGGAAACTGATAAATTATACCGCCAAGAAATAATAGTTGAGGTGTCCTTTTGTTGCTTTAGTGCACTTGCTTTTAGTTGAACTGTTTCACAGATGTTTTTTATTAGCTCAGGGTTTTCTTTGGCTATTTTTTTGTTGATCGCAATTACAAAACAGGGCCAAGGGGTTTTGACTTCTCCTACGCGTCTGCATTTATTTTGGTCGACAAAGGGTTGAGTGGTATATTTTTCCCAAAGAAATCCTTGCGATTCATTTTGGTTTAAAGACCACAGGCCGCCATAAAGATCTCCTACAACATTAAAAGTAAGCTTAGATAAATCCCAATTTTTTTGATAAGCGTTTACAACTGCCATTAGATGAGATCCAGAAGCTTCTCTTGATATTGCGAATGCTTTATTTTCCAGGTCTTCTATGCAGTTAAAAGAAGATGAAAAAGGGACATGCACCCCCCATGAAAGTGGCGATTGTACATAAATAGCGACAATTGTTGCATCAAGGCCTTGTAAAATTGCCTTGGTAATTCCTTCGGTTAATAATACCGCGATGTCTATAGAACCTGTTTGTAATCCTTTAATCATTTGTCCGGTTCCACCGCTCATATCAGCCCAATGTAATTCTACTCCATTTTTATGAAAATCGCCATCTTCAATAGCTAATCGCCAAGGAAGGTTAAAATGTTCCGGTACGCCACCGATTTTAAATCTTTTCATTACGCTTCTTCTAAGAATTGTTTGTCAAATAGGTTTTTATACTGACCTCCTTTCTTAATAAGGTATTGGTGCGAACCTTGTTCTACTATTTCGCCCTTTTCTAAAACGACAATTGAATCTGCTTTTTGTATAGTAGATAAGCGGTGTGCAATAATTATTGAAGTCCTGTTTTGGGTTAGTTTATCAGTTGCTAATTTTATAAGTTCTTCCGTTTCGTTGTCGAGACTTGAGGTCGCTTCATCAAGAATTAGAATCGATGGATTATATAAATAGGCTCGAATAAACGCTAATAATTGCCTTTGTCCAACACTTAATGATGCCCCTCGTTCTCCAATAACATAATCGTATTCGCCGGGTAATTTAGTAATAAATGCATGCGCACCGACAGCTTTGGAGGCAATTATCACTTGTTCTCGTGTTATGTTTTTGTCGCCTAAAGTGATGTTATTATGAATACTATCGGAAAATAAAAAAACGTCTTGTAATACAATGGCGATATTGGATCTAAGGTGATTAAGGTCAATAGATTTGAGGTCCGTTTTACCAATTGAAATTGACCCGATTTCATAATCATAAAAACGACCTAAAAGATTTATAATGGTTGTTTTTCCGGAACCTGTTGCGCCAACAAAGGCAATTGTTTTTCCTTTCTCTAGGATCAAATTGATGTTTTTCAATACATTTTGCTCTTTTGTATAGGAAAAAGTAAGTTCTTTGATATGAATGTCTTGATTGAAATCACAAGTGGTGTCTGTTCCATCTTCTTGAACGTGATTATCTTGGTCTAAAATCTCAAAAATACGTTCCGCACGCACAGTGCCTCGTTGTAAAATATTAAACTTATCTGCTAATTGCCGAATAGGGCGATACAATTGATTGATCCAAAGGGTAAAAGCAATAATTTGCCCATACATTGATTTTATTTCAACCGATGTTTTTCCACCAACCTTTAGTGCGCCCCAGACGAGTAAAAAAGCAATGGAAAGCGAACTTAACAATTCGACAACTGGAAAAAATATGGAATTCGCCCAAACAGCATTAATATGGGCTTGCCGATGGCCCTTATTGATTTCCTCAAATTTTGAATATTCTATCTTCTGCCGGTTAAACAATTGTACGATTGTCATTCCTGTTAGGTGTTCTTGCACAAAAGTATTTAGTTTCGTTACCTGTAATCTTTCAAATTGGAATGAAGACTTCATTGCTTTAGCGAAAATACGGGTGGCAATAATTAAAATAGGAACGGGAATTAAGGTCATTAAAGATAATTCCCAATTCGTGGAAAACATCAGTAAAAGCACAAAAAACAAGGAGATTAAATCGCCAGAAATCTCCATTAAGCCGGCTGAAAAAACTTCTGTAATAGCTTCAACATCAGACACTACGCGAGTAACTAGGGCGCCAACAGGTGTTTTATCAAAATAGCGCATTTTGAAGGACAGGATGTGATTAAATGTTTTCGTTCTAATATCCCTAATAACCGACTGCGCTAATAAATTGGAGAAGTAGCTTGCAATTAATTGTAATATTCCCTCCATAATGAGCAGTACAGCAATCACTATACTCCATTGAAGTAGCTTTGATTTATTTTGATTGCGAATGATGTAATTATCCACCATTTCGCCTATTATATAGGGTCTTAGTGGACCGAGGAATGAAAGTAATATGATGCAAACAAAAGCAATAATAAAATAGCGTTTGTATGGCATAGCCATCCTAAGTAAACGGACAAATAAATTATATTTTTTTATTGGAAGGGTTTCCATGCCGCAAAATTACCCAAAAATTAACGAAGCGGTCACTATTTTAATGGGATTCCTCGGGAACTTACTGGGCCCGATACAATACTTTTCTTGAGGCTAAAGCTAAAAGTGCTTCCGATCCCAATGGAGCTTCGTACATTTATACTTTGCTGGTGTGATTCAATAATATGCTTTACAATCGCTAAACCCAGACCAGTGCCACCTTCGTTTCTATTTCTACTTTTCTCAACGCGATAAAAGCGTTCAAAAAGACGAGGGAAATGTTCTGTTTCAATTCCTATTCCATTGTCTTTTACTTCAATGGTAACTAAGTCATCAATGGGTACGGCTGAAATAACCACCTCACCATCAATCTTACCATAACTAATGGCATTATTAATTAGATTAGTCAATACTTGGCTTATTTTATTTCGATCTGCAGTCACATAAATGGATGAAAGATCATTATGAAACCGGAGAGAAATATTTTTTTCTTTTGCTTTTAATTCTAGCGTTTCTACGATTTCTTTGATAAGATCTATTATTTCGAAAGACCTCATTTCGATCTTTAGCGCATCAACTTCCAATTTTGCAATTTGATCTAAATCTTCTAAAATATTTACGATTCTTTCTGTAGCACGTGAGGCACGTTCTAGAAACTGCATGTTAACTTGCTGATCATCGATACCTCCCTCAATAAGGGTTAAAATATAGCCTTGAACGGCAAACACTGGAGTTTTAAGTTCATGGGCTAAGTTCCCCAAAAATTCCCTTCTGAATTGCTCCTGATCTCTAAGTTTTGTTATTTCTTTGTTTTTATTTTTCTGCCAATTACGCACGTCTATTTCTACTGTGCTTATTAAATTGTCAATTGTACTGCCTTTAAACGGGACAACTTGCTGTTTAGTTTGTATTGATTTATAAATTAAATGCAACCTATTTTGAATAAAGTTCTTTAATAAAGCATAGAACAATATAAACACAACAAGTGCGGAGATAACGGGGATAAAGATAATAACCCACGGTGAGAGCTCAAGTACAAAAAGATGGAATAATAAAGCGGAACTAATGCTTAGCACTAAGTATAAAAGACTTCCCAATAAGATTAAAATGCTAGGTCTTAAATTTTTCACTTTTCATTGAAGGTATATCCGACTCCTTTTATGGTACGAATATAGTCATCTCCAAGCTTTTCACGAAGTTTTCTTATGTGAACATCAATGGTGCGTTCTCCAACGATGGTTTCATTTCCCCAAACGATGGCTAATATTTGTTCTCGATTGTAGACTTTTCCAGGACGACTTGCTAGTAATTCTAGCAGTTCGAATTCTTTTTTTGGCAGAATTAATTCTTTCCCTTCGGAAGTAACTAAGTATCTCTCTCGATCAATTTCTATGCTTGATACCTTTGTATCGTGAACGATTTTATTGTTTAATCTTTTTAATAGCGACTCTATTTTCGCAATTAATAATCTTGGTCTTATGGGCTTTGAAATGTAATCATCTGCCCCAGCTTCAAAACCAGCAATTTGAGCATAATCTTCTGCTCTTGAGGTTAAAAATGCTATTAGTGGTTGGGAGATGTTCAAATCTTTTCGAATGATTTGGCAAGCTTCTATTCCGTCCATCTTTGGCATCATAACATCCATTATGATTAATGACGGGCTGATTTGTTGAGTTAGTTTCACGCCTTCTTCACCATTGGTTGCTGTAAAAACCTTATAACCTTCTTTTCTAATGTTGTAAGAAAGAAAATCTAAAATATCCGGTTCATCATCAACTAGTAATATGGTATAACCTTTGGCGTTTTCCATTTTATTTTTTTTAAAATGGGGGTAGAATCAAGTTCTACCCCCATTTAATTAAGGTTTATTATTTAGAAACTACCAGTCTTCTGGTAATGTTTCCTTTGTCTGTGTAAAGAATAACCTGGTAAACTCCAGTTGCTAAGTCAGAAACATTGATCTTACTAACGTTAGAAACTTTAACGGTTCTACCGAATTGGTCTATAACAACTACGCTTTCTAAAGCTGCACCATTTAATGCTATGTTCACTTCTTGGTTAGCAGGGTTAGGATATAGATTCAAGGTAATTCCTTGTAATTCATCCAATGCTACACTGATATTTACTGTGAAGGTAGTAGTAGAGGTACAGTTACCATTGATAGCTGTTAATGTTACTGAGTAAGCTCCATTTGCAGCATAAGCATGTGTTGGTGCAGACGCACTTGAGTTAGAGAAGTCTCCAAAATCCCAAGAATAAGACCCAGCTCCTGTTGATGTGTTTGTGAATGTAGCAACGTTACCACTTGTAGTGAATGAACCAGCAGCAGTTGGAGTCGCGGTAAATGTTACTGAAGTAGGTTGAGACATTCCAACACCATTACATGCATTAGCATTCACAGTTGTTACTGTAATGTTAGCAGAAGAAGCTGTTAATGCAATAGATTGGGTAGTTTGTCCAGTTGACCAAACATATGAATCTGCTGTAGATGAGCTTAAGATTACTGTATCACCGCTACAAGCTGTTGTTGATGTTGCAGTGATTGTAGGAATTGGAGCATTACTAACATTTACGTTTATGCTTGTTGACGTTGCTGAACAACTATTACCATCAGTTACAGTTACTGAAAAACTACCTGAGTTAGAAACTGTAATAGTTGATGCTATTGAACCATTTGACCAAAGATTTCCAGTTGTTGAGGATGAAGAAAGAACCACAGATCCACCAGTACAGAATGTAGTAGAACCACTAGCACTAATTGTAGGAGTTGCTGGAAGTGCATTTACAGTTACAGTTACCATTGCTCTTGGGCTTTCATCCCCAGCAGCATTCTTTTGGCTAATATAATAGGTATACACTCCAGGAGTTGTTGTAGATGGAACAATTGGTGTCATGCTACCTAATCCACCTACTGCTAGCGTGTAGTAGTAAAGCGTATTGCCCGGAAGCGATGTTCCAGTAATTGCGTTTGCTTGTGCATTTTGACAATACGTCACTGTATTGGTTACGCTTGGTGCAGCAATGCTAAAGAATTTAGGGTTGGTGAAGCTAGCAGTTGTTCCAGCTACCGAGCCTGTGTTTAGACGCGCATCAGGTGTGGTACCCAAAGTTGTGAAAAGATTAACCCAATTTACTTGAGATAAGGTATTGGTTGAATCGTTACCATCTACACCATAAAATCCTGCGTAAAATGCTCCGGATATACCTGCAGAGGTGATTACATTCGTTCCATTTGTGAAGTTGGTCATTGTATTAGAGGCAAACATTAAGCTATCTCCTGTAACATTTGCGGCAGTAGTTGAGCTTTCAATAGAAAGACCTTTTTCCCATCCTGTTACCAATGAATTTAAACATGAGGTTGATGTGTTTCTTCTTAACCTGAATGCTTTTTCAAATTTCTCTCCAACAGGAAGTACGATTGTTCCGTTTCCTTTTGGTCCTACGATAGTCATATTAGAAAAAATAGGTCTTGTTTTAGGTTGTGCTGTTGATCCTGCTGCGTCATTATCTGATTCAAAACAGTTTGAATCTCCTGGAGCATCAGATAAGTCTTTATCGCGAATTGCAAGTCCAAACTGTATTTTTCCTCTGTATCCGTAATCGGTATCGAAATCATCATCTAAACCTCTGTAAGCTATAAGGTGTTTACAATTTACTGTACCACCAAACCATTCAAAAGAATCATCACCACAATGGGATACTTGTACATAGTCAATTACAGTTCCGGAACCTACAGAACCGCAAGTAAGTCCATTAAGTTCTTTATTTGGTTCAAGAGGAATTCCTGAAAACTCGATTCTAACGTAGGTTAAAGACCCAGAGTTATCGTTATCAAAATTACCACCGAATTGAGTATCTGTTGACGGAACGATTCCTTCAATATTAGCAACGCCACCCGGCTGATTGTTTTTGGCAAGTCCTAAAAGAACAAGTCCTCCCCAATCTCCTGGTAGTCTTGTGCCTGCCGCTTCATTAGAAGTAAACACCACTGGATTAGTTGCTGTTCCATTCGCGTAAATTTTAGCTCCTCTTGTGACAATTAGTGTCGCTTGAGATAACTTATCACCACGAATGATAGTACCTGGTAAAATGGTAAGTGTTGCGTTGTTTTTTACATAAATTTTATTTTGTAATTTAATTACTCCACTCCATGTGGTGTTGGTTAACACGTCTGTAGAAACAGTCGTTACGGTAGAAGGATAAACCGTAGAATTAGGGTCAAAGTTAGACCATCCTGCTGTCCAATCTGTCGCTGGTGTTCCATCAGTAATAGGGAACGCTCCTCTATAATTGGTAACGGTCCAAAACGCATCTTGCGCATTTAAAGCGCTTGCTAAAGCTATTGCAATAAAGCTTAAATAAATTTTTTTCATTTTTTTTTGTTTTTAAAGTTAAGACGCCACAAATTTCACTTGTTATTGGCCACCCCGTGTTATGAGTGCCTTATGCTTACTTTATGCTTTTGTTAACGATTCGTAACTTAGATTTAACAAAGAGTAGTTGTGAATCTTTGATATAGCAATAAATGGAGAGCTGGGTTAAAAATTGTACTTCAGCGAAAGGGAAACTGTTTGTCCAAAGGAAACCTCTTGCCACGTATTATCTGCTGCAGCATTGTATTTTCGATCGTTATTTAAATCTTGGAAATAAATAAGTTTTTGAGCTAATAAGTCTTTAACATTAAGTTTTACTTCGAATTTTTCTTTGAAAATTTTTGCTACTTGGAAGTCAATAATATGCCTTCCATTTTCCCATACATTTGGCTCTTGGATGTTACCTACAATATAAATGCGTTGTCCAACAATGTTATAAGAGCAACTTACAGAAAAATCATTTTTAGCATAATATAATCCTGCATTAGCAATATAGGGTGATTGACCTTGTAATGGTCGAGCTACACCAGATCCAATGGTGTTGCTTAAATCCACATTCGAACGAATGATGGAAGCATTTGCGTAAAGGGTGAGGTTACTCCAAAACGGATGATCTTCCATTTTAGATAAAAATCCTAGTCTCATACGCCATTCAACTTCGGCACCATAGTTCGTTACTTTTGGAATATTAGTGTAATATAATTCAGGGGCGCCTGACGTACCTGTTCTATTAATTAACTCGATTGGATCTGTAAAATTCTTGTAAAATCCAGAAACACTTATTATTTGACCTTCACCTGGATAATATTCATAACGCAAATCTAAATTTGTAATTACGGCTCGTTTTAATGTTGGACTTCCCGAAATAATATTATCCACTATGAAATTATAAAAACTAAATGGTGCAAGTTCTCTAAACTCGGGTCTAGATACTGTTTTATATATACTTGCTCGAATATTCATCTTTTTGTTAATGGAGTAGATGAGGTTAACAGATGGCAATAAATCTATCACTGTTGAATCAATTTTTTTATCCGCATTAGATCCAAATTCGATATAATTAAAAACTTGGTTATAGGACTCTAGTCTTACTCCACCAACTAGGCGAATTTTTTCGCCTATTTTGGAATCTAAGCTCACGAAACCAGCATTCAAAAAAGCTGATGCTTGGTAACTATCATCAACATTCGTTGCCTCATCTAATTTAAACCCACCCAAACCACTTGACATTAAACCAAGGTTCTCAGCAGAAAATAGTTCGTCAGCTGGAGCGAGAAGCAATTGGCCATCGAAGCTACTTCCAGATGGGGTGTATTTAGAAAAGCCTAAATTGCGAGCGGTAAAATCACGGGTTCTAAATTGCTGGAGCCCACCTACTTTTAATTCGTTTTTGAGAATAGAAAAGTCAAAAGGAAGCGAGATATCATATTTTATACTGTAGATGCTTTCGTTTGAGCTAGACCAAAACATATTTCCTGCTGCACTTGGTAGCGTTCCATCATTTTGTATGAGTGCAATAAATTGCTCTGTAGAATCATTTACATCCATTGCATTTTTACGGTAAACAATTCTTCTTTGACAAGGGATTTCTCGAGCTACTTTACTGTAACCACCATTCCAGTTAATCTTAAACTTTTCAAATGCATGCTTTCCAATCAATTGACCAGAGTAGAGGTTGTTTTGGGTATACCAGAAATTGGTTGATTTTTCATATTGATGTGGATCATTATCTAATTCACGCACCCCATTTCTAACACTTACTTTATCCTCTGAACTTAACGAGTATAGGTTTTTGAACTGAAGCGAACTTTTTGGCCCTAAAACATACTTAACATTGAACATAGCAGAATTAAGTATCGATCTTGAATACATTGAATCAAGTAATTCCATGCGTTTAATAATGTTGCTTGGATCAATAACTGGGTTATTTCCTGTAGGGTCAGTGTCTCCCTCAAATTCACGCCGAATGCTAGTTGAAAAAGTGGCGGTATTTGAATAGGAATATGCCATCGAAAAGCCGATAGACTTTACACCATCTTTTAATTTATAATTTCTTCCAAGGGCATATTGAATGGATGTGTTTGGCATTGCTAACATCGACGTTGGCGCCCAATTCCATACCATGTTTTGGGCTAATCTTGCTTTATCTGCAATATTTATGGATGCAAACTCTTGAGTTGACGGCAATCCATCTGGGAGGCTTCTATCTGCTGCCCCAAGGCCAAGAAAATCTATTTTAGAATCCTTAGAAGCCATAAATTTTTGAAACGTTGAAATCGTATTATAGCCGGTGCTCAATTGCACGGACTGATAATTTTTTTCTTTCGGTTCGGTTGTATTAATATCCAAAACCCCACCAGCGAATTCACCAGGAAGTTCAGGTGTTGCCGTTTTCATAATGAGTAGATTATCCAACATATTTGATGGAAAAATATCAAATGAAAAAGCTTTCTTGTCACTTTCGGTACTTGGAAGTGGAGCTCCATTTAATAAGGCAAAATTATAACGATCGCTAAGGCCCCTGATTACTAAAAACTTGTTATCTTGAATACTTGCACCAGTTATACGCTTTAAGATATCTGCTGCTTTTGCATCTGGAGTTTTTTTGAAAGTTTCAGCATTAATTCCATCCACAACAGAGGCAGAATTTTTTTGCATTCGAAGTAATTCTGTGGTAGATTCTCTGTTTACTTTGGCAACAACAGTTACTGGACCATATTCCACCACCACTTTTTCCATTTTAATATCAAGGATTCTTTTTTCAGTTGCTTTAACGATGACATCAGTGAGCAACAAATTGTTATACCCTTGACTTCTAATTT
This sequence comes from Crocinitomicaceae bacterium, assembly GCA_044336865.1. Classification (GTDB taxonomy): domain Bacteria; phylum Bacteroidota; class Bacteroidia; order Flavobacteriales_D; family Crocinitomicaceae; genus UBA952. The sequence continues at coordinate 11,451 of JBIIOQ010000027.1, read as the reverse complement.
CTAAGGTGTATCTACCTGCCGTTAATCCTTCAATGGTGTACTTTCCATCTACGTCTACAACGGCACCTTTGCTTAAGCCTTGAACAATTACTTTGGTACCAAATAGCGCCTCATTGGTTACGGCATCTGTTACCACCCCATTGATTGATGCTTGTTCGATTGCTGATTGGGAATGAACGTTTTTAATAAAACATACACTTAATAAAAGAAGTAGAATTAATCTCACAGACAAAGTTTTAAATTTGTCTACAAAGTAAGGCTAAGCGCTTAATTCAAGAATTAATTAAATATTAACTTAATGTTAATTAAGCGTGACAATTTGATAACATACGATCGCAAAGATTTACTCTTAGTCAAATACAACTTTCATTTCGACACGTCTATTTCTTTGCCTACCCTCTGGGGTTGCATTATCCGCAATTGGTTTGGATTCACCAAAATATAGCACCTCAAACCGCGTAGCTTCAATTCCCTTTCCAGATAAATAATTTTTAATTGCTTCCGCTCGTTTTTTAGACAAAATCAAGTTGGAATTATCGTCGCCCATGTTGTCTGTATGACCAGTAATTTCAAGTTTCCATGTAGTCTTTTTCACCAACACTTCAGCGAGTTCATCTAATGAAACAAAAGATCCAGCCAAGATGATGTCTTTATTGACTTCAAACTCAAGGTTATCAAAGGCCGTTTTCAGTACCTCAATAACTTCCTTCTCGATGACAGGACAACCTTTGTTGCTTATCGGACCTGGTGTATTCGGACAGTCATCGTCCTTATCCAGCAAGCCATCTCCATCAGAATCTTTGTATGGACAACCTTTGTTTTCTTTTGGACCAGCTAAAAGCGGACATTCATCATCTTTATCCAGCAAACCATCGCCATCGGTATCCGGCCATGGACATCCTTTGTTTTCTAATGGGCCTTTTACAGTAGGGCAATCATCGAGGTAATCAAATAAACCATCTAGATCCGTGTCAGGACAACCTTGATTTTCTCTTGGCCCATAATTATCAGGACATAAATCATCCGCATCAGTGATGCTATCTTTATCTCGATCTGGACATCCTTGTAAATAAATAACACCAGCAATAGTAGGGCAGCTATCCTTTTTGTCAATGATTTTATCCCCATCTGTATCTGGGCAACCATTGTACTCAATTGGGCCAGGATTATCTGGACAATCATCTAATTTATCGATGATTTTATCGCCATCGCGGTCTGGACAACCTTGAAATTCAGCAGATCCGGGTTCAGTAATACACTCGTCTTTGCTATCTTGGATGCCATCTCCATCAGTATCCGGGCACCCCATAAAGGCCCAAACGCCAGGTACATCGATACATTCATCCATCTTATTCGAAACTTTGTCTAAGTCGTCATCTTTCACTTTTGTATACAGAATAGGTAGACGCAAACCAGCATAAAATTCAGCACCACTTACCTTTCCCCTTGCAAGTAAGACCCTAAAATCAGTAATTCCTAATGTAAGTGGTCCAAGTCTAGTAGCAATTCCGGCTTTGAACCCACTGTAGGTATTAATAGAGAGAGGTAAATACAAACCAAATCCTGCGACATCAAAACTCGGAGTTATAGAAAACTGGTTTGGGATTTTAACTTTCGTATCTTTCTTATTGGCTCTTAAATTTATCATGCTACTGGCATTCACATAAAATCCTTTCCAAATATGATAATCTACTTGAAAACTTAAGGCCGCAGGTGTTTTCATCCAAAAAGTGCTGGCTGTATCTTGAGCAGCAGTCCAGCTGTCGTCGTTTGGCTGTTGAATTAAACTATCAATAACTTGGTCAAATTCCAATAAACTTGTAGCGGACTCAAAAGTTGTTAAATCAAATGGGGAAGTTGAATTAACCGTAAAGTTTCTACTCAATCCACCTTTAAGGAATTTCATTCCACCGAGGTCTATAATAGATGCGCCAACGCGAAGTTTATACTTATTTTTATTACGCATCCAAAGGTCAGTTTTACCATCCATATCGTATTTGTAATCTTTATAGTTTTCTCGCCACTCATATACTGCTCCCAAATCTAATCCCATACCAAAGGAGGAGGATTTCTTTGTGTATTCTTGCCAATTCGTACCATTTAACTGTGAATTAGAACCCGTGATTTTATCTAGATTATTGGAATAACCGTAATTAAAATCTCCCTGTAATACAAATGATGTATCTGTGTTTTTTATGTTGTAATTAAAATTATTCGTGTAGAAATAAGCGGCAGTAAGTCCAGCTAAATATTTAATACTTCCACCAACTTTAAGAAAATGTTCCCCTTTATCAATAGCAACTTGGCTATAGTTAAAACCATATTCAGACCATGCCAAATGGCTTATGTTTAATAATGACTCATTAAATTTTTGATTCCATAAGGGTTGGTAATCGAGTCCATTTTCAGCTAAAACAGCAAGTTTAGGATCCAGGTTATCGATATTGGTGACACTTCTTCCCCGAACAAAGAATCCAAGAGCTACTTTTGGAGAAATGTGAAAAGCAAAATTTAAAAGATCAACTTGAACATTATTATAAAACCCCATGCTTTTCGTTGAATTCTCATCAAATCGGCGTCCCACAAAACGATCAATGAAGCTAGAGTCTGGGCTTGCCCAGCTATTATAAATAGCTGTGTCCCCGAATGATTTCCCCCACCAAAATCCGCCATCTCCTTGTGCTTCACGCATCGCTTTGGCATTGAAATAACCAAAGTTCTGGTAGGTGTTAAAGTTTAAACTAGCAATATTCATATCAAAGGCAAAGCGCCCATCGACAAAACTAGCAGGCTGAATTTGCGTGCCCATAACACCAATATAGTTACTATTGTGAACACCTAAATACGCTTGCGCTGAAGCAAAAATTGAGGAGGTGATGAAAAGAACACTAAGAAATTTTTTCATAATTAATATTTTGTGTATTGAATTAAAATATTGCCTAATAAGGTGGTAATTGACTGGCCTGTAATTCCAAAAGCGGTAGTTTGTGCTGGGCAATTAGCAGGTCTGTTAATTTTGTCTAGGAGTACTCCATTAAAGTCATAAAGATAGACATTGTTTTCAAGCCCGTCAAAAAGCGTTAAGATCGGCTTGTCATTTATTTTCGAAAACTGAACAGCGGAAATATCTCTAAGCTCAAATGATTTTGACCATATAACAGCACCATCATTTTTCAATAAGGCGCATTGATTTTGTTTTGAAAAGAGTAAATACGGCACATTATTATTCATGAAGCAGCTCGAAAGTTGCCACGATTGATCGATGTTTAATTTAGTTTTATTACCTCTATTATCGATGCAGTAGTATGAATTTTTCTCTTTAATAACGACGCCACCACTTTCAACAAGTTGGCTAAATTCCGAATTAGGCAGGTTTATTTTTCGAACTGAACGCCTATTAGTAAGGTCAATGAGTTGAACATCTGAGTTAGTTAGTATGGCGCAGAATGGTTTCAGCCCTTCATAGTAAACACTTATTTGTTTTATATCGTTTGTTGAATTGAGGCTGACGCTTACTTTTCCTTGCTCGCTGTAGGCTATCACGCTTTTTTGTCCAGCACATAAAAGCTGAAACTTATCTTTTACTAGGTAGCGAATAGGCGCTAGAGTAGCTTTATTTTGAATGCTTTGTATAATGCGACCGGATTTATCCACAACTTCAATATGGTCCGAAAATCGTAAAGCAATGGATTCTCTTTCATTTTGCGAATACGATAGTATGCTTGGATTGGCAAGTAATGGCTGACTTGTTTTTCTCCCCCAAATTTTGGTTCCATTTTTATAGCCATGTAATTCTTGATTTTCTGTAAAAACAATGGCGTTTCCTCGTCCAGCAAGTGCGCAAAACCAAACAATCCTATTTCCTGGATTCATTGAGAAATAATCTTTAGTTTCAGTTTCATTTATATCGGAAGAATTATTTAAATAATAGATATTGGTCTTGATAGCGTTTTTCCCGATATGACTGATCGTTTCTTGGCTTGATTTATTTACAGTGCGCATGGAAACCAACACAGGGAGCTGACTATGAAGTGAATTAAATTGCTTCTCATTACTTGAGAGCGTGTGGTTCATTTGAATTTCTGTTAACACTTTATCTACAGCCTCTTTATCCGTGGACAAATAAGCAAATCCATTTACTTCTGTGATATAAACGCCCAGTGTTTTTGTATCGCCCAACCCTTCTTTCACGCTTATTCCTTGAAAAAATCCAAAGGCTAGATTATCCTCTTCTTTTTTTAGGGTTTCATTTAAGTTTTGAATCAGGCTTTGGCCTTCCATAAGATCAAAGACGAGTACTTTTTGTCCATTAAAATCTAATTCAACAAGGCCATTTTGTATGTAATTATGAAACAAGCTACCCCTGAATACTTGATCCTTTTGCATGAGGTAGGATTTCTCATAAAAAATATAAGAGGAAAAATTATCCGGTAAGTTTTCTGCATAAATTGCTCTATCATCTACTAATTTGGGTTTATCATTCTTGCTTCTTTTAGTTTCATAGATTATTTTACAATCATCTTTCACGTATAAATCCTTGGTGACAACATTATTTTTTTCAAAGCTTATTAAGGAATAACTAGCTTGTTTATCCACTTTGAAAGGTGTATTAGTTATTGGCTCTAAATTCAATTCTTTAGGACAGATGATGAGCTGCTTTCCAGAAAAAGAACCAACATAAGTGCCGTATTTGAAAGATTTGAGTCCAGTCATTTCAAAATTTCGCTGACTTTTATTAAAAAGATAGCGAGTGCTAGAAGTATTCCATGATTGGTTGCTTTCTAAAATTATTATACGCCTTTCTTTACTTATGAAAGCGCTATAATCGCCTTGTATATTTCTGATAAGTTCATAAAACAAATCTTTGTTGCTTCCAAGTGTGCTAAAGTCACCTGAATCCCATGAAAACTCACTTAATTGGTGTATGGCTAATATCGTTGAATCTTGCGGTCCAAAGTAACAAAGGAAATCACTTTCTTTTTTCTTTTGAAGGATTTCACTACCAACAAAAGCAATCCAAATTAAGCAGATTAAAATACTAAGGTATCCAACAACTTTTCTTGCCATGAGCCGACTTTAATACAAAAGTAGACAAGATAAAACTTCAAAAAATAGTAGGCTGTAATTTAAATGAACAAAGAAATGTGTACTCCACGTTTTCTTAGCTTTTTATTCTGAAAATAAGCGAAACGAAGTACGATGGTGAGTAGTAGGCCCAAACTCACGTATTGCTTTCCGATGAGCTAGTGTAGGATAGCCTTTGTTTTTATTCCATGAATAATTTGGATGACTGCCATGAAGATCTTCCATCAGTTCATCACGATAGGTCTTTGCTAGAATGGAGGCTGCAGCAATGGATTGAAACTTAGTGTCTCCCTTAATAATTGTAGTGTATTTTATTTCACCGTAGCGGGAAAACATAGTGCCATCAACAATAATATGTTCTGGAAGAACTTTTAGCTGATCGAGTGCCAATTTCATGGCCTCAATACTCGCTTGTAAGATATTAATTTGATCAATGCGTTCTGGTGAAACAACTGCCACGGCATAAGCTAAAGCGTTGTTTTCGATAAGTATTCTAAATTCCTCGCGTTTTTTTTTGGAGAGTTGCTTTGAATCATTAAGTCCATGAATTGGCTCAGACAAGATAACTGCAGCCGCAACAACTGGCCCAGCAAGGCATCCTCTTCCGGCCTCATCACAACCTGCTTCATGACAGTTTGGAGTATGAAACAATAAGAGCTCACTCATTTCTTTTGAAGGTGTATAATTTATCGGTTGTAATACAAAAGTCCATAGCAATATCCGAAGGCAAGACAGGTGAGATTTGCTCTACGGAAGAAAAATCACATAGACCGATTTTAATCGTATCTGCCCTGCAATCGCTTAAGAATCGGTCATAAAACCCCTTTCCGTATCCAACACGGTGTCCAAATTGATCAAAAATAAGAAGGGGAAGGAGTACAATATCAATTTGGGAATTTTGAACAACTTCTTCATTGATAGGTTCAGGAATATCGAATTCATTAAGTTCTAAACGTGTATTTTTAGTAAACAAAAAATGGGTCATGACTCCTGTTTTAAAATCACTTTTGGGAACAACGATCTTTCCTCCCATTTTTTCTATTAACTCAATAATGGGATGGGTATCAATTTCATTGTTCCGCTTAATAGGAAGATATATCGAAACATACTTGTTGACTAGCGTATGTTTTTTAAGTTCCTGCAAGATTTTTTCAATTAACTTATTGCGCTGAATTTCATCGACTAATAGTCGCTTTTGATAATAGATTTTTCGCAGGTCATCTTTTTTCATAAAAAGTAAAGTTAATTATTTTTTACTTCGAGATAGAAGCATATCACACCAACATTATTTTTAATTTTACAATCAAATACCTATCTGTATCCTATGAAAAATATTTTTCTCCCAATAGTTTTTTTTCTATTTATAAGTTCTTTACTATCTCAAGAACTTCCACAATCAATAAGTGTTGAGGAAACCCCAGAGTTAGAGTATACTTTCATGGGAACTCGTGTAATTAATGGCCATTCAGTAGATATGTTAGCAAAAGGAATTATGGAATTCAGAATAGAGCATAAGTTTGGAGATATTGCAGGTGCAAATGGAGGCATTCAAAACATGTTCGGTTTTGATAACGTATCCGATATGCGCATAGCACTTGAATATGGTGTTTCTGATAAATTTATGATAGGCTTTGGCCGGTCTAAAGGTGCTGGTCTTCCATATCGGTCATTGGTAGACGGATTTTTGAAATATAATATTGTAAAACAGCAAAAGGATAGGGCGCCAGTTACCATGACATTATTAGGCACGGCAGGCTTTACCTACATGACGGCGAGTTCTGACCAAAGTTCGGTTACAAATTTTCCAAAAGTGTCACATCGTTTATCTTATGTTACTCAGTTAAATATCGCGAGAAGATTTAACGACCGATTAAGCGTATGTGTTATGCCAACATTTGTACATCGTAATTATGTGGCCGCAGACGATCAAAACGAGCTGCTAGCGCTGGGTTCAGGTATACGATTTCGAATAAGTTCGCGATTTGCTTTAATAGGTGAATATTATCATGCATTTGCATCTCCTAATATGCGATCAAATTACAAAGGTAGTTTAGGTCTTGCCCTTGAATGGTTTACGTTTGGGCACACCTTTACCATTAATATAACGAATTCCTCAGGTATTGGAGAGCTGCAATTTATTCCTTACACAACGGAAAAGTGGTCGCTTGGTCAATTCAGGCTGGGTTTTTGTATTGGCCGGAAGTTCTCAAAAGAATAGCATTTGGAACATTTAGTATGTTTGTATTGTTTATTAGTTAAAATTTAGCCCAATGAAAAATATTTTCGAATCAATTTTATTCTTTGCTTTTCTAATTGCGTCAGCCGCATTTACTTTTCTTCCCATTGATCATTATGTTGTTTCAAGTGGGTATACCATCGGATTTGTATCTGCGGATCCATCAGGATCTTTCACAAGTATGTCTGGCGATATTTATTTTGATGATGCTGATTTAGTGAATAGTAAATTTAATTTATCAATAGATGTTTCTACCATAAGTACTGGAAATGGAATGAGAAATAAAAAAGCTCAAACGTCAGAATGGTTTAATGCAACTGCCTATCCAAATATTAAATTTAAGTCTACTTCAATTGTTAAAAGCACCACGGGTTATTTAATTACAGGGGATTTAACCATGCGCGGTATTACAAAGACGTATTCAATTCCGGCTGTTAAAACTAAATCTGGAAATACGATCACATTTAGCGGAAGTTTTAGCGTTGACCGAATTGAATTTAAAGTAGGTAAAAAAAGTACTGTCGTGCCAGATAAAATGGTGGTGACCTATGTTGTTCCTGCGACAAAAGGGTAATGTTAAATAAGCCAATCATTTTCGCTTTGCTTTTAGCAGTTGTTTCAAGCGTACTTGGCATCTCTTATTTTATTTCCTTCAAACACTTCTTGTTTGATTATATCACCATTATTCCATTTTGGAAATTGATTGCGACTTATTTTTTCCTTTCTTTTCTAATTACGCTTCTTTTCAAGGTGTATTTAAGGTTTTTTGCACAAAAGTATTTGTGGGTATTCAACCTAGTTCTTGTTTTAACATCATTTTGTAGTATTTTATACCCTATTCAAGCGCAGGTATTCCATCCAGATGAGGAGTTTTTTCCTGTTTTTGCCATTCCATTACACTTCATTGTCCCATTATTTTGGTTGACGTTTTATCATTTAATTATTCCTCATGAAAATCATTAGTCTATTTTTTACAGCTTCACTTTTAGTGGCAATATCAAGTTCTTTCCTTTCTTGCTCCAAAGACAAGGTTCCTAATTATATCGACCCAAATTGCACAGATACAGTATCTTTTAGTGCAACTGTTCTTCCTATCATTCAACAAAATTGTATTACATGCCATGGAGTTGGCAATTCAACGGGTTATGTTTTTTCTAACCATACTAATATTTCGAATCAATCTGGTGCAATAATAGGGTCAATGCAAAACCAAGGATTTCAATTAATGCCCATTGGAGGTCCGCAACTTCCTGATTCTACCATTCAAGCCATTAAATGTTGGATTGCTCAAGGAAAGTTGAATAATTAGTTTAATTTTACCTTCTAAATTTGAAAATCATGAAGTATTTATATCTTTTGTTAATTCTAGCATTAACAGTAGTTTCCTTTACATTTAAGGATGCCTTTGAAACCGCACACATTTACCAAAAGAGTCCACTTAATGGGGGCGGAGCGCCCGCAGGAAGATCTGGAGCTCCAGGAGAGCAGAATTGTACTGCGTGCCACTCAGGATCGGTCTTAAATGGCAACAATGAAAACGTGCTTACTCTTTTAAATGGTGCCAATCCGGTTACTAATTATACACCAGGACAAACTTACACAGTGAGTTTGGCAATGAGTTCGAATCCAACCAAGAAAGGATTTCAATCGACTGCGCTAGATGCCAACAATGTTATGGCGGGTACTTTTACTGGTCAAGCCGGAAATACATCGATAAACGGGACTACAAAAAAATATGCGAATCATACTTCTATGAGCAATACCAATGTTACTGCTCCAGTTTGGTCTTGGTCTTGGACTGCCCCAACAGCAGGCACTGGTGATGTGACTTTTTACGTGGCGAGTAATAAAGCTAATGGCAATGGAAATGACAATGGGGATATAATTTACTTATCTCAACATATCATTTCTGAACAAGGCGCAGGAATAACTGAAAGTGAAAGTGTTTCAGCATTCAATCTTTTTTACGCTGCAGATTCTCAGTTGGCAACGGTTACCTTTGAATCATTGCAACAAGGATCAATGAGTATCAACCTAAGTGACATGAATGGAAAATCATGGAACATTAAGCAAAATGAGCTAGTTATAATTGGCAAAAATAAAATTACAATTGATATGTCGGTTTCTTATCCTAAGGGAACTTATGTTTTACAAGCAATCATAAATGGGAAACCATTCACGAAAAATATGATCATAAACTGATTTTACTGTAAAGCAATTGCTTTAATAGTGTAGAAGCCATTTTTGTTAATGATTTCTTTTCTAAGCGCTTCGTATTGATTCATTTTTTTTAATGCTTTATATGTTAAGCATAAATACCATTCTTGCTCTTCACTAAAATTGGTAAAGTGATTTAGTTTAAGCAGTTGTAATTTCGTTTCGCAAATAGAATATTCCTTTACATTATAATGGCTCAGCGCACCATAGAACAAAGCGTTAACATCATCCGGGTAAGAGGTCAATATCATATCAAATTGCTGTGCTGCCATCCCATATTTTTCTTTTTCAAAATAAACTAGCGCATTGGTGAGACTATTAAAATAGGCAACCTGAACAATCTTATCGTTTTCTTTTCCGATCACTTGTTTTTTTTCTTGATCAGCTGAAGTTCCCGATAATTGAACTTCATTCTCAAGCTTTGGTTTGCTTCGGTATTTCCTATAGTCAAGCACCTTGTAATTTAGTAGGTAGGTCTCCCAACCTATGTTGATTCGTTCTTTCTCAACAATATTAATTTTTGTTGCTTTTAATGGCGTTAATTGCTCAGGATATTCCTTCTCTGGCAACTCATTGGATGAGTTCGTTTCTTGTTGCACTTTGTTTAACGCTATTTTTTTAAAGTCGCTTTGAAGTGTTTTAGGACGTATTATTGGATCGCTGGAAATAGTAGTAACATATGGCGATACTTCGTTTTTAGAATCATTTTTATTGATCGGTGCTTGCTGTTTATCCTTTTTTATTTCTGTTTGATTCGTATTATGATATATTATCAAAATCGCTAAAGAAAGAAGTGCTAGCGATGCTATTATTGCAAGGCTGCTTATTTTTCTAAAAAGTTTACTTCTTACATTCTTCATTACTGAAGGCTCTAAATCGTGGCTTACCCAACCTTGTAAAGCCTCCATTTCAAAATGATTCTCTTCAGATAATATTGGCTTAGTTTCTTTGTTCATCATTTTTTTGGTTTATTGATAACATCATGGTTTTTAAATTGCGTTTTCCATTTTGAAGTAGGCTTTTAACATCTTTCAGACTTAGTTTTTGCTCTTTTGCGATTTGCTGATAGCTCATTTTTTTAAAATAAAATAATTCTATGCATAGTCTTTGGTTTGCACTAAGTGAATTCATAAAAGAAATCATTTGTTCCAATTGTTTATCGAGGTTTTTTTGCTTCGTCAAATCCGCCTCGTCTTCCACTTCGTTAGCCAATGCTTCTATGCCAACAGCATGCACCTTTTTTTTTCGAAGTGTCATCAAGCATTCATTTTTAGTGAGTGCATGTAAATACCCTTTAAAATAAGTAATAGAATGTTCACGTATTTTCTTTTCTAACTCACTGAAAATAGTAATCGTCATATCTTCAGCTGCTTCTTTACTTGATAAATATTTCAAGCAAACACCAAAAACTAAATGGCCGTATTTTTCAAAGAAAAATTCAATTATGTCAGGTTGATTACCAAGTTTAAATTGACTAATAATTAGCTCATCTGTTAAACCCTCAAATTTATTCCGCTTGGCTTTAAAAAATCGCATCATACAAACTTAGATGTAATTTTCATTTTTTTCCATAAGATCTACTAGAAAGTGTAACCAATTTAAGATTATAAAGTATAAACCCTGCTTTAATTTTTATATTTTTTCAATAAAACATTGTTAGAATAAAAAAAGAAGTTACCTTTGCACCCCGCAATTGAGGAAAGCGTTTCTTAAAGGGTTATTATTTTGGGTTAGAAGAATGATTTAAATCCAATGGAACAAATGGGGATAAGTCCTTTTTGTTTTGCAAAATAAGTTCATTGAAATATTGAGGAATAAGGAAACAGCGATTAAGAAAAGAACAACATCTCTAAGTCTCAGAAAAATTCAACGTTATTTTACAACGGAGAGTTTGATCCTGGCTCAGGATGAAC
>JBIIOQ010000051.1:0-8849 GCA_044336865.1 Crocinitomicaceae bacterium | reverse complement strand
TAGCGACCCTTAGCCATGAGTTGTTCGTTTTCAAAATACAACCAAGCATAAGAGAGGTTGTTTTTAGCCTGATGTTGAATAATGGCTTTCTCTTTGCCTGACGGGAAAAAATATCGAAATTCACCTACTGGCTTATTATCTATAAATTGCCCAGTATAGATGGGGGTTTTATTATCGGGATAATACTTCACCCAAGCACCTTGTTTCAAGCCTTTTTTATCAATCGTATTTGTTTGAGTAAAACAAAAAAAGGGGAAAATAATAAGGATGATTAAGTATCTTTTCATACTAAAGCGATTGAAAAATCATACAATGAAGCGAAGCGAAAATCTGGCGTAGAATTAATTTCTTCTTTGGATTCAATTAAAACCGTTTTCATACCTAAGCGCTGTCCGAATTCAATATCTGAATCCGTATCTCCCACCATAATGGAACTAGAAAAATCAATACCTGCGTATTCAGCTTGAGCCTTTAAGGCCATAAACGGAGCAGGTTTTCGTGGATGCCGGATCATTTTTTAGCTCTGGAGCTGCATAAACCTTAGTAATCTCTCCTCCAGACGACTTTATTTGAGCACACATATCTTCATGAATCAATGCCAATTCTGTTTCCTTTAATAATCCTTTAGCTATGCATTGTTGATTGGTTACAACAAAAACATATTGAAAACGATTGCTGCATATTTCAATGGCTTTTAGCGCGCCATCACAAAACAAAAAATCACTTTGCTGTAGGACATAATCATTGTCAATACGTTGATTAATTACCCCATCTCTGTCCAAGAAAAGTGTCCATGATGAATCAATCACAAGCCCTTGGCTCATACGCCTATCTTCTGTTGAATTAAATAATTATTTCGACTGCTAGCATTTCTTCCGATTATTTCGGCGATAAATCCTGTCATGAAAAATTGAACCCCTACGATCATAGCTACTAAGGCGATAAAAAACTCGGTGCGTTCGGCCAAAAGCCTTCCATTTTCATTAATAAATAGTTTATCGATACCAAGATAAAGGGCTAAAGCAAATCCAATAAAAAACATGAGCGTCCCTAATGCACCAAAGAAATGCATGGGTTTTTTACCAAATTTACCCATAAAAGCAACGGTCATTAAATCCAAAGGACCATTCAAAAACCGGTTCAATCCAAATTTAGTCACACCATATTTTCTGGCTTGATGCTGAACAACACATTCGCCGATATTTTTAAACCCTGCATACTTCGCCAAAGCGGGAATGTAGCGGTGCATGTCGCCATACAGCTCAATGCTTTTGACAACTGCAAGTTTATAGGCTTTCAATCCACAATTAAAATCATGCAGATGAATTCCGGTTATTCTTCGTGCTGCCCAATTATAGAGTTTGGTAGGAATTGTTTTGGACAGCGGATCATGGCGCTTCTTTTTCCAACCAGAAACAACATCAAATCCTTGCTCCATAATCATGGCGTATAATCCAGGGATTTCATCTGGAGAATCTTGCATGTCGGCATCCATCGTGATGACTACTTTTCCAGTAGCCGCCTCAAAACCGGTATGCAAGGCCGCAGATTTGCCATAATTTCGTTGAAATTGTATTGCTTTAACGGAAGAATTGCTACTAGCCAAGGACTGAATCACAGACCATGAACCATCCGTACTACCATCATCTATAAATAAAATTTCAGCGGAAAGTTGGTTCTTTTCTAAAACTCGAGTTATCCATGCACACAACTCAGGTAAGGATTCCTCCTCATTATACAATGGAATAACAATCGATAAATCTGTTTGAACCTCAGCCATACAAGGGTAAAATTAAGGTATTAATTTTAGTAAGCCAATTCAATGCTTGTTATTAATTCACAATTAATTCTTCAAAACCCTCAGCGTATTGTTTCCTTGAACAAAAATAAACACCTTATTTTGAAATTTGCTTAAATCAATACTCATCATTTCATTGCTTACTGGGTAATTTGCCAATAAAATCCCCTGCACATCAAATAAATAAAGTGTTTGATTCACGGCAAGGCCTTCTACCGTTAGCTGATCATTTGTCGGCACAGGATAAGCCCGTAAGTTTGTTTCTTCGTTGAAAGGCACTTCAGCCACATTACTATTGCTTACTGTAAAGTAATCAAAAGCAGCCTCCGTAATGTTGACATCAGGATCTTCATCTGAGATTCGAATGCTAATTTGCATTGAATTAGTAATGGGCAACAAACCGGTTAATGCAATACTTTTTGATTCCCAAGTCATGGCATTTCCCTGCGGCGCGCCTACGGCATCAATTAAAACGGTGGTGGTTCCATTCGAAGCATAAATCTTCAAGGTGTCATCCACCAAAAAAGGTCCGTAGAAACAATAAAACCCACGGGAATAATTAAAATATGGATTCGTATAAGTCGATAAATCCATTGGGGGCGATGTTAAAATGGTTTCACCTTCATCCACATCGTCAAAATCAGGATGCAAGTTAATATCGTTACCAGTAAGGAAAGCAAAGGTGCCACAATCGAAAGCAGCATCATCTCCAATAGCCGAGCCTGAACTAGTTTGATTTGGAATACCCCTTTCCCATGCTCCAGTTGAAGCGGTGCTGTTGATACTCCACCCAAAATCAAATTCAAAATCGTCGTAATACCCTAGCGGTAATTCAATGCTTAAAACACCCGTAATTTGATCGATTGGGGTATCGAAACAAATGGACTGATACCCCCACTTTCCAACATGAACGCGATAATTTTGCTGATAAAACAAGACAAAATCTTCTTCGCCAATTCCATTCGTAGTTCCCAAGTGCTCAATTAAGGGATGAACTAATTTTATTTGTGCGTTACTTATGAGATTTCCAGTTCCTTGTTCGGTAACAATAACTGTAAGATTGAAAGGTGCGATGGGAACTAACTGAACATCGTGAATGGTGATTTGCCCTTGGAGTAAATTCACGGTTTCAATCACCGGAAAATAGCCCACTTTTGAATACTCCACTTGAACACTTCCCTGAATCAGCATTCCTGTGGCATAATGTCCATTAAGGGCTGAATAATCTGTTTGATCGTTTGGAAGAATATGGACAGCCACATTTTGCAAAGCTAAGGTCGTATTTGCATCGGTAATGTCGCCCTCCAAATAACTCGCTTTTTCATACTGAGGTCCTAGAACAAAAAGTCCATTGGTAATATCAGCCGCCACAGTTGTGCCTGAAGGAAAGAAAGGATACACACCCCAACATCCATCGTAACTAACTGTTTGTCCCACATAGGTGTCGTACTGACCAACCTTTATCATATTGTATGGATACGTGATATCGTGAACAACAATTCCATCCGAATAATAACTGGTAATCAAGTAATCCCCCATGACATGCGTATTATGCGGAAGTACCCCTGAACCTGGTGAATTTTGAATGCGATCAACTTCTACAATGTTCGTTGGATCCGAAATATCGTAGGCAGCTATAAACGCACCCGAAACCTCATCAGTAGTAAAAACAAATTGACCGTTAGACGAAGGCCAACTGTTGTGTGTGAAACTACTCGGCGTTGTTTTTGTCCCCAATAATTGTGGTGTAGCTTTATTGCTCACCTCCACAATACTTAAAAAACCATCATAAACGTGGGATAAATACATCGTGTCATTTCGCACGTAGCCATCGTGGCAATACCAATTATCAAAAACACCCACTTCAACAGGCGCCATTGGATTGGTGAAAACATCTAACATTATGACTCCACCATTTCCACGATTTGCCCCAAAAACGTAAGCATAACCAAATTCATCAACGAAACACGTATGCGCAGATTGCCAAGGATTATTTGTAGGACCAGTATATAAGGTGGTGGTCAAATTAGTCGATTGCGGCAAGGGACCAAGATCGATAATAAGCATCCCATCTTCCGCTTCAGTGGTTACATACGCATAATCACCAAACGATGAAGGATCGCGCCAAATGGACTCGGAACCCGGCAACCAAAACACCTCAACAGGATTAGCAGGATCCGTCACATCAACAATAGAAGTGCCTTTTGACGTTCCAACAAGCGCGTATTCATTCCCTAATTCATCAACGTAGCCCCAAACATCATTTAAGTTTGCAGCATGCAATTGCTGGTAATTAATGTGCGATAATGAATCAACGTTTAATTGCGCCAACGCTTGGTTTGGAAGGCAGAGCAAAAAAGATAAAAATCCAACAAAAAGGAATTTTTGAATCGCTGAGAAAAAAAAGGTTGATGACTTCATAAGGCTAAAGTATAAAAATGGCGGCTAGAATCATGATAAATATGATGACCAAGTACTGCCAAATATCGGGAAAATATTTTCGTATCGCTTCTTTCCAATTCATTGAGTAAAGATAGGAAGATTTTTTTTAGAAGAGGGGCGAGTGCTTCTCTCGATACAATAACGTGTCTCTCGACTCCGCTCGATTCACTTTCAAGAGCACATCGAGCGGAGTCGAGATGCGCTCGATAAGCTATTTTTGAAGTTAGCCGAGTGTTCTGGGAAAAAGCTAGCCGAGTGTTCCGACGAAGGAGGAATGTATCGAGGCTAGCTGTGTGCTTCTCTCGATACACTGATCGTATACATCATGAAAGGATTAAAGCTCGGAAATTTTTCTGCCATCAATCCAATTTACCCTCTTTATTTTCTGTTTTTTTTTTATATTCTTAAGCCTTTACCAAAAAGACGAAACTCTGTTCCGAGTTGATAATAAAACATACAAGTGCCCTATTAATCAATAATAACGGCGATGGAGTATTTAACTTTCCTAGGTTGCTTGAAAGTAGCTTCCAGTTTAAAGCCAATATTATAATCACAGTTATTAAAAAATGAATATTTTCGTTCTGATTTATTTATAATGAATAAATACAATAATTTTAAGCTCTTTAATGATTCATTAAAATGTTCTTACCGCACGCACATAACATGTAGCGTTTTTTGGTGTATGATCAAGTGCGTGTGTATGAAACATCCAAGACATTGCAAGCGCATTATTATATTCTGAGCTACTCCAATAATGTCCTTGAGCAAAACCTCCAATTGCAACACGATTATTGTACAAAATGTTTATTTCAACATGACTTGGTAGATACCAGTCACTGTATCCATTTAGAACTAAATTGGAGCAAATTCTTGCTGCGCAGTTCCAATCTGGGCAGGCATTTATAATATCAATTGTGTTTTGGTTTCCCGTTCCATATCCAATAGCATCTGCTCCTGGAAGATACGTGCCATAACATCCCCATGCAGCTGTGCCTTGATCGCTTGTTGCAGCTATCAAACCATGTGGTATGTTGGGGTCATATCCTTGATCACCTGGTTGTAATAAATATGCTATTACTCCGCCCTGATAAATAGCGCCAACAACTAAGGCGGCTCCCACACTCACCGTAAAGGAACAAGATTGGCCACCTAGGTTGATGGCAAAACTAGCGGTTCCACTCGTGGTTGGGGTACCTGTTATCGTATACGTTAATGCGCCCGCGCCATTGGCAAGCGCTCCTGCCGCAAGGGTGGCGGTTAAACCAACAACACCCGTAGAAGAAACACTTTGTGCACCGAACGTTCCAGCGTTTCCGCCGGTATAACTTATTGAGGTACTCACGCTATTGGCTGATGTTCCGGTGGTTAAAGTTCCAGTGGTGGTTGCACCAACGCAGTTTATAGTGGTGAGGGTGGCTGTGGGAGTACCACAGGTTTCAAACCAGGCAGCACCCGTATAAAAATTCAAACAATTGGTGGTGATATTATAGATTAACAATCCTATAGCGGGAGAAGGAATCGCGTTGCGTTGCGTAGTAGTCATGCGTGGCGGAAGAAATCCCTGAGTAATTGAAGTTAAATCAGTTAACGCTGAAGCGTGGGGACTAGTTGTACCAAACCCTAAATTACTACCATTGTTAAATAAATTCGTGCCATTAACAACCCATTGCGAACCATTCCAATACGGGGTATTTCCAGCAGCTGAGCCGCTTGTTAATAAGCCTGTTGCGCCTTGAATACCCTGTGCTCCTGCTGGACCTGTAGCGCCAACAGCACCAGTTGCACCTACGGCACCATTCGTTCCGTTTGTTCCGGGTAAACCTTGAATTCCTTGAGCACCGGCAGGGCCTGTCGCTCCCGTTAATCCTTGAATTCCTTGAGCTCCTGCGGGACCAGTTGCACCAACAGCTCCATTTGTTCCATTCGTTCCTGCGGGACCAGTTGCACCAACAGTTCCATTTGTTCCCGGTAAACCTTGAATACCCTGTGCTCCTGCTGGACCTGTAGCTCCTGTTAAACCCTGAATTCCTTGAGTACCAGTTAATCCTTGAATTCCCTGTGTTCCGTTTGTTCCATTAGTGCCCGGCAAACCTTGAATACCTTGAGCGCCTGTAGCCCCTGCTACTCCTTGAATTCCTTGCGGTCCAACAATAGAAACACCTGTTGGCCATATTCCAAAAGACTTCGGTCCGTAAATCATATTGATAGCTGTGTTAATGTAAAAATCTCCATCATTTCCAAGAAGAGTGCTTGGCGCTATTATTCCATTCAACAAAGTGCTTCCGTTAATACCATTCGGTCCTTGAATTCCTTGTGCACCTGCCGGGCCAGTTGCGCCAACTGCACCGTTCGTTCCATTTGATCCAGGTAAGCCTTGAATACCTTGAGTACCTGCTGGACCTGTTAATCCTATTGGACCTGTTAATCCTATTGGACCTGTAGCACCGTTTGTTCCTGGTATACCTTGAATTCCTTGAGGCCCTATTGGACCTGTTACACCATTAGCACCTGCGGGTCCAGTTAAGCCTGTTGGACCTATTGGACCTGTAGCTCCAACAGCTCCGTTTGTTCCAGCGGGACCTGTTGCACCTGTTAAACCTATTGGGCCAGTTGGGCCTGCAACACCTTGAATGCCTTGTGCACCAGTAGCACCAGTTAATCCGATTGGTCCCGTTGCACCAACAGCTCCGTTAGTTCCTGGCAAACCCTGAATTCCTTGTGCACCGTTTGTTCCTGCAATTCCAGTAGGTCCAATTAATCCTTGCGGACCTGCGGGACCTGTCAATCCAGTTGCGCCATTTGCTCCCTGGGGTCCTTGTGGGCCACTTAAACCGGTTATACCTTGCGGGCCAGTTGCTCCCGTTAATCCTTGCGGACCCATGATATTGGAGATCAAGATCCACATTGTACCATTCGTTTTGGAATATACATTCCCCGTGGCGGTATCCAAGTAATAATCTCCTGTGGTTCCTAAATTAACTGCAGGAACTCCCGTTCCATATTTCCATTGATTCAGTAAGTTTCCGGATGATTTCGCATACAAAGCAAAAGGAACACTCATCATTTGTTGGGTGCCATAAGCCATGTATGTTGTTGGGTTCGGTAAACCTGAAAAAGCCACACCTAAATCTAAGTAGTAAGGGCCATTTCCCCAATTAATGGTAGCAAAAGGACCACCATTTAAAAAGGTTCCTGCTCCAATGACAAAATTCACCAAACCATATTGAGTGGTTGTCACCAAGTGTTTTTCTGAGAATATCACAACACCTGATGCGGAGTTTTGACGAATGTTTATCCGAATCGCTACAGGTGAATTGGAAACCAAGGCACCCATATTGTCTCTGATTACTGCTTGGTAATTGATTCCGTTTGGTGCACCTGTTTGTGCATTGCTGATTCCTTGTATGGATAAAAAGGCGATACAAAGAAAAAACAGACCTATTATTTTTTTCATTTTTTATTGTTTTATTTTAATGAGTTTAACTTGTTGTATGAATTCCCCGGAAATGTGGTAAATATTTAGAAAATAAGAACCCGGTTCAAGGTTACTGGAATAGTCGGTTTTGTGTCTTGCACCCAACATGATTTCTTCCACTACTAACTTACCATTGGCATCAATGAGTTGTAGTTTTATTTCCAACGCTTCGTATTCTTTGGGTGCTTCAATAATGGAAAAATGATCAAATGGGTTCGGGTATATTTTAAATACAGGTTGCGTTGGCATTTGTGCAACTACACCTGGTCCAATAGGAATCATGGCATCGGGTTGTTGAAAACCATTGAAAAATTGCTTATTGGACACCAAGGTTCCCGTGTAGATAAAGGGCTCACCTACTGTATAGGACATGATGTAATTAGGGCCAAAAAACACAGGATTTAGATTTTTTGCAATCCTTCCTGCACTTGCCATTACCCTAAGATTCGTCTGGGAATAGGAGGTTGAAAGGAATAAAAGTGATAAAATGATCAGAATAGATTTCATAAAATCATTAATGATTTTTTATTTTCTATAAAACTAATAAAAATTTATGAAAATGACGAATAAGTCATTAATTATTAAATGATGAATACGTCATTTTGTAGTTATGGGCAAAGCTCAAATCAAGGACGAAGAATTATTAGCCGCTATTGTAATGGGATTAAAAGCCTTGCGCATGAAAAAAGGCATCACCCAAGAAGACTTCTTTAACGATACCGGGATTCATATTTCTAGAATTGAAACTGGTAAAGTGAATGTCTCGATTAGCACACTTAAAGCCATTGTAGGGTATTTTGATATTTCATTAACTGTGTTTTTCCAGGCAATTGAATACTGAATGTTTTTGATAGTTGTATTGAGGAAAATCAAACTAAGTTAAATCCGAGCTTCGAGTTCTCCATTTCTCAAGGCTCCGGTCGTTACTCGTTCTTTTGTATCAAGACAAAAGGACAAAGAGAATAAAGTCTGATTTTTTCCGCTGGAGCTTAGGACAATAGTAAAAAATCCTTGTTTTTTTTAAATTCAATATCTCTAAGTGCGTTAGGAATTAATTTGAATTTTTGTAATTTCACAGACCATGAAACACCTCCTTCTTATAGCTTTGTCTTGCCTACTTTTTCAAGCTACAGG
>JBIIOQ010000050.1:0-8858 GCA_044336865.1 Crocinitomicaceae bacterium | reverse complement strand
AGCATGGTATTTTTGAATATAATTCAAAACCGTACTTGGGCTACACCTATTCTGCCTTGATGAACCTAAATGCTTTTGGCAGGGGAGAAATCAAAACGCTTGCGACTAAAATCTTAGATCACATTAATTGGCAGTATGCCCTAAACAGTTATGATTTTAAGCATTGTCCACCGTATAGAAGACGCTTTAAAAAAAATATAGACCAAGAAATAGTATCTGATTACCATTCCGTGATGCTTACGCTTTGGGCCAGCCAGATTAGTATAGATCAAAGCTTATCAATTACTAGTGGCAAGCACATTGCACTTTGGGCGACCATGCTTCCCTATCGACCCGCCGATGACGTTATGAAATGGTCACTTGCAAAACCGAATGCTTATTTTGTAAAAATTGGTCATGGTCATAATGCTTGCCCAGAAATTTGCAGCGGCGATAAAACGTACCACCTCAGTGCAGGCGGAGCAAATCAAGGAAGAGCATCATTGATTGTTCCCCAAGCCACGATGTTGTTTTTAGCTGATAGCGCAAGCAAACTCAAAGAACTTTTTTACCTGTCCGATCCAAGTAAATCGCTCATGCGATGGAACAATACAGGAGTATGTGAGGATTTTGCTTGCGCGAAAGGAATTGTACACATTCCGTCCAATAAAACAGCCGTGTTGGATTCTAATAACTGGTCTATATTTTCAATTTCAAAAGGTATTTTCCTAGCTACGTACTCAAAAAAAGGGGTGGCATTACTTGTAATCATAAGGGCCTCATCAGGTATAGATGCCTTTCAAGCACTTTTAAAAAACAATCCCGATACCAAAAAATATGCGACCCAATTTACACACCCGAATGGAAATATGCTACATTATGACCTCGACGCTCCCAAAAACAAGTGGGTGATTAAAAGCATTAACGGGATTGAACAAGAGCGAGATTTCGAACAATGGCCCTTTTTCGAAGGTAGCATAGATCCATACTAAGGCTGCATTATATCCTATTAAATAAAAGCGTGAGATAGAATTTTGGTATCTTTGCAAAATAAATATCTTCGTATGCCCAATAAAACCGTTCGCGTTCGCTTTGCCCCCTCACCTACAGGCCCATTACACATGGGAGGTGTTCGAACCGCTTTGTATAATTACCTTTTCGCAAAAAAACACAAGGGAACCTTCATCATTCGAATTGAAGATACCGACCAAACACGTTTTGTAGAAGGCGCGCAAGATTATATTATGGATGCTATGAATTGGTGTGGCATCATGCCAAGCGAAGGCCCCGGAATTGGAGGAGAATTTGGTCCGTATGTGCAATCGGAAAGAAAGGAAATGTACAAGCCCTACGCTGAAAAATTAATTGCAAACGAAAAAGCATATTATGCATTCGATACCGCCGAAGAATTAGACGCTATGCGAGAGCAATCTAAGCAAATGGGTATGCCGAATTGGCAATACAATTGCGTAACGAGAGCGAGCTTAAGAAATTCCATCACCTTGCCGCAATCAGAAGTAGCGCAACTCTTACTCGACGGTACACCGTATGTAATACGCATGAAAATGCCGAGAAATGTTGACATTCGATTTCATGACATCATTCGTGGATGGGTAGTTGTGAATACCAATAATTTAGATGATAAAGTTTTGTTTAAAAGCGATGGCATGCCAACCTATCACCTTGCCAACATTGTTGATGACCATACCATGGAAATTAGCCACGTGATTCGTGGTGAAGAATGGTTGCCCTCTGCCCCACTGCATGTTATGCTATATGAGGCCTTTGGATGGGAATGTCCATTGTTTGCTCACTTACCCTTGCTGCTTAAACCAGATGGCAATGGCAAATTATCTAAAAGAGATGGTGATCGCTTAGGTTTTCCAGTATTTCCAACAAATTGGACAACCGCAGAAGGCGAACTATACTCTGGCTATCGAGAGAAAGGATACCATCCAGGAGCATTTATAAACATGCTTGCCCTCTTGGGCTGGAATCCGGGCACGACACAAGAACTATTCAATCTTGATGAATTAGTAGAGGCTTTTAGCTTAGAAAGAGTATCGAAGTCAGGCGCAAAATTTGATCCCGACAAAACCCTTTGGTTTCAACAACAATACCTGCGTTCGCAATCGGATGAAAGCTTAGCGAAAGAACTTAGAATCCTGTTGCCATCGATTACTCAAAATGATAATGAGTTAAGCATCATTTGTGGATTAATGAAAGAAAGAGCCACATTTGTTCAAGATATTCATACTGATGGGCATTATCTATTCGAGCGACCGAGTGAGTGGGATACTGAAAGTATTAGAAAAAAATGGAAACAAGATACCACCGGCCTATTAACAGAATGGCTTGAAAGAATTCGTGCCTTGAGTACCTTCGATGCAGCATCCATTGAAATTGCATTCAAGCACTATTTAGAAGAACGTTCATTGGGCATTGGCGCCGTTCTCCTGCCCTTTCGTTTAGTTGTTACTGGCGTTGGAGCTGGTCCAGGAATGTTTGATATTTCTGCCTTTTTAGGTCAGCAGGAAGTGGTGGAACGCATGCAACTTGGGATAAAAGTTATTCAAGAAATAGTAAATGAAGCATAGCATTGAAGTAAGCGGTATTAACATTTATGCCTTCCATGGTTGCTTGGAAGAAGAAGCGCGCATTGGTGGTAATTATATCGTAGATGTATACCTAGAGACTGATTTCACCCAAGCTGGGCTAAAAGATGAATTAAGTCTAACCGTAGATTATGTGAATGTAAATAAAATCGTAGCAAGCGAAATGGCGATACGTTCTAACTTAATAGAACATGTTGGGCAGCGAATTTGGGATAAAATGACAGCAGAACTGATTGGTTTAACTTACTTGCGCATAAAAATCCGGAAACTAATGCCACCGATAAATGGTCATGTTGATGAAGTGGCTATTTGTATTGAAGGGAAACCAACTACTACGCACAAAAAAAACGCATAGCTTAGAAAATTATCTAATTACTATGCGTTTTATACTCGAATCGTTTATCCTTAGAAATCTTTAACGGCGCGTGAATTAAAGCCATTATTTGGGCACTTAAAATTAGATGGATAAGCCGCGTTTACTCCAAACTGACAAGCCCAAGGTAAATTACCATTCTTTGTTGAGGACCAATAATACCAGTTCCTGAAAGTTCCTAAACTTGCCTTTTTTGTGTAGATAAGTTCCAATTCTTCTTTATTCGGAAGGCGCCAAGCAGTTCCGCCTTCACTGTAGGTAGCGATAAGCTCAAGAGATTCATCGTAATCAAGGTAATCAGTACTTAAAACCTGATCAACTTTTGCAACGACTAAACCGTGTAAACCTCCATCGCTTACTTTTATAACAATACCACCGTATGCTTCTTCACCAACAGAATAAGAAATAGGGCGATTCGCTTTATTACATGATGCTGCGGATAACGCTAAAGCAACAACTAAAACAATTAAATTAATTTTCATAAGAATAGTTTTTAAAAGTTAATAAATGAATTTCAGTAATGACCCCTGATATTTTGATTACGGAGACAGTATATTTTCAGTTGCCTATCTTTATTACATAGATGAAAAATAATAATAGAGATAAAGTGAAATGGCATTAGATAATCTCGCCTGATTACACCTATTTTATTTATAGTTTCAGACCAAATTGACACGAAAAAACGAATTCAGTTTAGAAGTTTTCACACATTTTTATTTATTATTATACCTTTAACCTAAAATTGATTAATTACTTAGATGTTATGAAAAAATTATTTTGGTTAGTATTAATAATTGGTTTGGTGGGCGCATTCATGACCAACCCTAATAAAGAAGATTTTCAAGATTTTTTAACCCTACAATACACCAAAGAGTTAAAAAACATGAGCGATAACGAATCGTTAATGAGTCTTTTGGCATCACCTGCCGCTTTTATTTCATCATTAAGCTTAAAAACAGAAGACTATAAATTATGTTCTACCTTTACCATTACGAACTTTAAAGGTGAAGAGGAAAAATACCTTGGTGTTTATAAAACATTTATCAAACTATAACGAATTACCGTCATGAAAAACGTACTTTTTAATCTTTTCTTTTTTCTACTAATCGCTTCATTTAATGCCCATTCTCAAACGGTGGTGTATAGTGGTAGATACGGGTATGATGCCTTAGTTCATGTTGACGATGGTGTAATTTATAAAGAAAGGTATGGATATGACGCTTTAGCTCATGTTGAGGATGGTGTAATTTATAAAGGAAGGTATGGATATGACGCTATAGCACATGTTGACAATGGTGTAATTTATTCAGGTAGATATGGATATGACGCCTTAGCTCATGTTGAAAATAGCGTAATATATTCAGGAAGATATGGATATGACGCTTTGGCTCATATTGAAAACGGCGTTATTTATAAAGGAATGTATGGATATGATGCCATAGCACACTTAGAGGGCTATATGAGTGACATAGAGTTATATGCTGTTTTACTCTTAATCCTTGAATTCTAAGCTCCGTCACTAAATTAATTCGATGTATTTTTCTAAAAAATAAAGCGTACATATAATCCGTATGTGCCAAATATCTTTGCGTAAAATAACGTAATGAAACATACTCTATACACTATTCCCGACCCTGAAAAACAACTTTTAAGTTTTAAGGCTGTTGCTAACACAATTAAGTTGATTCGTGATTTAATTGCCCACAGATTTGAGGGTTATTCAAGCATTAAGATACAAAGTGAACCAGGAAACGGGAACAGCTATCTACTTCATGCAATCGCAAACTCATTGAAAAAAAAAGGACAAGGTATTGCATTTCTAAATTTTAAAGGAAATGATCAATTTAGCGACCTTACACCCTATCACCTAAATCAGCTTATGAATTGCCATTTCGTATTTATGGATAATGTTGAACTATTGATGGCCAACGAACAAAATCCTAAAAAATTAATCGAATTTATCGGCGATTTAGAACGAAAGGATATTACCTTAATTTACGCCTGTCACTCCACTGAATTCCCAGCATCTGTCAAAGCAATGAATGAGGTGTTTTCATCAACTTCTTTAATTATTAATTTACCCCCGATTTCTGATCAAGAAAGAATAAAATGGGCAGAATCCTATCTTGAACAGATTGTAATAAATCGAATACAAAAAGACCTCATCGGAGAAAAATTATCGAATGCCGAATTTATTAAAAAGCTAGACTACCATATTAAAAAACAGGAAATTATTCTAGGAACTAATTACGAGGAAATCCGTGAGCAATATGCCGAACTAAAAAAACAAGAACTGCGCTTGCTCCAGAATAAACTCGCAATTTTGGAACTAGAGCCTTTAAAACTCTCAATGATTAGTAAGCAAGAGTATGAATTAGCAGCAACATTAAGAGAGCAAGAACGAGAGCTGCTCGCAGTAAACGACAAAATGCTGGATGAATTAACTCGCTTAAACATAAGCCCTAAACCGAGCGAAAAAGCCATGGAGGTATATGTTTATTTTTCGAGCTTAGTAAATTTTATAACTAATAAGGACGGTTCATTACAGATGGTCCTGCACTATATTGAAAAGGAACTTTTAACCTTACAGAAAAAGAAATCAGACCCTGACTATAATTCCCTTGGAAAACATACCGAAGAACTTGATAATGAAATCTCCCGTTGGGAATCGCTTCGGAAAAAATATGTTTAAGCCGTAAATTAATTTGCCATAATCAAGTCTATTCGATGTACATCCGCTGCTGTCCAGTTAAATTGACAAGCAATAAGTTCAATTCGATCGCCATGTGAAAGCAACATCAAATCTTCAAGGATGATTTCAATTTTCGCTACATAAAAATAAAGATCTTGTAGGTCTTCTTCGTTCATAAAAAATAAGAATTGGGCAACGGCCGTGTCAATGACACTTTTTTCATTGACTAAAGGCATAACAAAATCGCTGTATTCATTAGCAAGATAGTGCGCTAAGCAAGCTTCCATAGAAATCAATGATGAAAACATATTTTCTTCTGTTACATATTGCCATCCCAATGACTTAATGCAACGATTGTCGAGCCCTTCAAGAAACTTTCTAAAAGAGATGTTGTTCGTTAGTAAGTACGTATTCATATATTAATTTTTACCTCTTGGGACATCAGCTGCATGAGAGACCGTCATCCAAGCTGAAAAATTTACCTTATAGAAATTGAAATACGTACCAGGCGCCTCCTTCTCAATAATATCAATAGAAGTAGTAGATAATGGAAGTGCCGGAAAAATGAGCGTATAAGTATGATATTGGCCTTTACGCTTAAAATACAACTTGCTTGGTGCCAATGGAATCTTTAAGGCTTTTACCAAATAATACTTTTCAGATGAGCCTGTTGCTTGAATATACGCAGTTTTCTCCATTTGAATCCATCCGCCATTTTCCCATTTCATCGAAGCTTTATAAATGAAATCGATTCGTGTATATTCCTCTGTTGCTTCAACAAATTTGATCCGGTGATCATTTTTATGATCCATTCCTTCGGGGTTGTAACGTTTTAGCGATTTTTTCACCTTTACCACCGGTTTTTTTTTGACTGTTTTTTTAATTTCTGTGTCCATCGTTTTAAGTTTAGAATACAAAATAAAATAAATCATACGTATTTGACATACGGAGTTAGAAAAAAGTAATATATTTACAAAAAAAATAAACCATGAACTTAAGTAAAAGTGCTGTCCGAAGGTATAGAATCATTGATGGGCTACTCCGAAATACCATGCGTAGTTACCCCACAATGGAAGATATAATTGATCAATGTATAGAAAAACTCGATTTCGAGCCATCTAGGGAAACCATTCAGAAAGACTTAGCAAATATGCGACTGCCTTATCCTGACGGATTTGATGCTCCCATTCGGTATTGCTACACCAATAAAGGATATGAATATACCGAACCAAATTATTCCCTATCGGGAATTGCGCTTAAGCAAGAGGATATTGATACGATACGTGAAGCAGTTGATTTGATTCGCTGCATTGGTTCTTCACGTATTAGTAGCCAATTCAACCATGCAGTAGAAAAACTTCTTTCTGCGACAGTTGAAAGCAGGGCATCAGATGATGATAGAAAGCCAGTGCTTCAAACCATGATACCCCCAGCATCTAGAGGTCTTGAGAATTTCGATATTTTGTATTCCGCTTGTAAAGAACGCATTCCGCTTTCAATTATACATTTTTCTTATACGAAGCGCACCTTCAAGCATACCTACCTGCATGGGTTTTTAATTAAAGAGTTTGATAATCGCTGGTACATTATTGGTTTTTCAGAAACACACAATTGCATTAGAACGTTTGGAATAGATAGAATCAGTGATCCTTTAAAAATAAAGAAACCATTTAAGGACAGTCCCAAAGAACTTATTGACACTTATCTGAACGATGTATATGGTGTATATCCAATTCCAAGTGCTCAAAAAGAGTTGATAACGATTAGTGTAAGTAAGATAGGTACGCATTATTTTCAGGCTTATCCGATTCATGAAAGCCAAGTAATCAAAAAGAACGACTCTGGATCTTCAACTATTTCCTTCTCGCTTATCGCATCAGATGAACTCGCTCGCTACATCCTTGCACAAGGGAATAATGTACGCGTGCAATCGCCCCTATGGTTTAAAAAATACACTCATGAACTAACGCTATGAAAAAGACAAACAGTAAAAAAATTAATTATATCGTTCAACCAAAAACCGACGAACAAAAGAACAAAAATCCTGTTGTCCTTAGAATTATTATAAGTTCAGAGCACACGAGGATTGATTTTGGATACGCTGCACCCTGGATTTACATCAAAGGTGGCTGGATCCGAATTGCACCCTACACCTTTATTGAAGTTTGTGGCACAAAAAAAAGATACCACTTAAAAAAGACTTGGAATATCCCATTTGCGCCTGAAATATTTGAATTTGAGACCAATGAAGATTGGAAAGTATTCAGTTTATATTTTGAACCTATACCGATAAAAGATTGCTCGATTAATATCATTGAGGAGGAAAACCCGAATGATGATGATTTTAATTATTACAACATTGCATTAAAAAATATTGAGCAGATTGAATTAATCGAATAATACCGAAATCCTTGAAGGCTCACATACTAATTAGCTACATGCTTTTAATATAACTATCGAACATATCATTGAAAAGGATTCCTTTTTCAGTCCGCTTCTTTGATAGCTGCTTGAGTTCAACTAAGGCCCAAAGTATAAATTCCTTCAAGAAATTCACATCCTCTTTAGCCAGTTCGGGTTGATACGTGCGTAGTAATTCATCAAGTGGTTTCAAACTTGATAATACCTTTTGATACTCTTTATTTGTGGCTTCATCAGAAAGCTCGATGTTATCAGCTTGCACAAACCAATCTAATACAGCATCATAAACGGTAGTTTGATTTGGCTTTTTAAGTTTTTCAATTTTCGGAAAACGCATTAAAAACAAGGTTTTAGTCGATTCACTTATCAAGTGATTCGCCACAAAATCACTCCCTTCTTGTTCGCCTTCATACACCAACTCCACCTTTCCGGTAATCGATGGAATCATCCCTATTAGATCGCTGAATCGGACTGATGTCTGTTTTTCACCATTCAACAGCGAGCGCCTTTCAGCAGTACTAATTAGGTTTTCATAACCTGTAATACTCATTCGTGCACTCACCCCACTTTTAGGGTCTACAAATTCACTCACGCGAGCCTCAAAAGCAATTTGCTCAAGTAAATCTTTTGCCAATTCCGGCACATAAACGTCAATCGCTCGACTGCTCGATTTTTCTGTTTCTTGTTTAGTGATCCGTTTTGCAGTCTGTAAATCATATGCGTAATGCGTGAGTATTTGTGATCCAATACGGTCCTTGAGAGGCGTAACAATACTTCC
>JBIIOQ010000049.1:0-8992 GCA_044336865.1 Crocinitomicaceae bacterium | reverse complement strand
TTTTGAGATAATTATAGCATTCTAACTGCCTTTTTGAACTGATTTCCTCTGTCTTCATAATTTTCAAACAAATCAAAGCTGGCGCAAGCAGGAGACAATAAGACAACCTCTTCTTTCTTTCCAATTTGATAAGCGAAAGCAACCGCCTCTAAAGCAGAATTTGCCTCAACAATTGTATCTACAACCCCGGTAAAGGCATCTATAATTTTTTTATTGTCAACTCCGAGACAAATAATAGCCTTCACTTTTTGTTTCACAAGATCAGTAAGTTCATTATAATCGTTTCCCTTATCTACTCCACCAACAACCCATATTGTAGGTTTTTCCATGCTTTCAAGAGCAAACCAAGTAGCATTAATATTCGTTGCTTTCGAATCATTAATAAACTCAATTCCATTAACTTTCGCAACGAATTCCATACGGTGTTCGGCGTTAATAAAATCACCCAGTGATTCTCGTATCAAATCCTTACGGATTTCTAAAAGCCTCCCTGCGATACCTGCAGCAAGTGCATTTTGGGTGTTGTGCTTACCCTTCAAAGCTAATTCGTGTATTGGCATAATTAATGGTTGTTTTATATTGATTGTTAGTTGTTTCTCTGTTGCATATCCACCGATGGATATTTCTTTTTTTAGCGAAAATGGAGCGGTATTCATCGTCAGCTTTTTAGCAGCCAATTCCTTGGTGATAACCTCATCATCTGCATTATAAATAAACCAATCGTCCTTTTCTAGGTTATTTATGATTCTTAATTTTGATTGGATATAATTTTCAATTTTATACTCATATCGATCCAAATGATCTGCAGTAATATTGGTTAAAACCGCAATATCAGCTTTGAAATCGTGCATATCATCTAATTGAAAAGAACTAATTTCTAGCACATACCAATCATGATCTTCTGTTGCGACTTGCCTCGCATAGCTTTGACCAATATTTCCAGCCAATCCAACATCCAGACCAGCCTTTTTAAGAATATGGTGCGTTAACAAAGTAGTAGTAGTTTTACCATTACTACCCGTGATACAAATTGTTTTTCCCTTGGAAAAAGGTTTGGCAAATTCAATTTCAGATACCACCTTAACACCAGCTTTTCTGAGCGCTTGCATAACAGGAGTTAGTTCAGGAATACCAGGAGATTTCACAACGGTATCTGCTACCAAAATCCGATCTAAAGAATGGCCCAATTCTTCCCATTCGATATTATTTAATATGAGTTCAGTTTTATACTTTTCTGAAATTGCAGCAGCATCAGAAACAAAAACATTCATGCCCTTTATGTTGGCCAACACAGCTGCGCCCACCCCGCTTTCGCCAGCCCCTAATACGACAATATTTTGCTGTTTAGCCTTCACCTACCTCAATTTTAACGTAACAATAGAAATCACTGCGAGCAACACAGCCACAATCCAAAACCGAGAAACAATCTTTGCCTCGTGCATCCCTTTTTTCTGATAATGATGATGTAGCGGAGCCATTAAAAAGACCCTTCTTCCTTCCCCAAATCGACGTTTAGAAAACTTGAAATAAGCTACTTGAATAATGACCGATAAATTTTCAATTAAGAAAATCCCACATAGAACAGGAATCAATAATTCTTTTCGAACAGAAATAGCAAAAACGGCAATTATTCCCCCAAGTGCCAGACTTCCCGTATCGCCCATAAATACTTGAGCAGGATAAGAATTATACCATAAAAAGCCAATACAAGCACCGACAAAAGCTGCAATAAAAATTACTAATTCCTCCGCCAAGGGGATATACATGACATTTAGGTAATCCGCGAATGTGACATTTGAACTTACATAGGCAAAAATTGCCAAAGCGAGACCAATAATCGCAGAACTGCCTGTGGCCAAACCGTCTAGGCCATCGGTCATATTAGCGCCATTTGATACTGCGATCACTATAAAAATAACAACAGGAATAAACAATAACCAACCATACGATTTATTAGAATCGCCGATTAACCAATTATAATTGAATTCATTCCCTTTAAAAAAAGGAATGGTTGTCGTCATGTCATCCGTTTTTATCCACTTATAATTTTCTCCTTCATTTTGATGATGTTTATGAGAAACAAAAGTTTCTTCCTTGCCTAATTTATAATCGGCAGGTACTCTTTTATGCACGGTAACATCATCCGAAAAATAAAGTATAGCGCCGACAATAATTCCAACACCAATTTGACCAACAATTTTAAATCGACCTTTTAGCCCTTCTTTATTTTTTTTAAAAACCTTAATATAATCGTCTAAGAAGCCAATCAATCCAAGCCAAATCGTTGCAATTATCATGGTGATTACATAAATATTATGCAGCTTAGCAAAAAGAAGTGTTGGAATTAATATCGCAGACAGGATAATGATTCCGCCCATTGTTGGCGTACCTGACTTTTCAATTTGCCCTGCTAAACCAAGATCTCTAACTGTTTCTCCAATTTGTTGTTTTCGCAATGCATTGATGATTTTTCTGCCAAAAAGAATGGATATGATTAAAGATGTAATCATAGCTAAAGCTGCTCTAAAGGAGATAAAATCAAACAAGCCAGCTCCAGGAAAATTAAGTTTGTCTAGGTAATCAAATAAATAATATAGCATCTTATTTTTTCATTTGGTTAAACAATTCATTTGCCGTAATAAAATCATCAAAATCGTATTTCACACCATTTATTTCCTGATACTTTTCATGCCCTTTCCCAGCGATAAGAATGATGTCGTGAGGCTTCGCAATTACGATCGCCGTCTGGATAGCTTGTTTTCTATCAGGAATTGTAAGTGCCAAAACACCTTCGATATCGTTGAGTCCCGCCCTCATTTCATCCAGAATAGAAAGTGGATCTTCGGTTCGAGGATTATCAGAAGTAAGAATAACATGATCGCTTTTCGCTACTGCTATCTTGGCCATTTTAGGTCTTTTAGTTCTATCTCTATCACCACCACATCCAACGATTGAGATAATTTTAGCTTGTGGTTTACGCAGCGATTGAATGGTATCGAGAACATTCTCTAAGGCATCTGGTGTGTGTGCATAATCAATTACGGCGGTAATACCTGAGGTGCTTCTTAGGTACTGAAAACGCCCTTCAACAGAGCGCAAACTACTAATACTAGTTAATGCAACTAGCTCATCAATCCCAGATAGCCTTGCTACAGCATAAACAGCGAGTAAATTTGACGCATTAAACTCACCAATTAATTGCGTTAGCACCTCCACATTATTAAGGGTAAGCAATAGACCATCAAAATCATTTTGAATAATTTTTCCTTTAAATTCTGCCATCGATTTCAATGCGAAAAAATGCTTTGTTGCCTTTGTATTTTGCAACATCACCGCCCCATTTTTATCATCTTGATTACTAAGCGCAAAGGCACTTTCGGGAAGCCCATCAAAAAACATCTTTTTTACTCGTATATATTCTGCAAAAGTTTCGTGATAATCAAGATGATCATGAGTAATATTTGTGAATACCCCACCGAAAAATTGCAATCCTAAAATTCGATTTTGATGAATTGCATGCGAGCTAACCTCCATGAAGCAATAAGAGCATCCTTTGCTTACCATTTCGGCAAGTAGCTGGTTTAATGCGATTGGATTTGGAGTGGTATGGGTTGCAAGAATTTCAAGCTCGCCAATTTTATTAACAACCGTTGATATCAATCCTACTTGATTGCCTATATCGCTAAATAGCTTATATAATAAAGTTGCCGTTGTTGTTTTACCATTTGTGCCAGTAACACCAATAAGCCTTATTTTTTTGGAGGGGTTACCGTAAAAATTACACGCAATTAATGATAAGGCTTGGTGCGTATCCTCAACGATAATTTGAGTTAGCCCGTCACATCCCTCGAGTTCTTTATTGACCACTACAACGGTGCAACCATTCTTTACCACCTTGCTGATAAAATCATGACCATCATGGTTTGCACCAACGATTGCAAAAAACATTGAATTCGAATTCGCATTACGAGAATCAAAAACGAGTTCATTAACTTCACGGTTATCATCACCGATAATCCGCTTATAATCTACAGCATGAAGAAGCTCGCTTAGTTTTCTCATTTTAACTGTAATTGAATTAATCCACCCTTAAATATGATACTTCCCGGCTGAATACTTTGGGTTTTCACTACACCATAACCGCTTATTCTTACAACCATACCCATTGATTCGAGTAAGTAAACAGCATCCTTTGCAGTTAGCCCAATAACATTCGGTATTG
Source organism: Crocinitomicaceae bacterium (assembly GCA_044336865.1). Taxonomy (GTDB): domain Bacteria; phylum Bacteroidota; class Bacteroidia; order Flavobacteriales_D; family Crocinitomicaceae; genus UBA952. Next base: position 4,770 of record JBIIOQ010000049.1, on the reverse strand, counting down.
ATTCCTTTATTATTGCAAATGGCTTTAAGTTAACCTTGTTATTTAGGGTATCCGAGACAAACCAGTCACTACTAAAATTGACATTGAAATTGATTCCTAATGCTTTTAGTGACTGAATTAAATCTTTTTTGTTCCCCTTTTTAACACTCGGAAGATTCTTAACAATCAATTTATTTTGGTTAATTGCAGGATGATATTCAAGCGAAGAAGCCCAAACCTTGTTCGCAATTTCCGCGAAAACAGTTCCAGAAACTCGGGCGCCATAATACTCCTTCTTTGGATCTGTAATTACCACAATACAAGAATACTTCGGTTTATCGGCAGGAAAATACCCTACAAAAGAAGCTTGATAAACACTATTACTTTCGTCTAAATACTGCTTATCTTTTCCAGGCAGTTTGGTGGTTCCTGTTTTTCCTGCAATTTTGAATTGCGAACTTGTTAGCGAAGAACCAGTACCTTTCGACATAACGCCCTCAAGGCAACTTTTTAAGATATTAATGGTTTTTTGAGAACAAATTTTCTCGTTTAAAACAATTGGCATATACTCCTTAATAATATTTCCCCGACGCCTAATTTCTTTGACAAAAATCGGCCTCAATAATTTACCGTCATTGGCTACGGCGTTGTAAAAAGCCAAGGTTTGTAGGGGTGATTGTCTTATACCGTAACCTATCGACATCCATGGAATAGATAATGGTGACCATTTAGAATCTCCTGGACGAGAAAAATCAGGTGCTGCTTCACCAACTAAATCGATTCCTAATTTTTTAGTTAAACCAAAATCATCCATTCTATCCATAAAGAGATTTGGTTCTTTTCGATAGATTGTGTTAATGACTTGTGCGATTACATTCGAAGACTTTTCGAACGCCTCTTGCAAGGTTATGATTCCATAACCTCGACCATGATTAGAGTCAGATAACTTAGATCCATAAAATGAATACACGCCAACCGCATTAACTTTGTCGGTTATTTTAACTTTGCCATCCTCAAGCGCCGCCATTAATGACGCCAACTTGAAAGTGGATCCAGGTGCCTCTATTGAACCAAAAGCATGATTGTAATTTTCTGAAAAACTTCCATCTTCTTCGCGTGAAAGATTTACGATAGCGCGAACGTAGCCTGTATTGACCTCCATAACGATAACCGAACCACTTTGCGCCTTCATTTCAATTAGCTGTCTGTTTAACTCCGAATGGGCTACTTCTTGAATTTCTTTTTCTATTGTTGAAACAACATCAGCACCTTCGACTGCTTCTTTTAAAATTTCCCCTGTTTTTTTCCAACCTATCGAAATTTTCTGTTCCACCTCTGCACCTGTTTCTCCTCTTAAATAATCGATGTAAGCCCCTTCGATTCCTGGATTTAACACTTTACCATCCACTACCTTGTAATACCCGAGTGTTCGGTTTAATAAATTACCATTTGGTTTCTTGCGCAATATCGTATCCTCGTTATCAATAATTCCCCCCTTCATTCTCCCCTCTTTAAAAATTGGTAGCTTACGCAGTGCTTTACGCTCCGCATTTGTCGCCTTTTTTCTTATTAATAGATACCTTGACCCATTTTCTCGTCCAGACCTGATAGCATTCTCCCATTCACGAGCTGATTTTGTGGGATATAATTTGGCGAGACCTTCAGCCAAGCCATTTACATCAGTGTCAAATAATTTTTGCTTCACAACAGTCGGATCCATGTGAATATCAAAATAAGAAACCGAGGTTAGCAAAGGCAATAGGTTCGCATCTAGAATATCTCCCATACGTGGCACTCGTGGGACCGTCCGTACTGGAATCGTGGCGTCTAGCGGATTTACGCTGCTTTTTTTACTATAAAACTGAAGCATAACAGTTTGATAAAGCACCAGCAGCATAACCAATACAAATCCGAAATAGATTAGATAAGCCCTAAAAACAACCTGATTCCTTTCTTTACTCATCCTTTTTTTTATTCTTTATGCGGATTACTTTTGTTGCGAGCTGCGACTCCAGCAACTCCCTATCTTTCAGCAACAAGACCAAGCGATTTCTTTGAGTAATCGTTTCGATAGCTGTTTTTGATTCAATATAATCTGCCGTATTTTGATCTAATTGAATTTGCGCCTCATTTGTTTGATCAATGACTTGTTTAACAAAGTATCCTTTAGCAATGAGCATTAGTAAAAGAAAAAATATGAAAAAAATGTAATTCAGATTATTAATAACAAAATCCTTTGTTAAAAATTCGCCATTTAAAATTTGATTGAACGCACCACTTTTTACCTTGCCTCTTGAGGATGCATTCTTGGGTTTTTCATCAACCCCTCCTTTTTCAGGTGCTATATTCTCTATGTACTCGTTATCCTTCATTTCTTACCGCAATTCTAAGTTTAGCACTTCTCGACCTTGAGTTCATTATTATTTCATCTTCTCCAGCTACCATTGGATGGCGTGTTATTTCCGTAAAAGGCTTAATAACATTTCCGAAAAAATCTTTTTCAATATTCCCTTCAAACGACCCTCTTTTGAGATAGTTTTTGACGATTCTATCTTCGAGTGAATGATACGACATCACCACTAATCGTCCGCCAGGCTTAATTACCTTAGTGGCTTGTTCCAATAAATCCTTAAGGGATTCGAGTTCTTGATTCACTTCGATTCTAAGCGCCTGAAAAACCTGAGCTAAATATTTATTTTCTTTATTTTTAGGCGCGGACATTTTAGCAACATCGGCTAATTCTTTTGTCGTTTCGAAAGGTTTTGACAATCTAAAATGAACAAGATTAGGGATCAATTTTCCAAGATTAACAATGTCGGAATAAGCTCTAAACAACTTATAGAGATCATTTTCTTCCGTGTTATTTAGTACATCTGCCGCCGTAATCTGACCGTTTTTATTCATTCTCATATCCAATGGGGCAGATTCTCTAATGGAGAAACCACGCTCTGGGACATCAAATTGATGCGAAGAAACCCCGAGGTCAGCTAATAAGCCATCAATTTTATCAATACCATACAAACCAAGATGGTTTTGAATAAAGCGAAAATTACTTTTCACAAAATGAAAGTTGGCTGCTCTCCAGGCATTTTCTAAGGCATCATCATCTTGATCAAAACCAAGCAAGATTCCTTTTTCGTTAAGACTATCGTATATTTTACGTGCATGACCTCCGCCACCAAAAGTAGCATCAACATAAACGCCTTCAGGATTGATATTCAAACCCTCCATGCATTCCTGCAGCAAAACTGGTATGTGATATTCGGTACTACTCACCATTGTCCAAGTCACCCATTACTTCATCCGCCAAGTCAGCGAAATTCGTCATGTTTCCTTCGATCATACCGAAGTATTTGGACTTGTCCCAAATTTCAACCCTGTCATAATAGGCAATAAGCATTACCTCCTGACCTAAACCTGCGCGCTCCATATGAGAAGTCGGCACCAATACCCTTCCGGCATTGTCCAGGGTTATTGCTTTTGCCCCTTGATGGAACAAGCGATAAAACATCCTGTTTTTCGGTTTAAATAAATTCAATTTCGATAGCTTTTCGCTTATCCGGTCCCATTCGGTCATTGGATAAATCGTGAGGCAATCTTCAAATCCTTTATTGAGCATAAAATCACGTTGAGACGCAGCAGGCAATTGCTTCCGGAGCCCGGAAGGAAACAGAAACCGACCCTTGTCGTCCAATTTCACTTCAAATTCGCCTACTAATCCTGCCATAACTTAAATAATGGGTAAAAATAATGGATATTTACCACTTTTTACCACAGATTTATAAATTGTTGAAAACTTCTAACGCAAAAGGGATTATTTAGTTTCAGATAAATCAATTTTATCCCTAAAAACCCAATAAAATTATAGGTTTTACATAAGTGGTAAAAAGTGGTAAAAAAATATAAACATAATATAAACATTGAATACTTACTTTTGCTCCGTGAAACAAAAATTAAAGAGCTGGTTGCTTTTACTTTTACTAGCCTGTATTTGGGGGAGCTCATTTATATTAATGAAAAAAGGAATGTATGGTCAAGGCGGGCTACCTATTTTTTCTGCACCTCAAGTAGCTTCTTTGCGCATTCTTCTGGCGTCCCTGGTGCTCCTACCCTTTTCACTGCCTTATCTTAAAAAATTGTATTATCGAAAGAACCTACTACTAGTATTGGGAGTTGGTCTTTGCGGAAATCTGATCCCTGCCTTTTTATTTACCTATGCAGAAACTGGTATTTCATCCGGTATGGCTGGTATGCTGAATAGCTTTACGCCCATTTTCACCTTATTAGTAGGGCTTCTTATATTTCGTGTGCCTTTAAAATTAATTCAACTTATTGGCGCAGCAATAGGCACGGCCGGCATTATTTTACTTGCATTATTTGGCAAATCAAATGCACTTGCCGGAAATACAGAACATATTCTTGCAGTAGTAGCTGCAACCTTGTTATATGGACTGAGCCTTAATTTAATAAAGCAATGCCTTTCCGAATTTTCACCAATTGAAATCACCACCCTTACATTTACAAGTATTTTACTACCTGCATTGGGTGCATTTCTATATTTCGGAACACCTAAGGTAATGATGACCCATCCTGAGGCTGGGTCTGCTTTTTTGTATATAAGCATCTTAGGTATAATAGGAACAGCGATGGCCGTTTTTTTATTCAACGGTATAATAAAAAATTCATCGGCCTTGTTTGCTAGTAGCGTGACCTATTTAATACCAATTGTTGCTGTGATAATTGGATTTTATTTTTCTGAAGAAATCACCTGGAATCAGGTTGGCTCGATGG
>JBIIOQ010000090.1:0-9037 GCA_044336865.1 Crocinitomicaceae bacterium | reverse complement strand
TGGTGGTAGCATTGATCTTAATGTCTACGGAGGAACAACACCATACACCTACTTCTGGAATACAACCGATACTACTCAAGATTTAAGCGCCGTACCTGCGGGACAATATACCGTGGCTGTTACCGATGCCAATAACTGCGTATCTTCATTGATTATTAACATCACACAACCAGCATCAGGTACTAACATCAACATTACACAAACTCCTGCCTCTTGTTACGGATACAACGATGGCACCATGACTGCAAACGTCAATGGAGGTGTTGCTCCATATACTTTCGTATGGAACAATAACTTAACGACGAACACCATCAATAATTTAAGTGCTGGCATTTACACCGTCACAGTAACAGACGCCAACGGCTGTCAAGTTTCGGCATCACAACTCTTAAATCAACCTGATTCCTTAATCGCTCAATTTAACATTCCCGATAACTTCGGATGTGCACCCTTTCAGGCACAGCTAATCAATAACAGCATCGGGCAATACAGCAATGTACTTTGGACCATCGGAAATGGAGACATACTCTTTAATGCCGACACGGCTTACTATACCTTCAATCAAGTTGGATGCTATGATATTTCATTAACCGTTACCTCTGCTAACGGATGTATGGCAACGACAACAGTGAATAGCGCTATTTGTGTGGCACAAGGCCCAATTGCTTCATTCTACTCAAGCCCTGAACAAATAGACTTCTACACAGGAGATATACAATTTATTAATACATCTGCTGGAGCAAATAATACCTATTTCTGGAACTTTGGAGATGGAACACAAAGCCAAACAATAAATCCCTTCCATAGTTATCCTGAGCAAACTGCAGCTACCTATGAAGTACTGCTTATTGCCGTGGATACAAATGGATGCGTTGATTCGATTTTGCAAGTCTATGAACTCAACGAAATTATCGTTATGAATGTACCTAATGCATTTACCATTAACGAAGACGGATTAAACGATGCGTTCAAACCTATTTTCTCGTCTCCTGAATCAATTGTAAAGTATGACTTTACTATTTTCAATAGATGGGGGGAAATTATATACCAAACCAACGATCCTTCGGATGCTTGGGATGGTAAATATCAAGGCAAATTCGTCCAAACTGGTGCATACAATTGGACTGTAAACTATTCCGATATAAATAAAGCTGATATGTTTGCTAAAGGACACGTTGTGGTTTTGAAATAGTTATTGTAAATTGGCTTCTAAAAAACTAAATAAATTAAGAAAAAATTAAGCAATCGAATTGAAAAGAATTAAGTTTTTGTTGATAATTCTATTTTCCGTAGTTCTATTAGGGAAAATAAATGCGCAGTTCAATTGTGATGTAAGCGTGCCTAATCAGGTAATAACCATGAATAGCACCCCCTTTGAATCTACATCATATTCCTTTTCGATGGCGAACACAGGTGCTGGATACCTTTGTTGTAGTGCAGGAAATTCATTTGGTTGTCAAACCTTAACTATTAATACGCATGTCAATACCATAGGCATCATCTTTGAAAGTGGAGATTACAATGATACAGTTAACATCCAATATGCAAATTGCAATACAATTTATCCATTAGGATCGTATATCTGTCTTCAAGGGATTGGACCTCATGAATTCTCAATTTGTTCAAACAGTTCAACAAATTTCAACTTAGAAATAGTGACTATAGGAGCACCTTTTATAAATTACGCCGCGAGTACAACCCTAGGTTGTACATCTTCCATTGAAGCGCTAGGATTACAAAATGGTTCGATAAATATTCAGTCAACGTTCCCTGGAACAGCAGGTGATTACAATAACCTTATTGCTTGCACATCTAACTGTGGGAATTATAATACTTTTACGCCACAAACTGCCATTCCAAGTCTTATTCAATATGATATTTCAGGATTAACATTGGCTCCAGGTTGTTTAAATAACACCACCACTTATAGTACCAATATTAGCCTTAATGTAAATCCGCCTTTATCAATATCTGGCTTAGCCGGTCTTTACATTGTTTGCCCTAATGATCCCTTTCCTACCCTAACGGCAACTTTATCTGGAGGTGATGGAAATTATAACTATTCTTGGAGTGGGGATTCTATCACCTCTGGCCAATTTACAAATTCAATCATCGTAGGAATTGAGGGTATGTATATTGTAGATGCCTATGACGGTACCGGATGCCAATTGAGTCAACCAGTCTATGTAGATTCACTACCTACTCCGGTCGCCAGCGCTGGACCTGATGTTACTTTTTGTTCGCCACAGAATAATATTTCGCTTAATGGAACTATTTCTTCAGAAAGTAATGCTACTTGGTCAGGTGGCCTTGGGAATTTCATTCCCAACAACAACCTTCCAGCCACTAACTATTCACCAGGAATAAGTGAGTTGACACAAGGGACTTTAACATTAACCCTAACCTCCTCCAATGCGTGCGGAAGTAATAGTGATAGCATGAATGTTACGTTCTTGGCCTCGTCCCCTTTATCACTAAGTTTCAATCTTCAGGATGTCTCCTGTCAAGGCGGATCAAATGGTCAGATCAATATAAGTGTTACAGGAGGTACAGGATCATATACCTATTCATGGTCAAATGGAGCCACCACAGAAGATCTTTTGAACCTGATCGCTGGTTCGTATACGGTTACAGTAACTGATGCCAATTCAGGCTGCGTAATTTCACAAAATATTTCAATCCAAGACGGTTATGCATACAGTGTAGGTCTCTCAGTAAATAATGTCACTTGTCCTGGTGGTAACAATGGTTCGGTAACGAGTAACGTACTCGGCGGTACCTTACCATTTAACTATAGCTGGAGTAATACTGCAAATCTTCCAAATATTTCAAACTTAACCTCAGGCACTTATTCAGTAACAGTTACCGATTCCCTCGGTTGTATAGCCACTAATAGTATCGGTGTTTCGGAACCTAATCCTATAAATGTATCCATTGCAGCTAACTCACCAATCATTTGTAATGGTGGGACTACAAATATAGTGGTTTCAGCAATCGGAGGAACAAGTCCTTATAGCGGAACTGGTCTTTACAATAATATTTCGGCAGGAATTATTAGCTACAATGTTACTGATGCTCTCGGATGTTTGGGGACTGGAAGCCTTAATTTAACTCAGCCAAGTCCAATTTTACTTTCGCTATCCCCACAAAACATCACTTGTTTTGGTGAAGCTAATGGCAGTATTACTGCCAATGTTACCGGTGGAGCAACCCCGTATCAATATTTGTGGAGTAACAATGCAACTACTGCAACGATTAATAATCTTTCACAAGCCATTTATAGCTTAACGTTAACAGATAGTTTAGGATGTACGAGTTCTCAGAATACAAACATCTCAGAACCTGCAGAGTTAAGTGTGGTTGTTTCTAGTATCAATGCTACATGCCAAGGAGCTAACAATGGATCAGCAACCGCTACCGTTTCTGGAGGAACGGCAACTTACACCTATTTATGGTCAAATGGAGCAACAACTGCAAGTATAATTTCTTTGACTCAAGGAACATACACGCTAAGCGTAACGGATGCCAATGGATGTATTGATAGTAGCGGATTTACCCTTATCTCAGAACCTGTAGCGTTAAGTGTGGTGATTTCCAGTATCAATGCCGCGTGCCAAGGAGTAAACAATGGATCTGCAACCGCAACCGTTTCGGGTGGCACAGGTATTTTAAACTATTTATGGTCAAATGGAGCAACAACTGCAGGTATACTTGCTTTGGCGCAAGGAACCTATACGTTAACGGTTACTGATGCGAATGGGTGTACAGCCATTGACAGTGCAACAATAACTCAACCACAAACAGCATTGACCCTGAGCACCACCCAAGTGGATGTACTTTGTAACGGAAACAATACAGGATCAATTAATTTAAGTGTAAGTGGTGGCACAAGTCCTTATACATACTCGTGGACAAATGGTTCGACAATAGAAGACCCATTAAACCTTGTAGCAGGAACCTATTCAGTGACCGTTACTGATGCGAATGGATGTACAGCTAATACAATTGTAACAATTACTGAACCTTCAGCAGCATTAGCCCTGAGCACCACCCAAGTAGATGTCCTTTGCAACGGAAACAATACAGGATCAGTTAACTTAACAGTAACTGGAGGAACGGCATCTTACACTTATCTATGGTCAAATGGATCGACAATAGAAGACCCGCAAAACCTTGTAGCAGGAACTTATTCAGTAACGGTAACTGATGCGAACGGATGTACAGCAACTACAAATGCAACACTTACTCAACCAGCAGCTGTCTTAGCATTAAGCACCACCCAAGTCAATGTACTTTGTAACGGAAACAATACAGGATCAGTAAATTTAACAGTCACTGGAGGTACTTCAACTTACACTTATCTATGGTCAAATAGCTCGACAATAGAAGACCCTCAAAACCTTGTAGCAGGAACTTATTCAGTAACGGTAACTGATGCGAATGGATGTACAGCAACGACAAATACTACGATTACTCAACCAGCAGCTGTCTTAGCATTAAGCACCACCCAAGTGGATGTGCTTTGTAATGGAAACAATACAGGATCAATAAATTTAACAGTCACGGGAGGTACTTCAACTTACACCTATTTATGGTCAAATAGCTCGACAATAGAAGATCCTCAAAACCTTGTAGCAGGAACTTATTCAGTAACGGTAACTGATGCGAATGGATGTACAGCCACTACAAATGCAACACTTACTCAACCAGCAGCTGTCTTAGCATTAAGCACCACCCAAGTCAATGTACTTTGTAACGGAAACAATACAGGATCAGTAAATTTAACAGTAACTGGAGGTTCTTCAGCTTACACTTATCTATGGTCAAATGGATCGACAATAGAAGATCCTCAAAACCTTGTGGCAGGAACTTATTCAGTAACGGTAACTGATGCGAACGGATGTACAGCAACTACAAATGCAACGCTTACTCAACCTGCAGCAGCATTGGCTCTAAGTACAACCCAAGTGGATGTGCTTTGTAATGGTAACAATACAGGATCAGTAAATTTAACAGTCACTGGAGGTACTTCAACTTACACCTATTTATGGTCAAATGGCTCGACAATAGAAGATCCTCAAAACCTTGTAGCAGGAACTTATTCAGTAACGGTAACTGATGCGAACGGATGTACAGCCACTACAAATGCAACGCTTACTCAACCTGCAGCAGCATTGGCCTTAAGCACCACTCAAGTGGATGTACTTTGTAATGGAAACAATACAGGATCAGTAAATTTAACAGTCGCTGGAGGCACGGCTACTTATACCTATTTTTGGTCAAATGGCTCGACAATAGAAGACCCACAAAACCTTGTGGCAGGAACTTATTCCGTAACCGTTACTGATGCGAATGGATGTACAGCAACAACAAATGCTACGATTACTCAGCCTGCATCAGTCTTGGCACTCAGTACCACCCAAGTGGATGTGCTTTGTAATGGTAACAATACAGGATCAGTAAATTTAACAGTCACTGGAGGTACTTCAACTTACACCTATTTATGGTCAAACGGCTCGACAATAGAAGATCCTCAAAACCTTGTAGCAGGAACTTATTCAGTTACGGTAACTGATGCGAACGGATGTACAGCAACTACAAATGCAACGCTTACTCAACCTGCAGCATCCTTGGCACTGAGCACCACCCAAGTGGATGTGCTTTGTAATGGAAACAATACAGGATCAGTTAACTTAACAGTAACTGGAGGTACTTCAACTTACACCTATTTATGGTCAAACGGCTCGACAATAGAAGATCCTCAAAACCTTGTAGCAGGAACTTATTCAGTTACGGTAACTGATGCGAACGGATGTACAGCCACTACAAATACAACGCTTACTCAACCTGCAGCAGCACTAGCCCTAAGTTCAACTCAAGTGGATGTGCTTTGCAACGGAAACAATACAGGATCAGTAAATTTAACAGTCACTGGAGGTACGGCAACTTACACCTATTTATGGTCAAATGGTTCGACAATAGAAGACCCACAAAACCTTGTAGCAGGAACTTATTCAGTAACCGTTACTGATGCGAACGGATGTACAGCCACTACAAATGTAACGCTTACTCAACCTGCAGCAGCCTTGGCACTGAGCACCACCCAAGTGGATGTGCTTTGTAACGGAAACAATACAGGATCAGTTAACTTAACAGTAACTGGAGGTACGGCAACTTACACCTATTTATGGTCAAATGGCTCGACGATAGAAGACCCATTAAACCTTGTAGCAGGAACTTATTCAGTAACGGTAACTGATGCGAATGGATGTACAGCAACTACCAGTGCAACGCTTACTCAACCTGCAGTAGGCTTAACACTGAGCACTACCCAAGTGGATGTACTTTGTAATGGAAATAATACAGGATCAGTAAACTTAACAGTTACAGGAGGAACGTCAACTTACACTTATCTATGGTCGAATAGCTCGACAATAGAAGATCCTCAAAACCTTTTAGCAGGAACTTATTCAGTAACGGTAACTGATGCGAACGGATGTACAGCCACTACCAGTGCAACGATTACTCAACCTGCAGCAGCCTTGGCACTGAGCACCACCCAAGTGGATGTACTTTGTAACGGAAACAATACAGGATCAATTAACCTAACAGTCACGGGAGGCACGGCTACTTATACCTATTTTTGGTCAAATGGCTCGACAATAGAAGACCCACAAAACCTTGTGGCAGGAACTTATTCCGTAACCGTTACTGATGCGAATGGATGTACAGCAACTACAAGTGCTACGATTACTCAGCCTGCAGCAGTCTTGGCACTAAGCACCACCCAAGTAGATGTGCTATGTAACGGAAACAATACAGGATCAATTAACCTAACAGTCACTGGAAGCAATGGACCCTACACGTATCTATGGTCAAATAGCTCGACAATAGAAGATCCTCAAAACCTTGTAGCAGGAACTTATTCAGTTACGGTAACTGATGCGAACGGATGTACAGCCACTACAAATACAACGCTTACTCAACCTGCAGCATCCTTGGCACTGAGCACCACCCAAGTGGATGTGCTTTGTAATGGAAACAATACAGGATCAGTAAACTTAACAGTTACAGGAGGAACGTCAACTTACACTTATCTATGGTCGAATAGCTCGACAATAGAAGATCCTCAAAACCTTTTAGCAGGAACTTCTTCAGTAACGGTAACTGATGCGAATGGATGTACAGCAACTACCAGTGCAACGCTTACTCAGCCAGCAGCAGCCTTGGCACTGAGCACCACCCAAGTGGATGTACTTTGTAATGGAAACAATACAGGATCAGTAAATTTAACAGTCACTGGAGGTACGGCAACTTACACCTATTTATGGTCAAATGGTTCGACAACAGAAGACCCACAAAACCTTGTAGCAGGAACTTATTCAGTAACCGTTACTGATGCGAACGGATGTACAGCCACTACAAATGTAACGCTTACTCAACCTGCAGCAGCCTTGGCACTGAGCACCACCCAAGTGGATGTGCTTTGTAACGGAAACAATACAGGATCAATTAACCTAACAGTCACTGGAAGCAATGGACCCTACACGTATCTATGGTCAAATGGATCGACAATAGAAGACCCTCAAAACCTTGTAGCAGGAACTTATTCAGTAACAGTTACCGACGCGAATGGATGTACAGCAACAACAAGTGCAACGCTTACTCAACCTGCAGCAGTCTTGGCCTTAAGCACCACCCAAGTGGATGTGCTTTGTAACGGAAACAATACAGGATCAGTAAATTTAACAGTCACTGGAGGAACGTCAACTTACACTTATCTATGGTCAAATGGCGCTACAATAGAAGACCCACAAAACCTTGTCGCTGGAACTTATTCAGTAACGGTAACTGACGCGAATGGATGTACAGCAACTACAAGTGCTACGATTACTCAGCCTGCAGCAGCATTGGCCCTGAGCACCACCCAAGTGGATGTACTTTGTAACGGAAACAATACAGGATCAGTTAACTTAACAGTTACAGGAGGTACTTCAGCTTACACTTATCTATGGTCAAATGGTTCGACAATAGAAGACCCACAAAACCTTGTGGCAGGAACTTATTCAGTAACCGTTACCGATACGAACGGATGTACAGCAACTACAAGTGCTACTATTGCTCAACCTACTCTTTTAATTGTATCAGTTAGCAGTTCCAATGCCACTTGCCAAGGGGTTAATGACGGAAATGCAATAGCTACCGTTTCTGGTGGTACTGGGGTCATTAGTTATTTATGGTCAAATGGAGCAACTACTGCAAGTATCTCTTCTTTGAATCCAGGAACATACACCCTAAGCGTCATTGATGCCAATGGATGTATTGACAACAGCGGATCTGCTATTATTACTGGAGCAGCTGTTGTGACATCAACTAGTATTGAAACCATTACCATATTCTGCAACGGTGGATTAGCAACGGTATCTGTAAGTGCAGTTGGCGGTACAGGGCCATATATTGGAACTGGAAATTATTCTGTTCCCGCGGGTACTTATGGCTATAATGTTATTGATAATAATGGTTGTTCAGACTCAAGCTACATTACCGTAGTTCAACCTAGTGCCATTCAGATTAATACAACACAAACTAATATCACTTGCAACGGATTAACAAATGGATCAGCTAATTCAACAGTAATCGGAGGAGAGGCCCCATATTCCTATTCTTGGTCTAACGGAACTTCATCTTCCAATGTGAATGGTTTAGCAGTCGGAAACTATACTTTAACCGTTACAGACGATAACGGGTGTTCGGATTCTGTTTCAGTAAGCATTTCAGAGCCTAGTGTTTTGGTAGCCAATTCTGTGATTTCAAATACTATTTTATGTAATGGGAATCAAGGCACTGTCACAGTTTCAGCCATTGGGGGTACTGCTCCATTTAGTGGAATTGGAAATAATAACGTAAACGCGGGCACTTACAGCTATATCGTAACGGATGCCAATCAATGTGTTGATACCACAACTATTTCCATTACAGAACCAACCGCAATCAATGCAGTCATGTCGTCGGTGAGCGCTAGTTGTAATCCCGATGG
>JBIIOQ010000014.1:0-64825 GCA_044336865.1 Crocinitomicaceae bacterium | reverse complement strand
TATTGCAGGCTGGACGAAGGAAAGTAATTTTTTATTAAGCGATGTGCTCGCTGATAAAATCTTGAACCATCCATTTTGAAAACGCTATTATTGGACGATTAATCGCTTGATAATCAGCTTGTTTTGACTATTTATGATAACGTTATAATTTCCTATCGCAAGGTTTGGTGTCTCTATTAAACCACTATGTTCTAAGGTTGTATTGTGAATTAATTTTCCGTTTATATCATATATTAAAACACTTGCTTTTTGAGTTAAATTACTAATCCAAAATCCATTTCCATCACTTGGGTTAGGGTATATTATAATAGACGCTAGTTCGTTCTCGATTTGTCCTGCACTTGAATTTTGGAGCAACTTTTGGCCATCGGAACTTAACTGTGAATTTAACAGAGCGCCATTTTCTGTCTTTATAGAGAAATAATAGGTTTGGCCATAAATAGGATTCGTTAATAGATGCTGAATAGCCATATTAAGTCCGCTATTCGTCCATGTAATTATATTCGTTCCTCCAATTGTTGTCCCCAGTGCCCAGGTGTAATTTGAAATACTTGAATGAATATCTGAAGCATTCCAATTGAATGAAAGTGTGTTGGTATAAACGGTATCAATGTCTGATGCAGTGCCATCGTTACAAGAACTAATTACGGGTGGTGTCCAATCAATTAGGTATTGTTTTTGAGTTGTTGCACTCCAATTCTGATTGTTATCAATTACTTCAGATTGTATCAGTCCGGTTGTTATTGCTGAATTGCTTTGATAGCGCATTTGTTGGTTGTTTCCTAAAGTTACCGAGATATTAGTAGACCTTGATTTCAACACCTTAATATTATCAAATAGAATGGTACAAGCACCGCTTCGAAGTGATATTGAATTACCCGAAACAATTGGATTTGGATCTTGCCATTGCGATATTAACTGATTGTTTACATATACTTTAATTACTCCGGTTGTTGGGTTATACCATGTTTTAATAGCATAATTAACTTGAGGAGTTATTACTAAAGAGTCTTCGTTTACCACGATAAAAACATCGTTCGTTACTCTATAAAGCTGAATTTTATCTGTTTCTTCTCTTAAATAAACGAAGTAAGAATTTCCCCGGTTCGGTAGTGTTGGATCAGAACAAAAGAAGTGCATTCCTGCCCGCTGATTTAAATTGCTGGATGTTATTTTTTGTTCCCATTCATATAAGTACTGAGCACTATTGTTTTGTGTAACATTTAAGTATGCGTTAGAATTATTCTGTGAAGCATCATTCATTAAAAAGGCCTGATTGTTAATACTAAACAAGCCCGTTTGCAAGGTCCAATTCACATTAACATCTTGAAAATCTTCGTGTGCGAAACCAAAGCTACCATTAGCCATCCATCCCACGTTAGCTGGATTTCTGTCTGCCACTAGATAAAAGCCTTTATCTACTCCGCTACCCGCATCAACGTCATTTATTTGTGCCTGAAAATCAGCAACTTGCCATGTTGGCCCATTGCTTATTGTGCTTGTTGGAGGGGTATTATCGACAGTGTTAATAATGGATGTATACCCTGCGGCCCAGCCACTAGATGTGGAACCACAATCAGATCGAAACTCTACAAGTAATGAACCACTAGTTCCTGTTAGTGCCGTCGGAAGAGTTGTTCCTGAATAACTGCCAAGTAGCGGGGCGTTGATGGTAGAACCGTTGTAAACGAAAAGTTTGTCTGTGCTGTGCACTGAAAAGGCTGTAAAAGACAAGGTTACAGAGGTCGAGTTTGCGGGCTGAATTAGCCATAGCTTCCGCTCATCATTACTGTAATTACCATTGCTTCCCCCGGAATCATAAAAATTACCACTAGTATTGGTAATTGTAGTGATCGTTGGGCTAGAGTTTATCAATCGATAATATTTTTCCCAGTCCCAGTTTATTCCCGGGTCCGTATGGGTTTGATTCGGATAGTGTTGATGCCCTTTAATTTTGACGCAAGTTCCAAGTACATTGGAGCCCGATGAAGCCGCGCCATAATAGGTTCGCAAGCCATTAATTCCGTATCCACTAAGGATGATGTCTTTAGATAAATTAGCAGAAGCTTGATAGAGGGCATTTGTGTACCAAACGGGGTTATTAACATATCCTTCGTGCTCGTATCCAATTGTATAGGGGTTTTCTGACCCAACGTGCCAGGCCTTTGAGCCTTCCAAAACCATTTGTGTTACTTGTCCGTCCGAACTTCTTACTACATAATGGTAGGAAACGCCAGAATTGCAGTTTTGAGCCCACGAGATCGCCCCAGAATAAGAGCCTTGAACAGTATGAATGGTGATTGCAGAAACGGCCGTGCCGCTACGACTACTAAAATTGCACGATGGGGTTGGTGTCCAAATAGCGGGCCCATATTCTTGTGATTTATTGGCCATTGACGTATACCCGACCCCGTTTTTTGAAAAAACAACGTTTTTTTTTACCTCTATTTTTGGGGCTGTTAATACCGAATAATTTGCTTTGCCAAATAAGGATTCGAGATCGTAATTTTTCACATCGAAATGATGAAGGGTGGCGAAAGGAGCTTCGTTTAATCGTCTGAAAACCTCTATGGCAAATGAATTTCTAGCGAAATCGTTTACTGCTCCTAATTTAGGGATTTCAGAAAGTTCTAGCAGCGCAATCCTTAATCGTTCCTCAATTTTAAGTCCTTTATTTAAGGACAACTTCATTACCGAATCTAAGGCAAGTCCGTAAGCCATAATTTGCATTTCTACAGACCCCTTCTGTTGAGAGATAGAAATTCCGCTAAGTTTTCCGATTAACTTTCCGTTCTCTAAAAAGTAATTTTTCCCATTGTCGAAAACCCCCATTATACCATAGGGCTGAGGTAAGCCGGAGCAAGAGTTTATATCCTCACTTTTAATTTCAACCATTCTGGTATTGGTAAAGGAAACGGCTTCTAAAGTTCCCCTTGGAACGTAAAATAAGTGTGAATAAGCACTATTAAATTGCTCTTGGTGGTGTTGGGAAAGCGAAAAAAAAGAAGTGAAACCGGATAGAATAATAATTAACGGAAAGCGCATAGTAAAAATGTTAGAATGATGCGCCTTAACGCATTATTTTAAAGCATTATGTCTATTACAAAATTGTTTTAGTGTTTTTTAACAAAAAACCAGTCTCCGAAGAGACATTAAAGCACCTTAATAATCCTTAGGCTTTTTGGGACAAGCTTAATTTTAAAACGCTGTCCCGAAAGACCTTCACCATCTGTTTCAGCAAAGATTATTCCATCGCAACTTATCAGCTCTGCTTCGTTTTCTATAGATAAATAATGTGCTTCGGGATGTACTATTTCCTTTCCTCTTTTAACTTTTACCACATTTTTAATATAGTCCCACAACGAGACCTTTCCCAAAAGAGTAAGTTTTAATTGCCCATCATTAATTTTTGCTTTAGGGTGTATGTGCAAACCGTTTCCAAAAACAGAACCATTACAAAAAGCCGCCATTAAAAGCGGACCACGATAATTGAAATCACCCGATTTTATAGTCACTATAGGTTTTTTATAGCTTAAAAAAGTATAAAGAATGGAAAGGCTATAAGCAAATTTTCCACCTAAAAAATCCTTAAATCGGTCCAGCTCGAGAACGGCAGAACCACCAAAACCAATATCCGATATATTAATAAAGTAACGCTTTTGCCCATCTGCCGTCACTGACCCAACATCAACCCAATCAAACAGATCATTTTTTATCGCTTCTAAATAATGATTGCTATCGGTGTATCCGGCGCTACGATAAAAATCATTTCCCGTACCATTAGGGATGATGCCAATAACAGGAAGTGGAACCAGGCTATCAAATGACAGCCCATTAATGATTTCATTTAAGATTCCGTCGCCACCAACACCAATGATATGACTTGTGTTTTCAACATTGTCAGCTGTTATTTTTTTAGCGCTCAGTAGTTTTGTGGAATAAAATAATTCGAATGCACTTCCAAACTCTTTAGAACAGACATTAATAAATAACTGGGAATGTTTTTTAAGTTTTTTCCCCCCGTGAATGATGCAAATAATTTTTTTCAATACTTGGATTTAACCGATAAAAATCGTCTTAAAATCGTGCGCTTATTCCCCCTAGAACCTGAATAGGCATAACGGGATAGTTTAACCATCGGCTATAGCGTTGCGAAGCTACATTATTGACCTGTAAAAAGGCAGACACTCTTGTGTTGTAACGATATTCAAAACCAAGATTGCCGTCAGCAAGAAAACCTAAGGGTTTCACATATTGGTTGTTTTCATTCATAATTCCATCACCAGGAACGTACACTTTAGCCATGCGCCCACTCTCCATGGTTAAATCTGCCCGAACATAAAACTTATCGTATAAATTATAGGTTCCTCTGAGGATGAATTGAAGTTGAGGTAGGTTCCAGGCCCTCGCTTCATTTTTCATTTCATAACTATAAAATCGCCCAAGCCCATCAATTTTTAATTTTTCATTCATTTGGTAACTAATGCTTGCTTCAACAGTACTTAAGTTAAGGGAGTCATAGATAACTCCAAACCGATTATTAAGTGTTGAATAGGACGTGTCAGTAACAAAAAGAGCCTTGTTGGTTATCTGCGCAAAACTAGCATGAACCCCATAGGTAAGTCGCTTGCTTATTCCGCCCCTTACCCCAAAAAAGAGATCATACGGAGTGTTTTCATTGAACAAAGAGATATTGGTTAAAGTATATGGATTATAATCATTTACACTTGCGAAAGTTGTTTGTTTTAATCCACCACGAATACCAATATATGGAACCAATAAACCATCCAACAGATTGTAAGAAAGGTTTATGCGCGGATAGATATAGGCACGCACTTTGGTCGCAACATCAACACTTACGCCAAGTCCCACATCAATTGTTAGCGCTTTATCTAGAAAGCTAGTGGTAACACCAGGCGACAGGTTGATGATTGTATTGTTTACAATGAGACTAGTATCATTTTGGTAAAGAGATGAATCAGCGCGCTCATATTTGTATCCGTTATAGCAAACATCGAAGCCAGTATAGAAGTGTTCCTTGCCTTTGTTATACCACCCCAACGTTTTGAAATCAAAATGATTTTCAGTTACTCCGCCATCTGAAAAGGAATCTTCGCTTGGTTTTTGACTAGTTAAGTTTTTGTAAGCAACATCGAATTTAAGATTTAACCTAGCGCTGTCGCCTCTATCAGTGGTAAGGATTAAACCGAAACCAGTTCGTTGAATTCGCTGTCGTATGGAATCGGCCTTTATCGTTTGGTCTGGCACACCATAGTAATGGTAACCAAAATTGTCATAATTAAGCTCCCCGCCCAAGGTAAACTTGTTTTTAATAATTTGTCCAAAGACTAATCCGCTTGTTCTATCAAAGTTTGCTGGGGCATAAACCACTTTATCTCTATCTTTAATTTGTCCAAAAGAACTTAAATGTTTAATGTGCGCACCAAACATCACACTTCTTGAACGGGTTGAATTATAGTAAAGCTCACCTAAAGGCATAACAATAGAGCCTATTCCAAGTTTAACATAAAAAGGATAAAGTTTCTTAATTTTTTCTGTGGTTTCAATGGTCGCCGCCTCGATGCTATCAACATGAATTTTAGTTGTGTAGTAAAGCTGCATTAAAGGCTGTGCGATTATTGGAGAAACGTTAATACTATCAGCAACTTTAGGATTGGCAGTTATTCTGTACGTCATTTCAATTTCTCTATTTCCCAATCCCTCTGCTTCGAATAAATCGGGCTGAGCGTTAAAATATGCGGTATAAAAAATGACTAGAAAGAGTAATACTATTTTCATTAGTTATTTTGATTTATTTCAATTATTTTTTCTGGCTCATCAACTATAACTTTCTCAGGGTTTTTAAGTTGTTGGAGCTCATTCCAAAGTTCATTTGCTTCGTCAAGCACACCGTCCTTTAAGTCTTTCGGATAAAAATCGAGCACTGAATTGAGATTTTGTTCAGCCTGAACATAATCATTATGCGAAATATCAATTCTAGTTTTTAATATTAAAGCCCGACCAATCCAATAATTGTAACTCGGCTTCATTTTCAATATGGCTGTTATTTCTCCTTCTGCTTTAGTTAATTCCAACTGTTGAAAATAAATAACGCTTAAATAGTACCGAGATTCAGCCGTAATTGCAGCATTTGTATTCTTAACTAACCAAGTGAAATGCGGTAAGGCATCAGTGTAATTTTTAAGGGAAAAATTTCCAAAAGCCTGTACATACGATTCTTCAATACGAATTGCAGTTGTAATAGCGCTATTTTCGGAAGCTATTTTAGCATAACTTATAGCCTCATTAAATTGTTTATTGAGAAAATAGCAACGCATTAGTCCGAGCTTTGCCGCAAAGATATTACTAGCCTTAGTAGCAATTTGATCCAGCTTTTGGTAGTATTTAATCCCGTTTACATAATCTTTAAGGTTATAATAGTATGCAGCAACTCTAAAAGCAGCGACTTCAGCATATGCTCCATTATTTCCTCCTAAATAAAGTTCGTATTGGCTTACAGCATTAATTGTATCTTTTGTTTTGAAGTAAGAATTTGCTAAAAAGTAATGTGTTTCATCGACATACCTTCCTGCAGGAAATTTGGCTAAATAATTAGAAAATTTGGGAATGGCTTCTACATAATTACTATCAACATAACTTTGCAAAGCTGGATTATAAAAAAGGTTTTCTTTTTCATCGGGAGAAACATTAGCGCAGGCATATTGATCAGCCAAATCTGAGGCTTTCTCAGGAAGTTTCATGGCGATATAAACATCCATTAATCCTTTAACAGCGACAGCGCAAACGTCACGCACATTTCCGTATTCTGTTAAAATCATTTTAAAGTCCAACTCCGCCTGTGCATATTCCCATTTTTTATAGTGTATGTCCGCAATTTCAAGGCGGCAATCAATTACTAAAGTCGACAAGGGGTAATCGGCTAAATATTTTCTGAAATAGGTAAGTGCAGGGTCATATTCTGAACTAGACTTATAGCAAAGAGCGAGCTCATACATCCCATTCATAATATATTTAGAGTCTTTGAACGAGCTTATTAGGCTAAGCATCGTACTAATTTTAAGCTGTAATTGTCCATTATAACCATAACTTTTAGCTAGGTAATAAGTCGCCCGGTCTGTCAAATTTGATTTAAGGTCAATTACTTCTTTGTAGTATTTAATAGCAAGTACATTTTGTTTATTGGTATAGTAAGCATCGGCTAATTTAAGACAAGCATCCACTTTTTTATCTTTGTTTTTTGGATTCCCTTGTAGGTAGATTTGAAGGGCGTCAATGGCATCATTTAATTGTTCTTTATTCCAATAGGCATAGCCTAGATTATAATAGGCATCTATTTTTTCATCTAAAGAATTAGATGCTGGCGAACCCAAAAACAACTTGTATTCAGCAATACATTCTGTATATTTCTCTAAGCGATAAAAAGCATCTGCTCGCCAATACTTTGCAAGGGCAATGAGCTGAGGGTCAATAGCGTACTTACTAACAAGTCCAAAACTGGCAATGGCTTCAAGATATTTTGTTTTTTGAAATAAATCAACACCATAATTGTATGCTATGGTTTGGTATACAGCTTTTAATTTGCTATCAATGGAGGGTAGTTTATCTAATGATTCTAGTGCTTTTTCGTAGTTACTAGTATTAGAATACACATTAACAAGGCATTGGTAAATATCTTGTTTACGTTTGGAGTTGGGGTATTTTCTAAGGTAATTTTCAAAAGCCTTAACTGATTCATCATAAGGATTGATATCAACTTTAAACGATAAAACGGCAAAATTATACAATGCGTCTTCTTGTATGGTTACATTTGAAGTCATTTCGGATGCGCGGTAAAAGGCGCTTCGTGCGGGCAACAATTTACCAAGGTTTTGATAAGAATCTGCGATCTGATACATCGCTGTTTGGCCCAAGCTATCATCAACCCTAGCGACACGATCAAAATATTTTATTGCTTTTTCGTACGCTGCAATACGAAACAAGGAATAGGCAATTTGATAATCGTCCTCCCGAGTCGTTTTGGCTTTTTGGTAATATATTTCTAAATACTGCGCGGCCTCTTTGTATTGGTTTAATTTGTAATGTGCATCACCTAATAAATGGTAAACATCAGAAACATCAGTAAGAGACGTAGAATCTAGAATTGTAGGGGCATAATTTACTACGTCTTGAAAACGCATTTGTTTGTGATAGATCTGAATAATATAATAAGGAACGACACCTGAATAGGCGGGATCAACTTTTAGTTTTTCAAAACCATCCAACGAAACTTGTAGTGAGCCATTAAGGTAGCTAAGGTGAGAAAAGAAATATAAGCTCGGTGTAGCATACTGAGTAGTTCCATCTTTAACATCTCTAAATGAATGGAGTGCGGTTAAACGGTCACCTTGCTGCAGAGCAGAATAGCCGTGTTTAAATAATAGCTCTTCTTTTTTATTAGTATCAATCGCATCCATTGAAACTTGTTCAAACCAGACCACGGCATTTTCAAAATCTTCTTTTTGAAAAAAATAATTTCCAATTTTAAAGGAAATAACATTCCTATTAACATTTTCAGGGTATCGTACATTATAAGCCTCAAGCAATGAAATAGCGTCATCATGAAACAATTCTAAAGCGGACAGTCCTTTATAATAATATGCTTTTGAAAGAAAGGGATCGCTTTCTTCAACACCGGAGAGAATAAAATTATTAAATTCTTCCCTTGCAGCACTAAACTGCGCCTTTTCGAATAGTTCTTCGGCATGATAATACACGGAATATGGATTGTCATATTTCGTGGTTGTTTGCCCAGTTATATTATTAGTGAGCGAAGCAATAAATGCAGTAAAAAGTATTAAAAGCGTCTTTTTCATCAAGAACAAAGTTACAGCACCATATTCCTAGCAACGAAGAAGTCATTAAAAGTTATAAACTTAAGCGTGTTAAGATAAAAGTGCTCAAGGTTAAATAGTAATGAATAGGATATCCACCTTTGTAAAAAAAAAAGCAGTGGCAAACGTTATTACCCTTTCAAACTCAAAAATATATCAACAAGATCAATTGGTATTGGACAATGTTTGGCTTTCCTTGGAAGAAGGAGAGTTTGCTTATTTGATTGGAAAAACAGGCAGTGGAAAAAGCAGCTTATTAAAAACGCTTTACGCAGAAATTCCATTAAAGGAAGGCGAAGGGGTTGTTGCAGGTTTTAATTTAAGAAGGATAACAACG
The DNA here is from genome assembly GCA_044336865.1 of Crocinitomicaceae bacterium. Lineage (GTDB taxonomy): Bacteria > Bacteroidota > Bacteroidia > Flavobacteriales_D > Crocinitomicaceae > UBA952. Next base: position 55,597 of record JBIIOQ010000014.1, on the reverse strand, counting down.
AAAGACGCTCCGTTTCTAAGAAGAAAAATAGGAATTGTATTTCAAGACTTTCAATTATTAATGGATCGAACGGTTATTCAAAACATGTACTTTGTTTTAGGGGCTACAGGATGGAAGGACAAGGAAAAAATTCATAACCGCGCGCTTAGTGTTTTGCAACTCGTTGGCGTTGAACAAAAAGCAAATGTTTTTCCTCATGCGCTTTCTGGGGGCGAGCAACAACGCGTTTCTATTGCGCGGGCAATATTAAACAAACCCCAACTTATTTTAGCAGATGAGCCAACAGGGAATCTTGATCCGGAAACATCTGAAGAAATAATGCAATTATTACTTGCGCTAGCCAAAGAAGAAAACACTGCGATTTTAATGTCTAGTCATGACATTACGACCATTGAAAAATTTCAAGGCCGTGTGATTAAAATAGAAGACGGCGAATTAAAAGAATCAGAGTAATTCGTTTGCTAAATTAGCCAATTCAGATCGCTCTCCTTTCTCTAGTTTAACATGTGAAAATAGTGCCTGTCCTTTTAGTTTATCGATTAAATATGCGAGCCCATTACTATTTTCATCAAGGTATGGCGTGTCAATTTGGTGAACATCGCCAGTAAACACAATTTTAGTATTCTCACCCGCTCTTGTTATTATGGTTTTAACCTCATGCGGTGTAAGGTTTTGTGCCTCGTCTACAATAAACATGATGTTAGATAGGCTTCGACCACGAATGAAAGCTAAGGGGGTAATGATTATTTTTCCGGATTCCTGCATTTCAACAATAGCCTTATGTTTCTTTTCATTCTCCCCAAATTGGGATTTTATAAATTTCAAATTATCCCACAATGGCTCCATATACGGGCTTATTTTATCATTAGCATCACCAGGCAAAAAACCAATGTCTTTATTTGATAGTGGCACAATGGGACGCGCCAGAATAATTTGATTAAACGACTTGTCTTGCTCAAGTGCCGCAGCAAGTGCCAACAGCGTTTTCCCTGTGCCTGCTACACCCTGAAGCGCTACCAACTTAATGTTTGGATTCAGTAATGCGTTAAAAGCAAAGGCTTGTTCTGCATTTTTCGGCTTTATTCCGTAGACAAACTCTTTTTCAATGCGCTCAATTTGGTCGGTAACATGGTTGTAAAATGCAAGAGAAGATGATTTTCCATTTTTTAAAATATAATGCCCATTGTTTATCTTTTTATCTTTCAACACTCCCTTTTCTGCTGTCCACCCACGCGTAAATATTTCTCTAATGATATCGGAGTCTACCCCCTCAATAGTAGCGGAACTTGTTGAGGTAATGTCTTCAACAGTAACTTTTCCTGTCTCATAATCTTCCGCTAAAACCCCAAGCGCTTTTGCTTTAATCCGAAGGTTAATGTCCTTTGTAACTAAGACAATTTCATTCTTTGGTTCTTGTTCTTTTAAAAAAAGAGCAGAATTAATGATTTTGTGATCGTTTTTACCGACCGAATAAATTTTTTCGGCGTCTAATATTTTTGGACTATATTCCATTATAATTTTAAACCCCCCTAAATCAGGCCCTAAAGAAATCCATTCTTGAAGACCTCCCCCTGCTGATAACTTATCAATAAAACGAATTACCTCGCGAGCGGAGAAGTTTTTAGTATCATTACCTAATTTGAATTTGTCTAGTTCCTCTAATACTGTTATGGGCACAGCAACATTATTATCTTTAAAGTGCGTAATAGCCTGATGGTCATGTAATAAGACGGAGGTGTCCAGTACAAATATCTTTTTTAATTTCTTCATTTTAGTAATGTTTTAGTGAAAGTAGTTTTTTTATAAAGGGCACTTTTATCCTTTAGTTGAACTTATCTACAAAGAGTTGTTAGCAGTAACATTAAGTTTATGGTTTCTTTATAATGCTCAAAGCGTCTTCCAATGTCGCGTATTTAAAAACAAATCCTGCGGCTTTAATTTTTGCATTTGACACCCGAATACCTTTCAGTATAACGACTGACATTTCACCAAAAACAGTTTTAATAAACCACCCAGGAATCCGAATGATAGTGCCCCAACGTTCACTTTTTTTCAAAAGGGTTTTCGCAAAAGCATAACTTGAGTCATTTGCAGATACAGCGTTAAATGAGCCCTGAGGCCGCTGTTCGATACAAAAATTAAAAAGTTGACACAAATCGTCTATATGAATCCACGATAATAATTGTTTTCCATCTCCAAAGAAAGGAAATAAGCGTAGCTTTAATAAGGGCTGGAATTTTTTAAGAAGGCCACCATCGCCAGACAATACCGCCGCAATGCGAAGTTTAACAACTGGACACTTCTCTAAAAATAAATCACTGGCCCGTTCCCATTCTTGCACAAGTTCAGATAAAAAGTCATTACCGTAAGGCATTGCTTCATTCTTTTCTTCTTGTCCTTCAAAACCGTAGCAGTTTACCCCTGATGCACCAATGTAATACTCTAAATGCGCCATTGTTTTTGCCTTTTCGAATAATACGCTTGCTGTTTGGATTCGAGAATTACGAAGTGCTACTTTTCTATTTTGCGTCCAGTTTTTTTCTCCTATTCCCTCACCAGTCAAGTTTATGATTACTTGAACATCTTTCAATAGATCATTATCAAGCTGTTTTAATACAGGATTCCAAAAAATATCGCCTGCTTTTTTCGGGCTGCGGCTTAAAACACACACCACGTGACCCTTTTTTCGCAACTTATCGCAAAGCGCACGTCCGATTAAACCAGAGCCTCCCGCAATTAATATTGTTTTTCGTTCCATACTCTAAAAACTATAATTATATCGATTAAATACAAATATAACATCGCTTTGTTTTTGCTAACAAGTAAAAGCTAAATAGTTTAATTAATACCCTTGACAGAATAATAAGGGCATCTCGGGCCCAAAAAATCATTGTGATATCAAAGCCGTTTAATCAAGTGCTTTTTTATCTTTGCATAAACGAAAGCTCCATGTTGAAGGCCCTGTTCATCCAGTTACTTTTTCTTTTATTCATTGCTCAGGCTCAGGCTCAATTTTGCACATCGTTCTTTTTTAAGTCCAAGGTTGATGTATTAAACGACAAGATATGTCCCGAGTTATTATTAAGTGATCTTCAATTTATCAAAAGGAAACTCGATGAGGTACACCCTTCACTTTACACCTATTGTTCAAAAGCCGACTTTGATTCTTCTTATAATGCTTCGATATTGAAGGTAAATGAACCTCTTTCGATTTATGATTTTTCGTTATTAGTTTCGGATTGGATGCGCCTTCTAAAAGATTCACACACTTTTTTAATTCCAAAATATTTAGCGTCTTATAAATACAAGCGGCGCTATTTTCTGCCATTTCGTTTAATCGAGATAAATAATAAAATCTTAGTCGAAAAAAGTTGGAAAAACTGCATTCCAAAAGGGAGCGAATTAATATCCTTTGACCAAGTAAACATTAAAAAAATGCAAGAGTCGTCGTTACGACTTAGCCCAACAGATGGAGATGTTTACTCTGCTAGAGAAGAATTTTCAATTGCTCAACTCAATTCTTTGTTAAACCTTACGTCTAGATCACCAAAAAAAAACATTACGTATACTCTGCCAGGCCAGGATACGGTATCCGTTGAACTAACGGCCCCATTATTTAATCGCTCAAGTAATTTACTGGAAATTACGCCAAATGAAAAAAACGTATCTTTAAGCATAAAGGGCTCAGCTGCACACCTTATTATATCCTCTTTTAGTCCAAAATCGTACAAAAAATTCAAGAATAAACTCACACAAATTTTCAAAGAAATCAAAGACAAACAGATCGAATCATTGGTAATTGATCTAAGAAATAATACAGGTGGATTTGTTGGGCTTGAAGAGTACCTTAGACTTCTGATAGCAAATGACCAAGCAAGCACGAAATCGAATTATATTTACAAACGAAGTGCACACGACCGCTTTTCCACCTTAAGCTTTCAGCAAAGGCTTCAATTTAAAAAGATGGGCCGTCATCGAAATTCTAGTGAGGCAATTCGCCGAGAATTGGACTTTTATCAAAGTCCCTATGGAACAACCGACACGATTTTAATTACTACCCAACTTAAAAACAAGTACATTCAGCCTTACACCGGAAAATGTACTCTCTTAACGAATGGATTAACCATGTCCGCATCTGCCAATTTTGCAGGTTGGTTTAGAAGCGTAAGTCGCGGATTAATTGTTGGCACACCATGTATGGGAACTTCTACAGGTACCTTTGCAAATTCCGCTCAAATCACGCTGCCTAATACCTTATTATCCATGTCTTTTTCTACATTAAAAATTACGCCGGCATCCTTGAATGCAATATCAGTTGACCCCATCATACCGGACATTCTTATTTACCCCACCCAAATGCAACTCTTAAATAATATTGATCCTTGCCTTGAGTATTTATTAATTAAACAATAATGGAAAGTAAATTACCAACTGTTGGCCTTACTATTTTTTCAAAAATTTCATTAATGGCCTCGCAGCATCAAGCGATTAATCTGGCACAAGGATTCCCAAATTTTCCTGTAGATGAAAAATTACAGCAATTAATGGCAGAACTTTCTCTCCAAAATCATCATCAATATGCCCCCATGCAAGGCAATGTTTTATTAAGAGAGGCAATTGCTAATACAATTTGGGCCACTAACAAAATAAAAATCTGTCCAGAAGAAAACATTCTAATAACTGCTGGCGCAACTCAAGGCATATTTACAAGCATTCAAGCCCTTGTTAGACAAGGCGAAGAAGTAATAATTTTAGATCCTTGCTATGATTGCTATGACGTTCCTATACTTCTTGTAGGTGCAAAACCGGTTCACGTTTCCCTCAATAAGCAGTTTAAGCCAGATTGGGATAAAATAAAGTCGTCGGTGAGTGCCAAAACAAAAATGTTAATCATTAATTCGCCCCACAATCCAAGTGGCGTTATGTGGGATAAAGAGGACATGTTAACTTTACTTGAATTAATGGACCAACACCCCAATTTACTTCTCTTGTCTGATGAGGTTTATGAATTTATAACCTTTGAAAAAACACACATTTCCGCAAGATTTAATGAATTATTGAGAGAAAGAGCCATAATTATTTCGTCTTTTGGCAAAACATTTCACATAACAGGATGGAAAGTGGGTTATTTAACAGCGACAAAAAGAGTCTTGGATGAAATTAAAAAAGTTCATCAATACCTAGTCTTTTCAGTGAATAGTTTGGCTCAAGCAGTTCTAGCCGCGTATCTTCCTCAATCAAATCCGGAACGATTAGGGGAGTTTTATAAAATAAAACGCGATGCTTTTCGCATGGCCCTAGCAGGAAGTAAATTCGATTTATTACCCTGCGAAGGAACCTATTTCCAATTGGCATCCTTTGCTTCTATAAGCGATCAATCAGACGTCCAATTTTGCGAAGAGTTAATTAAAAATCATGGTATTGCCGCAATACCGATTTCTGTTTTTTACGCTGAAAAAAAGGATGATAAACTGATTCGATTTTGTTTTGCTAAAGATTCTCTCACTCTTCAAAAAGCCACCCTGAAACTATGCGCGATTTAACCATTACTTTAGTGCAAATAGACCAGGCATGGGAAAATAAAAAGCAAAATATTGCCTTAATAGACGACCTGCTTTCAAGCGATTTTAAAACAGATTTGATCCTCCTGCCCGAAATGTTTAACACTGCGTTTAGCATGAACGCAATTGAACTTTCAGAAGACATTGACAATTCAGAAAGCGTCCAACAATTAAAGAATTGGGCAAAGCAAAAAAACGCCGCCATTTATACTTCTTTAATGATTAAAGATGCTGATAAGTTTTACAATAGGGGTTGCTTTGTTTATCCTGATGGGGTAATTTGCTATTACGACAAGCGAAAACTATTTACCCTTAGTGGAGAGGATTTGGTTTTTACGGCAGGTCAAAAGGAGCAAATAGTAAGTTACCTTGGTTGGCGTATTAATTTGCAAATTTGTTACGATTTGCGTTTCTCTGAATGCGTCAATAATACTATAGATGAGTATGGAAACTCAAAATTTGACCTCGTCCTTTACGTGGCTAATTGGCCTGAAAAACGCATATTGCACTGGGAAACCTTGCTTCGTGCCCGCGCTATAGAACATCAATGCTTCGTTGCTGGTGTTAATAGGATCGGAAAGGATGGAAACGGGCTTCAATATTCTGGGCAATCAATGATAATAGAATACAGCGGGAAATCAATGCTAACAATTAATAAAGATCACGAAAACATAAAATCGCTAAGTTTATCAAAAAGTGCGCTGTGCATTTATAGAGAGGAATTACCTTTTTTGAGAGATAAAGGCTTGGATAAGAACTAAAAAAAATCTATTTTTGAGAAAAAAAAACAAAAAACCATGAAAAAACAATTACTTACAGCAACAGCGTTATTTTTCGCCGTATCGTTATCGGCTCAAAAACAGCCAAAACTATTAACTTTTCAGGATTTATTATCTGCTCCAACAGCAAAGGCTCCCAAGCCAGAAAACACCAATAAAACTTTGGGCGTTACCCTTTGGTCTGACAATTTTTCTACTCCGACCAACTGGGTTTTAGACAATAGTGGACAAACAGGAATTGATTTTGGATGGAATATCAATAGCGTCTCTGATGGCTGGTGGGCCGCCAATGGAATTGCCTCAACTGGTGGTGGAAATTATGCCGAATTGGTTAATGGAGATCCTACTGCAAGTCCAGCGACTCAAGCGCTAGGAGTTACTTATACGATGACGACAGCAGCACCGATTGATATTGTTGCTTTAGGCGGGTCAAATCAAGTGAGCATTGAATTTCAGCAGTACGGCGCACGCTTCAACGACCTACAGGAAGTTCAAATTAGCACAAACGGAACTACTTGGACGACTGTTTCCAATAATTTAAATGAGTCGGTTCTATCTGCATCAGGTGGTACGGCGTATGCCAACCCAACTAATAAAATGATTAATTTAGCACCTATTTTATCAACAAATCCGGCTCCGATATGGATTCGTTTTAGCTGGACGACTAACTACCCATCACAAGCAACCAATGCTAATGTTTGGATTACCTATGGTTGGTATATTGACAACGTAAAAATAGTAACTAACTCAACGAATGATTTAAGCGTAACGTCTGACTATGTTGGATCAGCAGGTTTGTTTTATACTCAAATCCCTACCACTCAAACGGCTCCTATTGATTTCGAAGTTGATTTATTTAATGGAGGAGTGAACACGCAGACCAATGTACAATACAATGTAAACGTAAATAGCGGCGCTTTTACAGGATCTAGTCCTTCTACAGCGATTGTATCTCTAGACACCATGACCCTAACAGTAGCTACACCATTTACGCCGGCGGCCTTGGGAGCTTACACCGTGGTTCACTCTATTACGGCAGATTCAACCGACGACATTCCTACGAATAACGTTGTAGGAAACACAGCATTCAGTGTTACCAATTATATTTATGCTCGTGACAATGGCACAGCAGCTGGTTCCACGTCAAATGGAACGGACGGTTTTGAAGTTGGTAATTTATTTGATATTGTGGCTCCACAAACCTTAAAAGCGGTTGATGTGCGTTTATTGGGAGGAGCCAACGGAACAGTTGTTGGAACAGAAGTTTTCGTAAAAATTTACAGCATTGACGCTAATGGAGATTTTGTATTTGAATCTGAATCCGATCCAGTTATCGTAGTTGCGGGAGACCTTAACACCAACAGAACATTCGTGTTGAGCATGCCAGTGAACATGGTTGTTGGCACCTATTTAGCGGTGTGTGGCGCTTATTCTCAAGGTCTTAAAGTCGTTAATGCTGGAACAACCGATCCTCAAACGTCTTTCCTTTTAGATTTATTTGACAATACTTGGTATTACCAAACGGCTATTCCTTATGTACGCTTGAATTTTTCTCCAACCATTGGATTGGATGAAAACAGCGCTAATCTGAATAGTATGATATATCCTAACCCTGCCGATGGAATCTTAAACATTAAATTACAATCAGAGACACAAACAGCTGTTTCTGTTAGTATATTAGACAATACAGGCAAGGAAGTATTATCCTCTAATACTGATTTTAACGGAACTGAAACGATGTCTTTAAATATCGAAAATCTATCTGCAGGGATTTATTCTGTAAGATTAGCTAGCGAAACAGGCGTTGTTACGAAGAAGTTTGTAAAAAAATAAATAAAGAAATACAAGAGTAAGGCCGGTTAACCCCGGCCTTTTTTGTTTTATAAAATGGGCACATTTGAATTAGGATATTTAGGGCTATTTATTACCTGCTTTTTAGCGGCTACGATTATTCCAATATTATCTGAAGCATTCTTATTGACGATGCTTTCTGCAGGATACGACCCGCTCATTTCCTTGTTTATTGCCACAGCCGGAAACACCCTTGGAGGCTATTTAAATTTCGGAATTGGTTATATAGGAAAACCAGAATGGTTAAAAAAGTTGCGTGTCAAACAAGAAGCGATAGATAAATGGAAGTTAAGCATTCAAAAATATGGCTCTTTTCTAGCCCTTCTTTCTTGGTTACCTATTGTTGGCGATGTGATAGGAGTGGCCTTAGGGTTTTTTAGGGCTAATGTGCTTTGGACTTTTATATTTATGGCGATCGGGAAGTTCTTCAGATATTTAGTGCTTGTTCTTATATACCTTTACTTCTAGTGATTTTATTAGGAATCAACAAGGCTTAATGTTTCCATCGCCCAGAACCCAATAGCCTTGATCCGCCTCGTGCAAGAGTTCCACGTCGTCTTTATTATCACTGTAAGCAAAAGCAAGGTGATGTTGAGGAAAGGCAAGCTTGATTTGAATTAACTTTTCTGGTCCCCGGCAGTTTTTTATAACGATATGACGCCCTTTATAAGGGATAAGTTCCGTTCCGACGACATGTTTTACGTCTAATTTTAAGCAAGCGTTTTCAATTAGAAGTTTGGGTGAGGCAGAGGCTATCAGAACCGTATAGCCTTCTTTTTGATAAAACACCAATCGCTCGATGACTGTTTCATTGAAATTATTGGACTTTTCCCAGAAGAGCTGATTCATGCGTTTAATTTCCATTTCAGAATCCCAAAAGAGGTATTGAATAAAAAGACTTTTAAATTGGGTACTTGATAGAAGGCCTAGTTTCCAAAAAAGAAAAGCACCTAGTTGGATGAAGAAAAACCAAAGTCGCCAAGGTTTTTTAAGGTAATAAAACTTACAAAAATCTACAAATGAATCACCCTTATAAAGGGTTCCATCAAAGTCAAAAACGGCTAGTTTGTCTTTATTTGAGTCCATAAAGGATCAGATAAAGGTAAATAATCCAACAGATGATAGTAATCTGTATGAATCGGTCTTTGAAAAGTAAAACCGTGGGATCGCCTTCGCCACCATGACCCGCTGTTTCGCTAATTAAGATCAATCTTAAGATGCCAATGACCACGAAAAAAGTGCTGTAAATTAGGCGCTGCGTATTCAGGGCTGAGGTAACTTGTGGATCCATAGAATACAAAAGATAAGCAGTGATAGTTACCGTGGCGGCTAAATAAACCAAGCCGTTTAAAAACCCAAGGGTATATTGTTTTAAAACGGTCCGGTGGTTAGAAGCTTCTGCTTGTAGCAAGTGCATTTCAGATTTACGCTTAACTACCACCAGAAGTAATGAAAGAAAAAAGGTAACCACTAAAATCCAATTTGAAGGCGCGACACTAATAGCAAAACAGCCGGCTAAAACCCTCAACACAAAATTAGTAGAAACGACCAATAATTCCACCAAAACAACGGTCTTCAGATAAAGGGAATAGGCAAGGTTTAGCGCTAAATACGTCAGAACGGTGGTGCCAAACCAATAGGGCATTTGGCTGGAAAAATGAATAGCAACTGCGCCACAAAGACACCCCAAACCCAATATTAGCGCTTTGCTTTTGGTGATTGCCCCACTAGCGATAGGTCTTGATTTTTTTCGGGGGTGTAGGGCGTCGACATTAGCGTCTAACACATCATTTATGATGTAAATAAATGAACTTGCCAGGCAAAAAATAAGAACACCGTGCAGCGCATATAAAATGGTGTTTGTTTCAGTTAATTTTAACGAAAAAATAAGGGGTAGAAGTAAGAATCCATTTTTCACCCAACTTTTTATACGAATCAATTCAAAGTACTTTTTCATTCTACAAAGGTATAAAGCCATCCTGAAACTTCGTCACCCTTAAAACTTTTAAGGGTGTCTTGCGGCGTTGATGGGCTAGCGAGTTTAAGTAATCCCCTTTCTTCCAGTTTGACACCAAAAGACATCATCCAACCTTTCTTAAGGTGATATGGCTTGTTTTTCAAAGCCGAAAAACTTTTATTCAGTAGTGCAGTCTTCTCTACATTCCATTGATAGTATTGAATATGCGCAAACATAAAACTGATCATAAAACCAAGTAACAACAAATGTCCATAGAATTTAACTAACCAATATTTACTAAGTAAAACAGGCAGAATCACTAACAAGTAAATATAAAGAAGTTGCGGGACATAACGATAATTCCAACATTCCGGCTGAATCACACAAGACGTAACAAGTCCAAAAAAGAGGATGTAAATCCAGGATTTCCTGTAAAAAAGGAAGGAAAGTAAAAAAAGGGGCAACAATAAAACTAATAACTCGGCTTGCAAGGGCCCCATAGCACTCATTTCTACTGGTTGGTGGTTCCGATAGTAGGGAAGGCTAGCTTTAACTACATTACTCGTAAATAATTCTTTTGGAATGGAGGGGTGCGTGTTTGGCGCTGTATAATTGGGTAAAGCTAAACTGGCTAAATAAAACTTTTCAAAACGATTCTTCCCAAAAAAGTTCTTAGGATATTGGGATGAAGCAATTTCTTTCCCTTCATTATTTTTTCCCATAATGGGATAAAAAGGGTGCCCTTTACGAAGCATGTTTGTACCATATGTGCAATAACCAAAAATAAAGATGGCCACCGTCATGACCACGGAGAGTTTCAGCACCATTTTTAAGACGCGCCCCCTATCTTTCCAAAGCACCCAAGAAAACGCAAAAAACAAAAACACCAGAGAATAAATAAGACCCGTAAACTTTATGTTGACAAAGTAGAACAAACAAAGGCCTAATAAGAACAAAGGCACTTTTTTTTCGAAATTAGTAATCCAATCACAGATAAAAAAGAGCGACAGCAAAGAAAAAATGGCTAATTGTCCATCAACATAAAAACTGAGCGATTGACCTACTACCACGGGGGAGAACGCGATAACAAAGGAGAGTAAGCTTGCGCTAACGAGAGATAACGAGAACCATCGTAGTGTGTAATGAATGGAAAAGAAAAAAGAAGCCGCCAAAAGAACTAATTGGTAAAACTTGGCATATTCTATTGCCCCCGTTGTTGCATAAACGCAGGCGTTAATTGTCCATGGGGCCTTGGGGTAGCAATTGATATAATTGGCATTTTTTCCAGAGGCAATCTCATCTAAAATCGGTAGGTCGTAAAAAGGATTCCAACCATTTTTTAATAAAATAATGGCGTCTTGATGGTACCATTGACCATCAAAAGAAAAATCATAAAAGTGCCCGCTAATAGCAAAAAAGAACACGGAAAGTCCTGTTACGAATACCAAAACACCCCAAAAGGTTTGTTTTGAATATCCTTCCGAATGTAATATGAGGTAAAAAATAAGTGTGGCAATGAAGAGTGATAGCGGGAAGAGAAAGGCATTTACATCAAATCCAAGGATCAACCACAAAGTGGCAATACTAAAAAGAGTAACTGGAAAAAGAAACAAAAGGAGCCCTATTCCGTACGTAATGCGTTGAACCTTATTTTTCATTTAATGAAATGGAAAGCTAAAGTTAATTAGTTTTATAGAGTTGTTCACATTATTTTTGTGAGAGCAAAATGAATAAATTTAAAGGGGTTACGTTATGATTCACTTGAAAAAAATTAATTTATTCGCGTTTATCTTATTTACGGCTTATTCATTTCAAGCCCAAATAGGCATGGGGACCTGGCGGCTTCATGTGGCAACAGGAAAAGCAATTGACGTTGCAAATTCAGACCAACACATCTTCACGGCCTATGAAAATGGCATCTTGCGTTATGATTTCGAAACAAAAGAAAAAAAAATATACACGCAAGTACAAGGGTTATCTGATATAGAAATAAGCAGTATATTATTTGATAGCCTTCAAAATGCCCTTTATGTTGGTTATAAAAATGGAAACATCGATAAAATCACCCCAACCCAAACGATAAATATCTCCGCCTTGGCGCAAGCCTCAATTCCGGGCTCGAAAAAAATCAATAAATTTTATAGAGATGAGCAGTATCTTTATGCTGCAACAGACTTTTCCATTCTTCAAATAGATCCAATTAAAGATGAAATAAAAGAAACTTTTTATCCCACAAATAGCCAAGCGCCAATCCTTGACCTCACGGTTGTAGGAGATGTCATTTATGCTCTAACAAGTGGCAAACTTCTTTATGCTGAAAAAACAAATCCGCTAATTCCTAATCAAGCTGCATGGACACTAGACAATCGTTTGGCTAGCCTTTTTGAAAATTCGTATGCGGGAGTTGAAAACGTAAATAACCAACTTTTTGTATTATTAAAGACAGATGCATATGGATCTGACTCTGTTTATCGCTTAACTCAAACAGGCCGTGAGTTAGTAACAAATTATCCGTTTAGTCTCGAGATTAATAATATCACCACACATAATGGACTGATAGATGTGCTCGCCGATGGAACAACCCTAAGTTACACGAATGATTTACAGCTTTCTGAATCAGTATTAAGTTTTTATTTAGGTATTTGGTATAAGCCTCTTCAAATGTGCTTTGCTAACAATAATAAATGGATTGCCGATGAAACGAGCGGCCTTCTTAGAATAATAGAAGATTATTCCTATGAGCAAATTAGTTATCCTGGTCCACGTAAAAATGATTTTTATGCGATGGATTGGCAAAAAGGCAAGCTCGCAATGGCAAGTGGTCGATTGGAATTTAAAAGCCCAGGGTTTTTAAGAAACGGACTGTATACTTTTGAAGACGAAGCGTGGGATTATTCTGCTCCCGAAAACACGGATGAATGGGATAGCATTGACATTCATGATTTTATAGACGTTTCTGTTAATCCAACGAATAAAGATGAAATAGCGACTTCTACTTATTCTGCCTTTCCTGTTTCGGTCCTTAATAAAAAACTAGGGACATGTCAAGTATACGACAACTCCAATTCTACTGTGCAACTTAGTTTAGCTGGAAATGGTTGGGCATTGGCATCTGATGTTTGTTATGATGAAACAGGAAACTTATGGGTGCTAAATGGCCTTACTAACCGTCCCCTGAGTGTTTTGGATAAAAATGGAATTTGGCACCCTTTTGATTGCGGAGTAAACGCCCGAAACAAGTACACGACAAAAATGGTTATTGATTACAAAAATAATATTTGGATGGCGACCGAGTCTGCAGGGCTGTTCGGGTATAATTATAATAAGAATTTAGACGATGCATCAACTCATCAAAACGTTCAATTAACCACAGGCCCTTTTAGTGGTGACCTACCCTCGACTAATGTAACCGCATTAGCAGTTGATTTTGACAACGAAATATGGATAGGTACCGATGCAGGTTTTGCCGTTTTATATAATGCAGAAGGGGCTTTTGATGCCGCCGCAGGCGAATTTAATGCGCAACGCATTAAAGTAAATTTCGAAGGAAATGTTGAGTATGTATTGGGAAGTACCCACATAACAGATATTGAGGTTGATGGAGGAAACAGGAAATGGATTGCAACTGCCTCTGCCGGGATTTTATTACTATCTGCTGATGGATCAGAAATTCTAGAGCAATTTACTAAAGATAATTCGCCATTGATTTCCGATAATATTTATGACTTAAAAATTGATCACAATACAGGGGAATTATTTATTATTACGGATTTAGGATTGGTTTCATATAGGTCAAATGCAACATATGAGGACCCTGAATATAATAGCGTAATTGTCTACCCTAATCCGGTCCGGCCGAATTATGAGGGACTTGTAACAATTCAGGGTATTCGTTATGATTCCGACGTTAAAGTAACCGATATCTCTGGTAATTTGGTTTTTAAAACGACATCCAACGGGGGAACCGCCACCTGGAACGGCCGGACGCTTGATGGAAACAAGGCGAGCTCGGGCGTTTATCTTATCTGGACAGCAACCAATCAAGGAAGCAGCAGAAAAGTTGGGAAAGTGGTACTTATCAATTGAGTTAAACCAAGGATAAAGTATGTGTTTATATTCCTTCGTTTTTTCTTAAAGCGTATTCATCAAGATGACCGAGCCCTCTCAATAGATAATAGGGATTATTAAACGCATTAAGGTGATATTTTTTCTTTAATTTTACACAAAAAAAACCATGTATCCAGAAGCACTAGTAAAACCAATGAAAGAAGACCTAATTAACGTAGGCTTTTCACAATTAATATCAAGCGAAGAAGTAGATCAAACCATTAAGAATTCAAAAGGAGTTTTGCTTATGGTGGTAAATTCTGTTTGCGGCTGTGCTGCAGGTAATATGAGACCCGGAGTTAAGCTTTCTTTACAAGTGGATAAAAAACCAGCTACTCTTTGTACCGTTTTTGCTGGAGTAGACAGTGAGGCCGTGAGCCAGGCGAGAAAGTATTTTTTACCCTATCCTCCCTCATCACCCTCTATTGCATTGTTTAAGGATGGTGAATTAGTTCATTTTCTAGAAAGACACCACATTGAAGGCGGTACCGCCCAAATGATAGCGGCGAATTTAACCGCGGCTTACGAGGCTTATTGTTAAGTGTGAAAAAGCTATTTTTTTTAAGCACATGCTCTACCTGCCAGCGAATTATTAAGCAGTTGGCCCTGCCAAGTGACTTGGAATTAATAGACATTAAACAAACTAATATTGACCTTGAATCATTAGAATTTATTCGCAATAAAGCAGGAAGCTATGAATCGCTTTTTTCCAAAAAGGCGATGAAGTACAAAGCACAAGGATTAGATAAAAAGACACTTTCTGAATCTGATTATAAAGAGAAGATTTTAGAGGAATATACTTTTTTAAAGCGCCCAATCATTTGTCACAATGATTTTTTATCAATCGGAAATTCAAGCGAAGAAGTGGGAAAAGCGATTATTTATTTTCAAGAATTAACCTCGTTTTAGCAAACGCTTTTCTAAGGTTACAACTAACAAAACATAAACAAATAATAGGCTGTTTCCGAGCATTAAGAGCGACCAATTAACGTCTTTTAGCGCGACGTTGAAGAATAGTCGAGCTAAGGTAAAAATTAAGAAAAACAAAATTGCCACTCCAATGTAAACGGCGAATTTTGTCGTGTTGTATGGGATTTTGTAGTGTTTTTGCCCTAAGTAATATGAAAGCATCATTTGGACCGCATAAACAATAAGCGTTGCCCAAGCGCAAGCCATAAAACCAAATGTAGGAATAAACAAAAGGTTAATTCCAATAGTGAATAAGGCCCCAATTAATGCAATATAAGCCCCAAACTTTGTTTTTCCGCTGAGTTTATACCATATACTTTGATTGATATAAATTCCCAAAAAGACATTAGCTAATAATAAGATAGGCACTACCTTCAACCCCTCCCAATATATTTCAGAGCGAATAAAAAACTTAAATAGGCTGACATTAACACTAACCGCTAGAAAGACGAAACAAACGACAGCAATAAATAAATTCATAATTTTTGAATATACTTTATTCCGATCTTCATTTTTTAATTGTTCAAAAAAGAATGGTTCTGCAGCATATCGATAGGCTTGCAATAAAATCGTGACTAACATAGCTAATTTATAGCATGCGCTATAAATTCCCACTTCAGCTTCAGCGGCTTCTAGCGAACCCGGAATCAAGGGGTCGTATAATAGTTGTTTTAGAAGAATCCGATCAATCGTTTCATTCACAATACCAGCGAGCCCGGCAATAACAAGCGGAAAAGAATACCTCAACAATACCTTGACAAGCGCCCAATCTATTTTCAGAACTACTTTTGAAATGATATCATACACCAAGATTATTTTAACTAATGACGCGCATAGATTTGCGATTAGAATAAACAAAACCCCTTCTTCAGGTCGAGACGGGTCAAAAAACCCAAGTAATAAAATAAGGTTTAAGGAAATATTAACACCGATTGAGATTAATTGTATTATCGTAAACCGAAGTGCCTTTTCTTCGGCCCTAAGACGCGCAAAAGGAATCGATGCTATGGCGTCAATACAAACAATTGCCCCCAACAAAACAATGTATTCATTATGCCCTTCATACAGCATGAAGTTAGCAAGATCCGTATTAAAATATAGTAATCCGATGTAGAAGATAATGTTAATTGCTAACACGGAAAGAAAGCTATTCGAGAACACCTTTTCTTTATCATCACTGTTTTGAAGAAACCTTAAGAATGCCGTTTCCATTCCGAAAGGAAGAAAAACAACAAAAAAGGCTACCCAAGAATAAAGCTCGGAAACAACACCATAATCAGATGGATTCGAAAAAACTGCGCTACTGGTGTATAAAGGAACCAATAAATAATTAAGCAGCCTGCCGACAATACTCGAAAGCCCATAGGTGGCTGTTTGTCCAAGAAGTCGCTTAATATTAAGGTTCATTATTTCCTAAAACCGGGTTTTTCTTTTGCTATAAAGGCATTTGTTCCTATTTTAAAATCTTGGGTTCCAAAACACTTTCCAAACGCCTCAATTTCTACTTCATAGCCATTAACGCCAGTTGTAAAGCCTGCATTTATAGCTGTAATGGCTGATGCAATGGCTGAGCCTGAATTTTTCATTATTTTTTTTGCGAGATCATGCGACTTATTGAGTAATTCCTCTGGCGCGACAATATGATTAACTAGGCCGATTCGCCATGCTTCTTCCGCAGAAATCATCCCAGCGGTAAAAATAAGTTCGTTAGCACGTCCTTTTCCCACGAGCTGGGCTAAGCGTTGCGTGCCGCCATATCCTGGAATTAGTCCCAAAGAAACTTCTGGCAATCCAAATAATGCGCTTGTCGCCGCTACGCGAAGATGACATGCCATAGCAAGCTCTAATCCACCACCCAATGCATATCCATTTACAACAGCAATAACAGGCTTTGATAAATTCTCAATTAAATTAAACAACGATTCTTGACCAGAATAAGCTAGCTCGCCTCCCTGTGCAATTGAAAACGAGA
Source organism: Crocinitomicaceae bacterium (assembly GCA_044336865.1). Lineage (GTDB taxonomy): Bacteria > Bacteroidota > Bacteroidia > Flavobacteriales_D > Crocinitomicaceae > UBA952. Next base: position 38,401 of record JBIIOQ010000014.1, on the reverse strand, counting down.
TAAATTCTTTAATGTCGGCTCCAGCTACAAAAGATTTTTCACCTTGCCCCGTAAGTAATATAACGCCAATTGCTTGCTCGTCATTTGCCAACTTAAAGGCCATACTTAATTCTGAAATCGTCTCTTTGTTTAAGGCATTGAGCTGCGCAGGACGATTAATTGTTATGGTTTGAACACCATTTTCGCTTGTGATTAATAAATTTTGATACATCTTGCTTTATTTAGATGGGATAAAGTTACTATTTTTTTTAAGCCCTAAAACCTTGATAAACTTAGTGTTTTTTAATTCTTAAGGATTGTTTATCCGACAACAAACGAATAATAATCGAAAGTAAACGAAAACTAACCGAATCTAATTTGACTTTGCAGGAACCTTTGCACCGTTGATATCAAACAATGGCGTTTGAAACAGCACAATTAACAAACTATTTTAAATAAAATAAACAATGAATGCATTAAAAAACAAGGTTAATCTAATTGGCCGCTTAGGAGCACAACCCGAAGTAGTAACGTTTGATTCAGGCAAGACACTTGCCCGATTCACCATGGCCACTAACGAGAATTACAAAGATAAAAATGGAGAATGGAAAGAGACCACACAGTGGCATACGATTAATACCTGGGGAAAAACAGCCGAACGAGTTAAAGAAAAACTTAATAAGGGACAGGAAATAATTTTAGAGGGGAAGCTTGTAAATCAGTCCTACGAAACGACCACAGGTGAAAAACGATTCTCAACAGTTATTGAAGCGACCGAGTTTTTGGTAATCAGCGAAAAAAAAGAATCAATTAAAAAATAAATTCTAAATCATACGTTAATGAACCACGTGAATTTAATCGGAAAAATGGGATCTTCCCCAAAAATTGCTAAATCAGAAACCGGACGCCAAGTCGCCCGGTTTTTATTAGCAACTAGTGAACATATTTGCGACAGCAAGGGAAAAATCGTTGCTATAAACATAAACCACAGAATAACGGCTTGGGGCAGATGGGTTCCTTTCATTGAAGAATATGGCATTAAAGGCACACGCTTAGCTATAGAAGGACGCTTAATAAATCGGGTTTGTCAAACCCAAGGAGTTGAAGCACACATCACAGAGGTAGAGGTAAATGACCTTATCATCATGTAATATAAACTAATCTAACGAGGACCGGCTTTCAACGGCGCCGCAATGATCACGGATTTGCCGGTCCCACTATATATAAATACAATTAAACAAACAAATAACTCATGAATACAATTAGAAATTATGTTACCCTGGTGGGCAGTATTGGCACCCCAGCAAAAATAACCAAATACGAAGATGGCAAATCAGTTGCCAGATTTAGTTTAGCGACTCAAAAAGTAGCTCGAAATAATGACGGAAAATATACCGCGAAAATCCAATGGCATCGAGTATATGCATGGGGAAATTTAGCGGGATTCATTGAGGAATATGCTGAAAAAGGCAAAAAAGTAGCCATTCATGGCCGCCTAGTAAATAGAAGCTATATTACCGATCAAGGAAAAAAGAGAAGCATGACCGAGGTGGAACTCCGCCAGATTATAGGACTTTAAGTTCCGTTTAATTAACAGAAAAGCAGCTTAGGCTGCTTTTTTTATGCCAAAAACTCACGTTTGTTTGTCCGCGCTAAAACTTAAAATTGTTTTTTAGTAATTTCTATAATCGTTCCATAATTGAGATCGGATACCAATAAGGGGCAAATACTGAATCGAGTATAGGCTCGAATTTCCTTGGTTTTTCAGGTCATAACGCAGTGCAAATTCAACAAAGCCATTGATTGCTCCCTTCTCCATAATTTGATAATTAAACTGAATGTTTAAGCGGAAAAAATGTTGCTTACTGCCCTGTCCAATAAAAGCCCCAAAATCGTAAGGCCTTAAGGTATAGGCTTCATAAATTTGGCTGCCAAAACTATAATTATCTTTATCTCCACCCACCAATCCGTATGAGGCGACCAATTTACCCAAACATTTGTTTTTTTGCCATTTTAACTCCCCAAGAATTTCAGCAAAATTAGCCCCCAGGGGATGACTTAATGTACTGTTGGAGTTCCCGTAATTTAGAAGAGGACTTAAGTGTGAATAGGTGTATGGCCTTACAGCATTACATTCCAGGCGATAGAAAAACGTGTTGTCGCCCTTTTCCAACCAACCTTTTATGCCGATTTGCCCACCTATTTTATTCGCCCACCAGCCTGATTTTTTTCGTATTTCAGACAATAGAAAATCATCTAATATAAACTGTGTATACATTCGATGCTTTTTATATTTAAGGGTAAAACCCGCGCCCAATAAAACGTTATCAGAGGAACCAACAGCATATTCCTGTGGCCGATAAAAAACAAAGGGATTCAAGTATTCGGGATCAAAGCCACGTTGAAGTAAAGTGTCCTTCGCTTGAAAAATGACAGATTCGAACAGATTTAAGTTAAGCCATTTTGTTGCGTTCCAACTCAGAAAATGACTTGAAGCAAACTTTAATCGCGTTTTGTTTTGATATTGCTCTGTCAGCCCCTGATAAAGTATTGTATATTCAAGATGCCAAAAATTAGTTTGCATTCTACCAAAAACATAGGGTTTACCGTAGTCACTTAAAAACAAAGACCGACACCCTTCTCCAATAAAATTTTTATCTAGGCCTAGTTGGAAGTTGAAATATTTGTGAGGTTGAAAGGCAATTCTTCCCATTGGTGAAACGCCTAGGATAGAATTTGGCTGGTCATTATATTCTTGATAAGGCACTTTAAATAAATTATCAGCTTGTTCTAAATAAGTAATTCCTCCAATACGATAATACCAACTTTTATGTGGTTGACCTTCTACAAAACCACCCCCACCAAATCGATAGTTTAAGGTATTATTATACTGAAAAGCAAGGTCTAACACGGGAATAATTTGTGTTTTTTTTCCTAAGCCAAGGCCATTTTTCGCAACATTTAATTGAATGCTAGGGTAAAAATTGTCGTGTCGGGTTATTTCAGCTGTTTTTAAGCTATCGTTTGGCCGCGCTTCAATTAACCAATCCACGGCAATTTGTGCCCTTGAGATGGTACAGATACAGCACATAAAAACCGAGAAAAGGACCGCTTTAATAATCATTGTAATGGTTCATTAAACTTGTTCGTATACCCACATTAAGCAATAGATTTTTTTGATCAGTAGAAGGAGAATTAAATCGGTATGTTAAAGTAGAAAAGATACTTAAATTAAGTTTTTTATTAATTTGATAAGAGAGTTCCACTTGTTCAAGGGCCAGCCAATTATTATCAGGGGTACTATAATTCGTTATTGGCAACAAAGAATTTTTTTGATGATCGATCAATTGATATACAATTGATTTTCCTTCCACAGCAAAAGATTTCCACCGCCAGTTTATTCGCACCACGATTTCTCTAAACCCATTTCCTTTGGTATGAGCCAAGGGCAAATTATACTGTGAATAAGAAAGAAATTGAGCCGGGGCTTGATACATATGGCTTGACACTTGATTGTATTCTAGTTGAAGAAAAAGGGGTTTTATTCCCAATAATTCATACGAACGGCAACCGAGTTGAAAAGCGGTTTCCACTTTCTGCCCAGGCGCAAATGCTGCTTGGCCATAAAGCCGGTTTTTGTAATTAATCATCCAGTTGAAATTCAAGCCTGTAATTGCATAGGCGGCACTATCTGACACAATGTGTGCTAAAAATGGGACGGGACTGTAATACAATGGATTTAAGGTCCCTGTTTTAAGGGAATCCCCCTTTGCCCAAATCGCCCCATCAAACAAACTAATTGTCAAGCGGCTAGTTGCCGTAAAACTAATGTAATTTACAGCAAGGCCTTTAGGTTGGTAATATCCTTCCACGGTCGTATAGTTCGGTTTACGCACTAAATTTAATAAGCGACTTCGCAAGTAATTAAACGACCAACGGGGCAAAATCTGATAGTCGACCCGGATGTATGGTGAGCCAACAGCATTATCAGAAAGCAATAGAGACCGGTATCCCGCGCCAATAAATTGCTGATTGTTACCCGCCATCACAGTAATATTTTTAGTCGCTCGAAAGACAAAATTGCCAATTGCATACCCATAATCAAAACCGCCATTTTTAAATGGTTTTGTCCTTGCGGCGCCGGGGACAACTGCGTTTTGAACGTTGTATTGATTGTTAACGGTGGGATAAATTTCGCCATGTTCACTCATGTAGGAACTTTCGTAAGAACTAAATCGTGATTGATTTTCATAGAAAGATGTCGAAAATGAAAACCGAGGAGTGATGTCACCTAAAACAATTAAGCCTCGGCTATTTTGATATAAAAAACGATTAGCTGAATCCACTAAATCGTTTCCCAATGAAAAGTAACAAAGCGGTGAAATTTCCAATTTAAAATCTTCCCCCTTTACTTTGATGAGGTGCTCGTCTCTAAATCTTTTCGTTTTATTGGGGAGAACAGTATCGTAACAATTCCAAGAGGGTTTGATGGTGGACTTGCTTATTGGGAGAAATGATGCGTTCGTATTTTTTTTATAGAGTTGGTCTTTAAAATAAGTTCCAATTGGCTCCAATTGACTCTGCCCAGTGGCACAATGGCAAATTAAAATAAATAATAAGACAGTTTTAGTATTCATTTATAATTAGCAATAAAACCCTTTGTTTTTGCTATAAAAAAAGGATTGGTAAGGTCTTCTTTGTTATATCGCAATCGTGTTCCTTCTATGGCGTGGTTTACTTCTCCCCCCAAAGCTTCTAAAATAGCTTGGCCAGCGGCAATATCCCATTCCATGGTTGGCGCAAAGCGAGGATAAACATCTGCGGTTCCATTTGCAAGATCAAAAAACTTTAGAGAAGAACCCTTCGAAAGATACTCAAGGTCTTTCGTTATTAGCATTATATCTTCAAAGAATTTTTTACCTAATTCAGAAGGGTGGCTTCTTGATCCAATAACAATTAGTGGATTATTAATACCATCTCCTCCAGCTATATGTTTCCATTTTGAGGCTTCGCTGACATCACTATAAGAACAGGAAAACACCCCTATTTCTTTTCCTCCAAATAGTATTTCTTCATATACTGGTGAGGCAATCAGGCCAAAAACAGGATAACACCCTTCAATAAACGCGATATTGATGGCAAACTCCCCATTTTTTTTAACAAATTCTTTAGTGCCATCAAGTGGATCGACACACCAAAAACTAGCCCACTTCTTTCTTTCCTGGTATTCTGTATTAATTGTTTCTTCGCTTGTAATTGGAAAGCCATGAGGCTCTAAATGGTCATGAATTATTTTTGAGGATGCCAAGTCAGCATTGGTTAGTGGAGAACCATCTTCTTTGTATTCAAGATTAATTACGTCATTATAAATGCGCATGATTTCTTTCGAGGCTACAATTGCGGCATGAATTGCGCTTAGATATTTTGCGTCGATCAACAAAGAGTTTAGAGTTGCATTTCAGGAACAAACTCCGGCACAATCAAGCACCCTTCTGTTTTTGCTATAATTTCCTCAACAGAAACACCTGGTGCACGCTCAATGAGGTGAAAAGCGCCATCAATTATGGCAAGAACGGCTAATTCAGTAACGATTTTCTTTACGCACCCAACACCGGTTAATGGAAGTGTGCAGTTTTTTAATAATTTAGACTCGCCAGCCTTGTTACTATGCATCATCGCTACAATAATATTATCCGCAGATGCAACAAGGTCCATTGCGCCACCCATACCTTTTACCATTTTCCCAGGAATCTTCCAATTAGCAATGTCTCCATTTTGTGAAACTTCCATAGCCCCCAAAACAGTTAATTGCACATGTTGTCCACGGATCATCGCAAAGGATTCGGCGGAATCAAAAAAGGCAGCTCCAGGAAGCGTTGTAATGGTTTGTTTTCCGGCATTAATAAGATCAGCATCTTCCTCACCATCAAAGGGGAATGGGCCCATGCCAAGAACGCCATTTTCGGATTGGAATTCTACTTCAATATCCTTTGGAATATAATTTGCGACCAACGTAGGAATGCCAATTCCAAGATTTACATACCAACCGTTTTGCAACTCTTGTGCAATTCTTTTCGCGATACCTATTTTGTCAAGTGCCATTTAATCTCGTTTTCTTACTGTTCTCTGTTCAATTCTTTTTTCAAATTCTTTTCCTTGAAAAATCCGCTGAACAAATATCCCTGGCGTATGAATTTCATTGGGATCCAAGGATCCTGCTGGCAACAACTCTTCCACTTCAGCAATCGTTATTTTACCAGCCATCGCCATAAGCGGATTAAAATTTCTTGCAGCGGCCTTGTATACTAAATTCCCAGCCGTATCTCCTTTCCAAGCCTTAACAATTGCAAAATCAGCGGTCAGCGCCTCTTCAAGTATGTGTGGTTTTCCATTATAGATGCGAACTTCTTTTCCTTCGGCGATTTCTGTTCCGAAACCTGCCGGAGTATAGAAAGCAGGGATTCCCGCCCCACCAGCACGGCATCTTTCAGCCAAACTTCCTTGAGGAATAAGGTCAACTTCAAGTTCCCCAGAAAGCATTTGCCGTTCAAACTCATCGTTTTCACCGACATATGAGCTGATCATTTTTTTGATTTGCTTCGTTTCTAATAGCAATCCAAGCCCAAAACCATCCACCCCAGCATTATTAGAAATACAAGTGAGTCTTTTTGTTCCTTTCCGAACCAATTCTCCTATAGAATTCTCAGGAATCCCGCACAATCCAAATCCCCCAAGCATTATGGTCATGCCATCTTCTATGCCTATGAGGGCATCTGTTACATTGCTTACAACTTTATTCATCTATTAAAAATCATTATCAAAGGGTACATCTCCTTCGTCAATTACTTCTTCAGGGATAATGGCATCAGAACAAGCATACCTTCTTATATCATAGTCTGATGGTTCAGAAAAATCCAGTGTGGATAAACCAATATGGGTGTCCTTATAGACCTGCTTCATATAAAAGCCATAAATAGGCAAAGCCATTCTCGCTCCCTGGCCATAATTCATAGATTTAAATCGTACTGACCGATCTTCTGCCCCAACCCAAACACCAGTAACTAAATCGGGTGTAATTCCAATAAACCAACCGTCTGAATTATTTTGTGTTGTGCCGGTTTTACCAGCTGTTGGGGCAATAGGGCCATATTTACCACTCCTGAGGCTTGCGCCGGTTCCTCGTTCCACCACCCCTTTCATCATTTTCAATATTTCGAAGGCAACAGTTGAATTCAGTGCCTGATTTTTATCTTCAGTTGCTTCATAAATAACTTTGCCGTTCCGGTCTTCAATTCGAGCAATAATGGTAGGTTTAACATAAACACCATGATTAGGGAAAATACATTGCGCGGCAACAAGTTCATATAGAGAAAGGTCCATACTACCTAAACACATTGATGGAACAACATCTTCATCTCTAAGATTGATTCCAACTGCATTGAGTAACTTTTCAATTTGGTATGGCCCTCCCGTTTTTCTAAGTGGATTATAAGCTCCCATTCTAGCCATTACCGCCACGGTTGTTGGGTTAGATGATAAAGCAAGTCCATCTCTCATCGTTGCAGCAGGCTTCCCCTCGGGGCAGTATTTACCGACAACATTATTATTATTATCTACTAAATTAAGGCAATATTCCCCAGCCCCAAAAGACGTGCAGGGGTTAACCACATTCATAGAAAGCGCAGCAGCATAAACGAAGGGCTTAATGGTAGATCCCACTTGTCTTTTTCCTAATCGAACATGGTCATACGCAAAATTCGAAAAATTAATACCACCTACCCATGCCCTTACAAAACCAGTTCCGGGCTCAATAGAAACTAATCCAGCATGTAAAAACGACTTGTAATAACGGATTGAGTCATTGGGTGACATTATAGTATCGCATTTTCCTCTCCACGAAAATACACTCATAGCGACTTTTCGGTTAAAGTTTTCTAAGATTTCATCTTCACTAAAACCATTATTTACCAAATGCTTATAACGATCAGTAGATTTTCTTGCATTTTTCATAATTTGATTAACCATGTCTTGATTAATATCATTTGAAAAGGGATAATTTTTTAAGCCCCGGTTATTTTGGTTAAAGGCTGGCTGTAATGTCTTTTTTATATGGTCTTCTACTGCTTTTTCGGCGTATAATTGCATGTGAGAATTTATGGTAGTATAAATTTTAAGTCCATCGCTATAAATATCATACGGCCTACCGTCTTCTCTTGTAATTTTTAAAACCCCGTTATTTTTCTCTAATAAAAGGTTGGAAACTTCCTTTCTTAAGGATTCTTTAAAATAGGCTCCCGCACCATTTTTATGGTCAACAACCTGATAGTTAACACTTAGTGGGAGCTTTGATAAGGAGTCAAATTCTTTTCTGCTTAATTTGCTAATTATAGCAGTATTATTATCATTACTATTTTTCATCCACTGAAACAACACTTGATTTCTTCGTTCCAAAGATCTTATTGAATCATTAGCCCTTCTTTCTAGAATTTGTTCATTTGTAACACTATTTGGGTCAATTTCTAAGCTAGCCGCAATTTTTTCTCGGTAGTTCGTTGCCGCATGCTTATAGGGATTGTAAAGGCTAGGATTTTTACACATGCCAACAAGCATAGCGGCCTCAATTTTTGACAAATCTTTAGGTTTTTTATTAAAATATACCTTGGAAGCATTTTCAATACCGACAGCATTGTATAAAAAGTCAAATTGATTGAGGTACATGGTAATAATTTCTTCTTTTGTATAAATTGATTCTAGACGCGTTGCAATTATGTTTTCTCTCGCTTTTTCGTTCAAGCGACTTAATTTCCCCAATATGCCGCTATAATTAGAACTCGATTGCTCTCCATTTGCTCGGGCAATTTCATCACGTTGCCGTTGTTGAAGCGTAAACAATAGCTTCGCCAATTGTTGTGGTATTGTAGATGCTCCACCGGCTCTACCCAAAGAAGAAAAGGACCTAGCGATTGACCTAAAATCCACACCTGAATGCCTCATAAAACGCTCATCTTCAGTGGCAATAAGTGCGTCAAAAACATAAGGTGAAATATCTTTGTAATTAGCACTAGTTCTATTTATTTGCCAATAGCGCCCAATAGTATCACCTTCTTGTCCAAGGATAAGAGAGGCCTGCAGCTCTGGTGGATTATCTAGCATTGAAACAGGAGGCAAGTCATCTTCAGATTGAAAAAGAAGGAGACTAGCAACAATAAGAAAGGGAAAAAGGGCAAATGCCCAAAAAATCCACGTAAATATTTTTCTTTTTGAATCAGAAAGCACCAACCGTTCATTTATCATACCCTAAAATTACAGATTAATCATTATAAAACATCAATTCTTTGGCTATCTAATTTGAGTAAGATAAACACCAAAACACAAAAAGATAAAATAGAAGACCCTCCATAACTAAAAAAGGGTAGTGGAATACCAATAACTGGGGCAAATCCAATGTTCATTCCAATGTTAATAGCAAAATGATAAAACAGGATCATAGCTACACAGTAGGCATAAATTCGATTAAATGGTGCGCGCTGCCTTTCAGCAATAAAAATAATACGCAACAGCATAAACATATAGGTAGCAACTAATATAATGCTACCCATAAAACCCCATTCTTCAGCAAAGGGGCAAAAAATAAAATCCGTTTCGCTTTCAGGCACGTGGTTGCTTTCAATACTAGAAACAGAAGCCCCCATATAGCCTTTACCAAGCGCACCCCCAGAGCCCACGGCAGCCATGGCACGATTGCGATTATAATCCCCACCATCAGGATCCTCTTTTAATCCCAAAACTAACTCAATTCGATTACGCTGATGTTTTGCTAAACCAGAAAAGGCCTTGTCAACAAACAGGCTAATACTAGCTGTAATCAAGAATCCTAAGGCAATAACCAAAATCATCCTAGGCCGATCTCTTCTACTAGAAATCCTACGAATAAAGAGGAGCAACAAAAGAGAAATTGACCCAAGCGTTAAAACGACACCTGTTGATCCTTGAAACGTATTATTAGGGAAGCCCCACAAATGAAATTGCACATTACTCAAAACCAAGGTAATTATACATAGGAAAAGAAAAACAAATAAGACGGGTATAAAGTGGTTGCCCAACCATGTGGATTTAAATTTAATGCCAGGAATTGTGTTTAAAACACCCAAAATGATAGGGTCAAAAGTTAAACCCTCCCGGTACATAACAAAAAGAAACGAGCTAAAAACCACCAATGTTCCTGCATCGGGCTGAAGCGCAATAAGCAACGCGGGAACAAATAATATGAGGCAAGCCGTCAAAACCGTTTTGATGGTTTGAAACGTTACAACAAGCTCACTAATATATTTTGATAAAAGAAGTGCCGTTGCAATTTTAGCGAATTCAGCAGGCTGTACCCCGAGCGAACCAACTCCAAGCCACGCCCTAGCGCCATTTATAGGGGGCATAAAAAGGACAATAACCAGTAAAACAAGTACGCTAATGTAAACTGGCAGTGCAATTTTACTGTAATAATCAGCATCGATTAAAAAAATAAGAAGTCCAACAAAAAAAGAAGCCCCCAACCAAATAATTTGTTTGCCATATTTTTCGCTAAACGCAAAAATACTAGGGTTTTCTTCATTAAAAGCAACAGAATAGACGGTTGCTAGGCCTAGAAAAACCAAGATCATAAAAGATATAAACAATGGCCAGTCTAATTTAGACAGTAGAGAATCGTTTTTTCTCATGGTTTATTAAAATTAGACAATGTTGCTTCAATAATTCGTTTTTCCTTATCACTATCAGATATTTTGGACAATAAGTACTTCTCAATGATTAAACTGGCTATTGGCGCCGCCCATGTTCCACCAGCCCCGGCATTTTCAACAAAAATAGCGAGTGCAATTTTTGGGTTTTCCATAGGGGCAAAGGCAATAAAAACAGAATGGTCTTCCCCTTGTGAATTTTGAACGGTCCCTGTTTTACCACAGACCATGATGTCTTTTAGACGCGCAGCACTGCCTGTTCCACCAGGTTCATTAACCACTCGTCTCATTCCTTCAATTACTGCTGAAAAATTCTTTGCTTCCACCATAGTATAGTTTTTCTTTTGGTATACTGGAAGGGGGCCGCTATCACCAATAGACTTTACAAAATGTGGTTCTATGTACCAACCCTTATTGGCAATTATTGCTGCAATATTTGCCATTTGCAAAGGAGTTAGCTTAATTTCTCCTTGTCCGATTGAGATGGATCTAATAGTTGAAAATGCCCATTGATGTCGTCCATAAATACGATCGTAGTATTTCGAGTCTGGAATAAGCCCCGGGCGTTGTCCAGACACATCGGTTTCTAATTTTTTACCCAGGCCAAAGCTATTCATATAGCTATGCCATAGATTAAGCCCTATTTCGGCATCTGTAAAAGTGTTTTTACTTTTACGTTGCTGTATAACTTTCCTCACAACAGCATAAAAATAAGGATTACATGAATATTGCACGGCTTGTGCCACACCCGAGGCGTTGGGATGATTATGACAACCAACAACACTTTTATTACAAGGAAAGCCGGTGTCTTCGGTAATAACACCTTCTTGTAAAGCAATAAGTGATTGAACAAGTTTAAAAATAGATCCTGGCGGGTATTCTGCTTGTAAGGGACGGGGAAAAAGAGGCTTGTTTATGTCTGTTGCTAATTTGGGGTAGTTTAGACCAATATTTCTTCTGCCCACTAATAGATTTGGGTCAAATGACGGTGCGGAAATCATTGCTAATATTTCCCCGCTTTCAGGCTCAATAGCAACAATGCATCCCTTTTTATTTTGCATTAATAACTCCCCATATGCTTGCAGCGTAATATCCATACCAAGCTTTAGTCCGGGCGCTTGTTTTGCAATTGTATCGTATTTACCATTAGCATAAGATTCAATAGGATTATTCATTGCTGAGGTTACAACATATCGAATACCTTTTCTGCCGCGTAATTCTTTTTCATAAAATCGTTCAATACCTGAGCGCCCAATATTACTCCCAGGCCTGTAAAAACGATCTTTATCAATTTCTTTTCTTGTTGCCTCATTCAAATAGCCCAAAATATTTGCTCCATTAGAAAACGGGTAGCTGCGCATGCTTGTTACTTCCTCATAAAAACCAGGAAAGTTATCTAAATGAAGCGCGATATTCGTAATTTCTTCTAGGCTTAGTTCCTTTAAAAAAGGATATGCCCTTTTCTTTTGATAATTAGGCGTTTTCTTTCCACTGCTTTTATTCCGATATACCCCTTCCCCCTCCTTAATTTCTGCAAAGCGTTCACGAACTTGAATAGGTGTCCAATTAAGTAATTTCGCAAAGGCAATTGTATCTAATCGGGAAATATTATTTTCAATGAACATGAGGTTATAATATGTTTTATTAGAAACAATTTTAAGACCGTTACGATCAAAAATAACGGCTCTAGGGGGTAAAATTTCCTTTCTTTTCTCCGCGATTTCTTGAGCTCTAAGCACCCATGTATCGTCTATTACTTGCATATAAAATAATCGCAATGAATAGAGCACACCGATTACTAAAATAAAAAGGACAATAATATATTTTCGATTTGCGATGTTCATTATCCTTTATTTTTTACTTCTCCGAAAAAAAAACACTTGCATAAGCAAACTAAACAAATAGATTATTAAAAAGGAGAGTATTATTTTTTGCAGTGTATAAAGAAAACTCTTAAAAGAAAAGGCTTCAAGTATAAAAAACCAGCTATTATGAATTAGTAATAGCGCCCCAAAAGCAGAAAAATACCAGAGGTGACCCATATCATAATAAGTTGGTGTTTTCAGCGGGTCATACTCTTCTCTAGGCGAAAAAAACTTAAAAATAATAGGTCTAAGATAAGCCATTAAGAGCAGAGAAGAGGCATGAAGCCCATATGTGTTTGAGAATACATCAACAATAGCACCCATGCCAAAAGCAAGGGCCATACTAACAAAAAGATTAATTTCAAAAGGAAGTAAAAACACATATAATGGGCACATTAATAAGTGTATGCCAAAACCAAGTTCAATCTGATTAAAAATAAATATCTGAAGAAAGACAAATAGAATAAAGCGAAAGAAACCAACAATAATTATATTCATAAAGAGGGTTCTTTTGCATTGTTTGGTATTTTCTTTTCTAAATCACGCTGCTCTTCAATAAACAAATTTTTAATAACATATACCCGGTCTAAGCGGCGATAATCTTCACTAAATCTTACAACAACATCCCATAAAGGTTTGCCCTCTACTGGTCTCAGTTTTTCTACGTAACCAACTAGTAATCCTTTCGGAAAGACCCCTGAACCGCCCTTTGTAACCACTTTTGATCCCTTTCTAATCTTCACATCATTGGTAATTCCAGTAATAGAACAACGACGCGGGTCTTTTCCATCCCACTTCAGAAAACCGTAAAGGTTGATTGGTAAAATCAAAACATCAATGTTTATATTTTGCGTCAAAACGGATTTAACTACGGAATAATGCTCACTGGTATTATGAATCACTCCCACAACGCCTTTTTGAGAAAAGACGCCCATGCCACGTTTGATCCCCTGTAGTTCCCCGCCATCTATGGTAAAATAGTTATTTAATTTTCCGGTATTGGAATTGGTGATCAAACAAGAAATAAAATCATATTGCTGTGCGTATGTGGTATCCGAAACTTTAAACAAGTGACGGTTAATTTGGTAAAGATTATTAATTGTTTTTTTACGAAGCGCGACATTTTCAAGCTGTAGTTTTTCATTTGTGTTTTCCAATTCAAAATGTTTCATAATACCATACCGAAGGGCAAATGATTTCCCCCCAAAGTACGAAGCACTAGTAAGGTATTGGCTCTGTGGAAAACTTAAATATTGCACATAGGTCGATATAGCGAATACTTGTAGGATAATAAAAACTAAGAAAACACGAAATCGCTTAAAAAAGGCAATAAGTTGTTGCATATACAAAAGTAGAAAAGTCCACGAAATATAGAGGTGTTAAGCGCAGAAATCTATAACTTCTTAATCTCGGATAAGGAATTGATAACGCGAAATGTTTTTTAGAGCGATACTTGTTCCACGAGCAACGGCTCTTAAAGGGTCTTCAGCTATATGAACCGGCAGTTTAGTTTTCGCAGAAATACGCTTATCTAAGCCTCTCAACATAGACCCCCCCCCTGCTAAATAAATCCCAGTTTTGTAAATGTCTGCCGCTAATTCCGGCGGAGTCATTGACAAGGCGCTTAGTATTGCTTCTTCAATTTTAGAGATGGTTTTATCTAATGCGCCAGCAATTTCATCATACGTTACAATTATTTCTTTTGGAATTCCTGTCATCAAATCTCGTCCTCTAACAGCAAACGGATTAGGTGGATTTTCTAATTCAGTTAAGGCCGACCCCACTTCTATTTTTATTTGTTCTGCCGTGCGTTCTCCAACCAGAATATTATGTTGTCTGCGCATGTATTCTTCGATATCGTTTGTAAAATCGTCTCCAGCGATACGGATAGACTTATCGCAGACAATTCCTCCGAGCGCAATAACAGCGATTTCAGATGTGCCGCCTCCAATATCAATTATCATATTTCCCATAGGCTCTTCCACATCGATTCCGATCCCGATTGCAGCGGCCATCGGCTCATGAATAAGGTAAACCTCCTTTGCTCCTGCATGTTCTGCAGAATCTCTTACCGCTCTTTTTTCCACCTCTGTTATACCAGAAGGAATACAAATAACCATTCGCAAACTTGGATTAAATAAGCTTCTACCTGGGTTAATCATCTTAATCATTCCCCTGATCATCTGTTCAGCGCTTTGAAAGTCAGCAATAACGCCATCTTTTAAAGGGCGAACGGTCTCAATTAATTTATGAGTTTTACCGTGCATTTGCTGCGCCTTTTTGCCAATCGCAACAATTTTGCCCGTTTGAATGTCTCTTGCAACAATAGAGGGTTCATCAACGACCACTTTATCATTCCATATTATTAGTGTATTGGCTGTTCCCAAGTCAATAGCAATTTCTTGCGTTAAAAAACTAAATAGCCCCATTTTACTATAAAAAAATATATGATTGAATAATTAATACAAAGAAAAAACAAAAAAAGGGATTTTTCTAATAAAACAAAGTTAATGTTTAAAATGTCGAATTCCTGAAAAAACCATCGTCATGTTATGTTTATCACAAAATTCTATTGATAAAGTATCTTTTACAGATCCCCCAGGCTGGATAACGGCGGTAATTCCCTCTTTGTAGGCAATTTCAACGCAGTCAGGAAAGGGAAAAAAAGCATCGCTAGCCATTGCGCACCCCGTCAAATCAAAGCCAAAATGTTTTGCTTTTTGAATGGCCTGCGAAAGAGCGTCAACTCGTGATGTCTGTCCGGTTCCACTTGCGATTAGCGTATTATTTTTTGCTAAAACTATGGTATTAGATTTAGTATGTTTCACGATTTTATTTGCAAAAATTAGGTCTTTTATCTCTTGTCTTGTTGGGGAGATAATTGTTTTAACCTCAAGTTGAGCTTCAGCTGCAGAAAGTTCATCTCGATCTTGTTGTAAAATACCATTCAAGGCCGTTCTAAATTGTACTTTAGGAAGCGCTTTTAGTTTTTGGACCAGTAACACACGATTTTTTTTCGATTTCAAGACAAGTAAGGCCTCATCTTGAAATGCTGGGGCAATTAACACTTCAAAAAACAAGTCGTTTATTTTTATTGCAGTCGGAACATCAATTTCTTGGTTACAGATTAAAACCCCTCCAAAAGCGCTTAGCGGATCGGTAGCTAGGGCTGTCGAAAACGCAATTTCTGCCGTTTCAGCGGTTGCTAAGCCACAGGCATTGTTGTGTTTCAGTATCGCAAAGGTTGGCCCATCATCAAGAAACTCTCCCATTAAATTAACGGCAGCATCAATGTCTAATATGTTATTGAAAGAAAGTTCTTTTCCATGTAACTTATCAAAAAATAGATCGAGATTTCCAAAAAAAACGCCTTTTTGATGTGGGTTTTCGCCGTACCTCAGATTGGTTTTTTGTTGCACGCTTTGTTTGAAATAATCAAAGTGGCTTGGGGCAAAATAACCATAAATCATGCTGTCGTAATGAGACGTTACATTAAATGCTTCAGCGGCAAATGACCGGCGTTGCTCAAGACTTAATTGACCATCTTGTTCTTGAAATAATGTAGTGAAATGTTGGTAAAGGCTCCTTGAGCAAACTACAGCAACGTCGTTAAAGTTTTTGGCTGCTGCACGAATTAAAGACACCCCACCAATATCAATTTTTTCAATGATATCTTCTTCACTTGATTTAGACAAAACAGTTTCTTCGAAAGGATATAAATCCACAATGACTAAGTCAATTGCGTGAATATTGTGTTTTTGTATTGTATTAACATCTTCCTTTATATCTCTCCGGTGAAGGATTCCCCCAAAAATATTCGGGTGCAATGTTTTTACTCGCCCCCCTAATATTTCGGGAAAACCTGTCGTTTCTTCAACAGAAACAACGGGAACCCCTAAAGAAGAAATAAACTCCAAGGTGCCTCCAGTAGAATAAATACGAACCTTCTGTCGATCTAACTCGAGCACTAAATCAGACAGCCCATCTTTATAGTAGACAGAGATTAAGGCACTTTCAATTTTTTTTAATCCACTCATTTATAAACATTAATTAGGCGCGAATTTACGCCTTATTTATGGTACGCGAAAGGAAATTTATCGTCGATAATAGCCGGACACCAATGTTAACAAATTGTTTTCTTAATTTTAACGAATGAATTCTATCATTACTTATACCAAGCCAATACTTTATTTTTTTTTATATTGGTTATTGATTTTTAGTTTTCAGCGAATTCTTTTCTTCGGCTATCATTTTAATGAAATTCCAAAAAACACAGGATTATTATCTTGTTTGCAGGTGTTCTTATATTCATTTCGCCTTGACTTATCTACGATTGCATTTTTAGCACCATTATATATTATCCTCAAATCAATTCAAATAGCATATTCAACTAGATGGTTGAGTATACTACTAAAGGCGCTCATTTACACCTATATTTTTCTCGTTTCGTTTATTCACAGTGGTGAAGTAATTGCTTATTACGAGTGGGGTCATAAGTTGACGTCTCGTGTTTTTATGCACCTCGCCATGCCCGATGAGGTAGTGAGAACAGCCGATGGATCTTCCATATTACACTTTATCCTGCTTCTTTTAATTGAGCTAAGTGCCGCATTTCTTTTATTAAGAAAAGTAAAATCAATTATTGATTCACCATCACATGATAACCCCACACTACCTTATCGGCATTTAAAATCTATAGCAACAATTTTTATAGGCCTTCCATTGTGTTTGATCTTAGCAAGGGGCGGCATTCAGCAAATACCTATTAACATTGACGCAGCATATTTTTCTAAACATCAAATACTTAATGATGTATCCGTCAATTCCAGTTATTTTTTCGGCAATAGTTTTGTCTTGTATAATAAAAGTGATGCCTCTGAGCATCTGCCGAAAATTTCTCCCCAAGCTGCTCAGTTAGAAATAAACCGGTTGTTTACTTTCGACCGCGAGCATAAAAATGATTTTATTACCGCTACTCGACCAAACATTGTCATTATCATATTAGAAGGCTGGTCTGCCAATGCCATGGGGAGTATAAACCCATGTAAAACAGCCACTCCTAATTTCGATAATCTAGCAAAGGAGGGAGTTCTTTTCACAAAAATATATGCCACCAATACAACATCTGAAATCGGAAACACATCTATTTTTGCAGGCTACCCAAGTGTCCCAGAAACAGCCATATCGCTATATCCTGAAAAGCACAGAAAACTCCCAACAATTAATGAAAGGCTCAAAAAGAAAGGATATTCTACCCATTACTTGTTTAGTGGAGACCTGAAATATGGAAACATCAAGGGCTTCCTTATGGAGCATCGTTTTGATGTATTAGAAGATGAAACGGACTTTCCTAAAGGATTAAAAAAAGGAAAGTTAAATTATTATGACCAGGATTTATACTCACTTTTATTAAAAAAAATTAACGTCACTAAATTGCCATTTCTACATTGTGCTTTTACCGGAAGTACACACTCCCCATACGACTATCCTATGGATAAAAAGAGCACGTTTTCAGGAGAGGAATGCAATTATTTAAATTCTATGGTCTATGCAGACAAATGCTTGGCGGAATTCATTGCTAAGAGTAAGAAAACGGCATGGTACAAAAACACAATCTTTGTAATTGTTTCTGATCATGGCCATGCATCGCCAGGGATTAATTCCCCCTTTGAAACGGCATTTTTTAATATTCCGATGTTGATTTTTGGGGAGCCAATAATTAGAGAATATCGGGGCAAAAAAATCAATAAAATCGGATCTCAAGCTGATTTAGCGGCTACTTTACTACATCAATTGCACATGGATAGCGAAGAATTTCTGTATAGCAAAGACTTAATGAGTCCTAATGCGCAGGAATTTGCTTTTTTCTCTACTATACGAGGTTATGGATACATTAACCCATTAGGGAATATTAGGTACAACTTTGATGCTAAAAAATTCATAGCGAGTGAAAAACTCACTAAAGAAGGAAGTCTTCGAACACGTAAAGAAAGCGAGGCCTGTTTCTATGCTTTTTTCAAGCATTTTGAGCACCTAGATGCTAAATAGTCCTATCCAGAGCACATTTCACAAGAGTCTGGATTTTCAAGTGAGCACGCAAGAGCAGCTTGTTCTTCCATAGTCATATCGCTACCTTCAATAACAAGAGCTTCTGGCTCTGAAGAGATGGCTTGATCCACTGTAAACTTAATGGCATCAGTTGCCGCCTTTGTCCTTAGATAGTACATACCTGTCTTCAATCCTTTTTCCCAGCCATAAAAATGCATGGATGTTAGCTTTGCAAAATTGGCATTTTCCATAAAAATATTTAAGGACTGACTTTGGCATATATACGCACCTCTATCGGCCGCCAGCTCTAAAATAGATTTCTGAGAAATTTCCCAAGCTGTTTTATATAAGTCTTTTATATCCTGAGGAATTTCACTTATATTTTGTATCGATCCATTTGCCGACATGATTTTGAGGCGCATATCACGATTCCAAAGGCCAGCTTTAACTAAGTCTTTTAATAAATGACGATTAACGATAATAAATTCTCCAGACAAGACACGTCTTGTGTATAGATTCGATGTATACGGTTCAAAACACTCATTATTTCCAAGTATTTGCGCCGTTGATGCAGTTGGCATTGGCGCCAAAAGCAATGAGTTTCTTACACCGTGTTTTTTAACTTCCGCTTTAAGCTGACTCCAGTCCCATCGATTGGATGGTACAACACCCCACATATCGTATTGAAAAATAGAGTTTGAAACAGGAGAGCCTGCATAAGTTTCATATGTTCCAAATTCGATCGCTTGATCTTTTGATGCCGTCATAGCTGCAAAATAAAGAGTTTCAAAAATCTCTTTATTCAAAGCCTTTGCCCCAGGAGATTCAAAAGGCAAGCCCATAAGGATGAACGTATCAGCCAAACCTTGAACTCCTAATCCAATTGGACGGTGTCTTAAATTCGATTTTTTAGCATCTTCGACAGGGTAAAAATTCTCATCAATGATTCTATTAAGATTAACAGTTGCTTGGTAGGTTACTTCAAATAATTTATCATGATCAAATGATTTATCCTCTTTCACATATTTTGGAAGCGCCAATGAAGCAAGATTACAAACAGCAATTTCATCAGGTGCTGTGTATTCAATAATTTCAGTGCACAGATTAGACGATTTAATTGTTCCAAGATTTTGTTGATTCGACTTGGAGTTTGCAGCATCTTTATATAGCATGTAAGGCGTTCCTGTTTCTACTTGAGACTCCAAAATTTTAAACCATAAATCCTGCGCTTTAATGGTCTTACGACCCTTTCCTTCTTTTTCGTATTGTAAATACAATTTCTCAAAAGCTTCGCTATGTACATCAGAAAGACCCGGGCATTCGTGTGGACACATGAGGGTCCATTCACCATTGTCTTTAACACGCTTCATAAATAAATCAGGAATCCAAAGCGCTAGAAATAAATCACGCGTTCTATTTTCTTCTTTACCGTGATTTTTCTTTAAATCAAGGAAATCAAAAACATCGGCATGCCACGGCTCAATGTAAATAGCAAAAGACCCTTTTCTTTTCCCACCCCCTTGATCTACATAGCGTGCTGTATCATTAAAAACTCTCAACATTGGAACGATGCCATTTGATGTGCCATTGGTTCCTTTAATGTAAGAACCAGTCGCTCTAATATCGTGAATAGCTAAACCAATACCTCCCGCGGATTGTGAAATTTGAGCACATGATTTAAGCGTATCATAAATTCCACCAATACTGTCTTCTTTCATCGTTAACAAAAAGCAAGAGGACATTTGAGGCTTTGGAGTTCCAGCATTAAACAATGTAGGTGTAGCGTGGGTAAACCAGCCTTCAGACATCAAGTGGTAAGTTGTTATTGCTGCCTGCACATCTCTTTTGTGAATGCCTATCGCTACGCGCATTAGCATTTGTTGCGGGCGCTCAGCAATTTTACCGTTCAGCTTCATTAAATAAGACCGCGTTAATGTTTTAAAGCCAAAATATTCGTATCTGAAATCCCTATCGTAAATTATACTTGAATCCAGCAATTCTTTATTGTCCATCACAATTTGGTATACATCATCCGCTAATAATGAGGCCGGCTGATTTGTTTTTGGGTCAATGTATGTATAGAGATCATGCATTACTTCAGAGAACGTTTTCTTCGTTTCTTTGTGTAGGTTTGAAACAGCTATTCTTGATGCGAGCAAAGCATAGTCTGGATGGTCTATTGTTTTTGCTGCAGCAACTTCTGCCGCCAAATTATCTAAATCGATAGTAGTAACACCATCATAAATGCCTTCAATTACTTTCATTGCAACGGCTTCAGGCGAAACCAAAGAGTCAAGCCCGTAACACATCTTAACTATACGTGCGGTAATTTTATCAAATTTTACCGTCTCTTTTTTTGCGTCTCTTTTTACTACGTACATGCTTATTATATTATACTGTTTTTATTAAAATTCTTCATCTAACACAAAGTTTTGCGCTCCACTATTATTCAACACTCCTGCCTTTTGATATTCCCCAACACGCTTCTCAAAGAAATTAGACTTGCCCTGAAGCGAGATCATCTCCATAAAATCGAACGGATTTGCGGTGTTATAAACACGCTCATTTCCAAGTTCTACTAATAATCTATCAGCAACAAATTCTATGTATTGACCCATCATATCACTGTTCATCCCAATAAGTTTCACAGGTAAGGCATCTGTTACAAACTCTTTTTCGATATTAACAGCATCAATAATAATTTCTCTTACTTTTTCTTTTGGAAGTTTAGTTATTAGGTGCTTAGAATAGAGTAGACAGGCAAAATCACAATGTAAGCCCTCATCTCTTGAAATTAACTCATTAGAGAATGCTAGCCCGGGCATTAATCCTCGTTTTTTCAACCAAAAAATGGAACAGAACGAACCTGAAAAAAAAATACCTTCTACCGCAGCGAATGCAACCAAGCGCTCGGCAAATGAGCCCTTGTCTATCCACCTTAATGCCCAATCCGCTTTTTTCTTTACACAATCTAATGTTTCAATAGCATTGAATAAATGGTTTTTCTCAGCGGTATTTTTAATATATGTATCAATTAGTAATGAGTAGGTTTCCGAATGAATGTTTTCAGCCGCTAATTGAAAGCCGTAGAAAAATTTAGCTTCAGTATATTGTACTTCAGATAAAAAGTTTTGAGCAAGATTCTCGTTAACAATCCCATCTGATGCTGCAAAAAAGGCCAAAACATGCTTAACAAAATGACGCTCGTCATCATTTAACTTATGCCCCCAATCAATTAGATCGGGCGACAAATCGATTTCTTCCGCTGTCCAAAAACTAGCCTCAGCTTTTTTATAAAACGCCCAGATATCATCATGCTGGATAGGAAATAACACAAATCTGTTTGTGTTTTCTTGTAAAATTGGTTCTTTTTTCTCCATTATATTAAACTAAACATATTTAACGATTGCGAAAAACTCGCAAAATTTTCAGTGTTACTTTTTCTTAAAAGGTTGTGTATCCTCATGATTTAGAATTTAGCTTACTGTTACACTAAGCGAAAACCAAATTAATTTTGAGGCCTACAAATTTTGATATAATTATCATTAAAACCAATTAAAGAAATGAACATTTTTAATACCTTATTAACAAACGCATGGCGCACCCCAAACACCACCTATCTTTTCTAATTTTTCAACACTTAAATTAAAGATATACACACTTTTTATTTTCACTTTTTAATAACTTTTAGTGATTAGTTTTCAAATAATTCTTATGTAAAAGCATTAAGGTATAAAGGTATCTTAAATTTGATTTTTCTTCCGGGCTTGTTTCTTTCTGTTTTGAACACGCAGATGTTTGTAGCTCCTATAAACAAATGCCACAAAGCATTCCGCTCAATATTAATTTATTATAATCCCATTTTTAATTTAGTTTTTCCGGCTATTTGTATTCATTGCCGGAGAGAATTATTATCCGAAGAGCCCTACGTTTGTTGGTGCTGTGAAGTGGGGTTCAATCATACAGGTTTCGAGAATCAAAAAGCACCAACGCCATTAGATCAATTATTTTGGGGAAGGGTGCCCGTGCACCAAACATTTGCCTTATTATATTTTCAAAAAGGGAGTGCAACTCAGTCTATTTTACATGAATTAAAGTATGGCCATAAACCACAATTAGGGATCATCATGGGCAGGAAAATTGCCGAGGCTTTTTTTCTAAATTCCCGAGGTCAAACGATAGACGTATTAATTCCAGTGCCAACACACCACAAGAAAAAATTTGTCCGCGGATATAATCAAAGCGAAAAAATTGCTCAAGGCATTTCAAAGCACACTAAAATCCCAATAGACAATGCATTTATTTTTAAAAGAAAGCAAACGGAAAGTCAAACTAAAAAAACGAAAGCCGAACGTTGGTCAAATGTTTCTGGCGGATTCCGGCAAGGGGGACAAAAGGAAAACAACTATAAACATATTGCTATTGTAGATGATGTTATTACAACGGGAGCCACCCTTGAGGCCTTGATAAAGGAAATAAAGCAAGTGTATCCCATGATTGAAATAAGTATTTTTGCACTTGCTATGGCAAAATAATGAAGGATAATCAGCAAAAAAGCATATTAATTATTGGAGGGGGCTTAGCCGGAATTACGCTGGCTCATCAATTGCTCAAGCGGAAACAACATGTTACCTTAATCGATGATGGAAAAAATGTGTCAACAAGAGTTGCAGCAGGACTGGTGAATCCACTTGTGTTTCGTCGCACCACGCTCTCTTGGAGAGCGACGGAATTTTTAATCGAAGGATGGGAATTTTACAAAGAATTGGAGAAGACGCTAAATACCCCGTTAGCTGAACCAATTAGGATAAAACGTGTTTTCCCATCTTCTCAGGAGAGAGAAGAGTGGATAAAGAAAGAAGACTTGGCGGAATTTAAATCCCACCTATTAAAAATATCATCATCCTCTAACGGTCAGTCTTTTGGAATAGTAAAAAGTGGTTATGTTGTTCATTCCGAAAACTTTTACATTAAAAACCACCAGTATTTTGATGATTTAGGCATATTAAAAAGAGAAGCATTTGATTATTCATGTTATTCTCCCAGTGAATCCCGTTATCAAGGAATAGTTTATGACCATGTAGTTTTTTGCTGTGGGTATAGGGTTTTTGAAAACCCATTTTTTAAGGATTGTCAGGTAAAACCGACAAAGGGACAGATGTTAATTATTAATCACGAAGAACTTCCAGAAACGGAATCATTACATTTAAAATGTTTTGTTTTTCCTATGGGCAATAAAATGTTTCGTGTTGGTGCAACATATGAATGGGATAATGTTTCACTAAGTCCGACAAAAAAAGCCTTAGAAACCTTGTTATCTCATTTAACTCATTTAACGAAGGTGGTGCCAGTTGTTATTTCTCAACCCGTTGGAATTCGCCCAACAACGATGGATAGACGGCCAGTATTAGGCAGTCACCCGACCTTTAAAAACACACATATGTTTAATGGTTTAGGAGCAAAAGGCTACTTAATAGCTCCCACAATGGCTAAAGAAATGGCGCAATACCTGTTAGATAATAGGACAATTCCAAAGGAGTATTCCATTACTAGGCATCAGGCACTTTAACAAGAAGAAAATAGAGTAACTTTGTAAGATGAATTCTGATAAGTCAAAGCAATTAAGATATGATAGGGCATATTTGCGCTTAGCAAAAAGTTGGGGACAGCTATCTTATTGTACCCGGAAAAAAGTAGGAGCAATCATTGTAAAAGATGGCGTTATAATTTCTGATGGCTTTAATGGCACACCAAAGGGCTTTGATAATTATTGTGAGGACACAAATGGCGATACGCATTGGTATGTGTTGCACGCTGAAGCGAACGCAATATTAAAGGTAGCAAAGTCAACTAATAATTGTCATCAATCAACATTATATTTAACACATTCGCCTTGTAAAGAGTGTAGTAAAATAGTATTGCAGGCAGGAATAATTAGAGTTGTTTATATAGAAAAGTATAAAGACCCCGCGGGGCTCAATTTTTTAGAAAGAGCAGGGTTAGAAATAGTACAAATAGAAAATACAGATGAAATTTAGCCAAGAAAACCAACGTTTTGTTTTACCAATCTTATTATCAGTCACACTTATTTTAGGCCTAATTATAGGGAATAAATTAAGCAATAATAGAAACAATGGGTCAATAGACAGTGATCGCGTTCAGAAAATAACAGATATTCTCGACGTCTTAAATGAACGCTATGTTGATACAATCGACAAGGATAAAATTTTTGAGGAAATGCTCTCAGAAATGCTTCATAAACTCGACCCCCACAGCAACTATATTCCAGCAAAAGAGATGCAGGCTGTAGCAGAGTCGATTGACGGAAAATTTGGTGGGGTGGGGATACGTTTTCAAATTATTAGGGATACGGTTTGTATTACAAACGTTATATCAGGCTCTCCATCAGAACGAATTGGAATAAAAGCGGGCGACAAAATCATTAAAATCAATAAACAGCCATTTATTGGGAGTAAGATCACCAACGAGAAAGTGCTAGGCAATCTAAAAGGGCAAGAAGGAACAAAAGTATCTGTAACAATCGTTAGAGCAAAAAAAGAGCTCTCTTTTTCTATAACGAGAGGAGAAATACCTATTAGAACTGTGACAAGTGCATTTATGTTAGACAACGAAACGGGATATATCTCGATAGATCAATTTTCTATACCAACGGCAGATGAATTTCATCAAGCGGCCATAAGGCTGAAGGCTTACGGAATGAAAAAACTCATTTTAGACTTGAGGAATAATGGGGGCGGCGTGCTTCAATCTGCCACTATGATAGCGGATGAATTTTTACCCAAGGGACGAATTATGCTTAAAACCAAAGGACGTAAGGAACAAGAAAAAATTTATTATTCAACATCAGGAGGCGAACTTGAGAGCATCGATGCGGTAGTTTTAATTAATGCGTTTTCTGCTTCAGCTAGCGAGATTTTAGCTGGCGCCCTTCAAGATAATGACCGGGCAATCATTGTTGGTCGACGATCTTACGGAAAAGGTTTGGTTCAAGAAGATAGCCCAATGAGAGATGGAAGTAATTTGCGCATTACAATTGCAAGGTATTACACGCCGTCAGGGCGATGTATTCAAAAACCATATTCTGGCAATTATGACGAATACATGAAGGATGAGGCTCGTATGGAAAAAGGAGAAATGTATCATTTAGACAGTTCATTATACCTTGATTCCTTAAAGTTTAAAACGATTGGAGGCCGAACAGTTTATGGTGGTGGGGGAATTACACCCGATGTTTTTGTGCCTTATGACACAACAGAAAGTAGTTTTTATTTAACAGAGCTATTATTTAGTGGCGCTTTTCAATCGTATTCTTTTGATTTTGTTGCCAATAAGCGGAACTACTGGAAAAGCCCACAAGACTTTTGTTCGCGATTTGTTTGTAATGATAACATTCTTGAGGCTTTTGTGTCGTATGCAAACAAGACAGGAGGCGTAAGCAAAAATAACAAAGAGTTTATTCGAAGCAAGAGAGTTATCTCAACTAATTTAAAAGCAGAGATTGCTCGTCAATTATATGGAGAGGATGGTTATTATAGGGTAATAAACACCATAGATAGGGAGGTCATAAAAGCTCACCAAGAAGTTAGGAAAATTAGATAGCGGTTTGTTTCGTTATTTTAAATTGCTTCCCCAATACTTTTACTCGCTTATTATTTTTTATATTAATTTTAATTGCAAATTTGCACAAAATATAATGTGATGGATGATGCTACAAGGAAAAAAGTAAGTGCTGCAACGCTTCTAGTTGCTGTGGGAATAGTATTTGGGGACATAGGAACATCTCCTCTATATGTTTTTCAAGCGATTACAGGAAACGGAAAAAACTTTTCTCCAGATTTAATTATGGGTGGCTTATCTGCGGTAATTTGGACCCTTACTTTAATTGCTACAGTTAAATACATCTATTTTGCGCTAAATGCTGACAACAAAGGGGAAGGGGGAATTTTTGCGCTCTTTGCTTTGTTAAAATCTCGCCGCATAAAATGGGTGATTATTCCTGCATTAATTGGTTGTTCCACCTTATTAGCAGATGGATTTATAACCCCTGCAATATCAATTTCTTCCGCAGTAGAGGGTATCGAAAATATTTTTCCTGATTTCCCGGTAATTCCGGCTGTTGTGGGAATAATAGTTTTGCTTTTCACAATTCAGCAGTTTGGAACATCGGCAATTGGAAAAGCCTTTGGCCCCGTAATGGTAATATGGTTTTTGTTTTTGGGGTATTTAGGTTTAATAAACATTATGAAGAATCCGGAGGTATTGAAAGCATTCAATCCTTACTATGCCTATAATTTAGTAGTAAATGTGAAAGGCGGATTTTGGGTTTTGGGAGCGGTTTTCTTGTGTACAACAGGAGCCGAAGCGCTGTATTCAGATTTAGGGCATTGTGGAAAAAACAACATTAGAATTAGCTGGTCATTTATTAGCATATTGTTATTGATGAATTATTTAGGTCAGTCTGCTTTATGTCTATCTGATGGTTTTGCATTGCAAGGCAAGCAAACGGTCTTTTATTCTATGGTTCCAGAAGGCATGTTGCCATTTGCCATTATTATTGCAACAACGGCAGCAATTATTGCTTCACAAGCCCTCATAACAGGCGTTTTTACGCTAATGAATGAGGCAATTAAATTAAATTTATGGACCAATCTTAAGGTCAAGTACCCAACAGATCATAAAGGTCAAATATACATTCCTTTTATCAATTGGTTTCTAATGGCTGGCTGTTTACTCGTTATAGCAATTTTTAAAAAGTCAACCGCAATGGAGGCGACCTATGGTTTAGCAATCACCATAGACATGGTCATGACCTCTATATTGCTTTGTTTCTTGCTTATGTTAAAATCCCCCAAACGTAAAGTGCTATATTTAATAACATTTGGAGTGTTTTTATTAATTGAAGGGGTTTTCTTATTCTCTAATATTGGAAAAGTCCCAAATGGAGGTTGGTTTACACTCATTCTCGCCACCACCTTCTTTACCATGTTATTTCTTTATTTTAAAGCTCGTATGTTACGTAAACGAATTACGGAGTATGTACCCATGGAAAAAATAATCCCAATGATTAATGCAATTAATGCAGACGATAAAATTCCGTTTGAAGCATCTAATCTTGTTTATCCAACGCGCAGTGACAACCCAAATAAATTAGATGCAACTATTTTCCACTCTTTGTTTAAAAAGCGTCCTAGGAAAGCGGGTATCATTTGGTTTCTTCACTTCGATATCCTTAATGAGCCATGGGGAGTACATTATTCTGTACACCAGGTAATAGATAAGTCGTGCTACTATGTTGGACTTCATTTAGGGTTCAAGGAAGAGCTTCGAACTGAATATGTAATGCGTCAAATTCAACTAAAAATGGTTGAAAAAGGGGAGCTTACAGGTCAAAGTGTCTTTAATTCCATAAAAGGCTATATCACAGAGCCAGATTTTAAATTTATTGTGTTGAATTCGAGAGTAGCGACCAATAATTTATTAACGCCCTCGCAGATCATCGCCGTTAAAACATATCGATTTATAAAATCTACTGGGCTTAAGCCGGCGGAAGATTTCGGCCTGGACAAAACCAATGTTGTTGTTGAACACATTCCAATTACTGTAACAAAGCAGTATTCACAGGAATTAATAGAAGATTGGGAAGACTATTCTGATAATAGAACGAAAATACATTTACCTCCGATTAAAAAACAAGTAAAATAGATCGAGAAACAGAAACAGAATGAAGAAAAAAAGCAGTGTTCCCAACATCGCTCTCGCTCTGTTTTTCACACTGCTTTTTAGTACCCCGGGCCGGAATCGAACCGGCACACCCGAAAGTACAGGATTTTGAATCCAGCGCGTCTACCAGTTCCGCCACCGGGGCAATTCGCTTATAGCGAGTGCAAATATAAGGATTTTGTATTGTTTAAGGCGCCTATTAAAAAATATCATTAGCAGATAGTCAGAAATAAGACCAAAGTATCAAGGGTCTATCGTTGAATAAACAAGGTGCTGTACTTATTAATTAAATCACCACTATCGGATTTAGCGGTAATAAAATAGACATATTGTCCTATTGGGGCATCATCACCATTAGTTAATTTTCCATCCCAATTAAAGGAAGGGTCTGTTGATTGAAAGATGACTTGATTCGCCTGGCTTAAAACAACTACGCTAAAATCAGTTAATCCCAGAGCATTGATAAACAGATAATCATTTTTACCATCTCCATTTGGGGTAAATACATTCGTTAAAACGACTTCCAACTCTTGATCTTTCTCTGGCAAAGGGGATGATCCATGAGTGTTCTCAACTTGTGGCATTACAATAACATCATTGTTGGTTTCAATAGGGCCATTAGATACATTCTCTCCCAAATCTTGCAAAGGGTCCGTATTTGGAAGCTGAACGATTGGAAGTTGAACTGATTCAAAAGGAATTATTTTTGGGGTATTTATCTCATAAACGACCTCCTCAACACTTAATAAATCATTGTTTTCTAACACGACAAGCGGAATAGTGTTCTTTTTCGTTTCATTTGGAACAAGCGTATTATTATTAGGAATAGATGGAACTTCTTTCGCTTTTTTCTTTTCCTGCGTGGGAACTTTTACTGCTTTATCATCAGAAGAATATAACAAATAGGCAGATACAAGAATCGATGCGGCAATGCCCAATCCAATAAACGTTTTCGAAAGAATGCTTATACCAGTAGTTACCAAAACTGGAGTGGCTATCGACGAAGAAACCGAAGCCCATATTTCGGGACGCACAGCTTCTTGATGATTGGATAGCTGCTGCTGAAAAAGTTCCTTAATTTGATCTCTGTCTTCCATTTGTATTATCGTTTCTCTATTCTAGCCTTTAAATAACCCCTTGCTCTTAAATATTGCGACTTTGAGGTGCTTTCGCTTATTCCCAAAGTTGCCGCGATTTCTTGGTGCGAGTAACCCTCTATCGCAAAAAGATTAAACACTACTTTATATCCTTCTGGCATCGTTTGTATTAATTTCATTAAATCATTAGCCATTAAGTTCTCAACAGTAAATTCCTGTTGTTCTATCTTAAATTCTACATCTCCCATGGAAACATCCGCTTGAAATTTAAGATTCTTACGGATGTGATCCAAACACGTATTCACCACAATTCGCCTAACCCATCCCTCCAGCACCCCTTCGTTTTTAAACTCTGAAAGTTTAACAAACACTTTAATCAAGGCATCTTGAAGGGCATCCTCTGCTTGGCTTCTTTGCTTAAAATAGCGCAGACAA
The DNA here is from genome assembly GCA_044336865.1 of Crocinitomicaceae bacterium. Lineage (GTDB taxonomy): Bacteria > Bacteroidota > Bacteroidia > Flavobacteriales_D > Crocinitomicaceae > UBA952. Next base: position 8,506 of record JBIIOQ010000014.1, on the reverse strand, counting down.
ACAACAAACATTTTAGGAGCAAATCTATCAAACAACGTTTTTTGAGCCTTCGGATTACCTTTCAAACATTCCTTAACCAATTGAGCATCATCCATGGCTTGTTCGTTTAGACATTTATGATGTTGAAAAGGTTGCACCAGATGTATTTTTTTGCAATAAAAATCAGTAGTTTCACTCCGTAAAATAAAGCGTTATATGTCAAAAAACATTATTTTTTTTCTGTTTATTGGTTTTTTTTCAGGAAAATCAGCTTTTTCTCAAGAAAAATTAAGCCCGAATAATGGCGCATGGCATGGAGAATTGTGTATAAATGACCGCCTTCATTTACCTTTTGAAATCAGATTAAATACTACTAAAAATGGACCACAACTGTGCATCTTAAATGGAAAAAATAGCACCCCCCTAATTCTTAAAAAACGCAAGAAAGAGGTGTATTATTACCGGTTTTCTTACTTTGATAGTGAATTATGTATTCGTTATGATAACAATGGCAAGCAGCTAAGCGGAGAGTGGACAAATTATAATAAGACAAGCCCGGTTTCGATTCCGTTTACTGCATATCTATCTGATGAAACGCGATTTTTAATTAAGGGAATACCAAGCTATGATTTTACAGGAAGGTGGGAGCTTGTGTTTGCTGATGGCAATCAACCGGCTATTGGTCTTTTCGAACAAAAAGGGAATGAAATAAATGGAACATTTTTAACGGAAACAGGAGACTACGGATTTTTATCAGGTAATGTAGACGAAAACAACACGCTTTATTTATCGGGCTTCGATGGCGCTCACGCCTATCAATTTGTTGCAAATATAGGTGCTAATAACGAGTTGAACGGCTTGTTTTATAGCGGAAAAAATGAGCCAACCTTATGGTCAGGGAAACGAAATGAACAAGCTGTTTTGAGAGATTCAGATTCTTTGACTACGCTAAATAATCAGGAACCGTTTTCTTTTGACGCCCTAAAACTGAATGGAAGGCCCTATCATTTTTCACCCCAAAAAAATAAAGCAGCAATAATTCAAATAATGGGTTCTTGGTGTCCGAATTGCATAGATGAAACAAATTATTTCAAGGAATTATACCCTCGCTACAAGGACAAAGGTATAGAATTTATAGCTGTCGCTTTTGAGATAGGTAGTCCTTCGCAAAAACGGAAACGGTTAAAAGGTTTTGTTAAGCGTTGCAAAGTGCCTTATCGTGTGGTGTTAGGCGGAAATAAAGGGGCAAAAGAAGCTCAACTTATCTTTTCCTCCTTGAATACTATTTCTAGTTTTCCCACCACAATTTTTATCGATAAACAAGGACGTGTTCGAAGAATTCATACTGGCTTTAGCGGCCCTGGTACAGGGATAGAATACATTAATTATAAAATCGCTACAGAAAAATTATTGGATGAAATAATCCAAGATGATTAATTGCTAAGGCGACATTCTTCATTAAAAGATCATTTTTTTTACTTTTACAGAAATAAACAACCATGATTTCATCAATGACGGGCTTTGGAAAAAGCAATGGGGTATATCAATCAAAAAAAGTTTCCGTTGAAATCCGTTCTTTAAACAGCAAGGGGCTAGACTTAAATATTAAATTAAACAGTGCTTACAAAGAACTTGAAACCGCTGTAAGAAGCATTGTTTCATCTACATTAGACCGGGGGAAAATAGATGTAAGCATCTATATTGAGTCTCAAGGGTCACACCCAGAAAACGCACTAAACGTTACATTAGCAACATCGTATTATGAGGCTTTAAAGCGCCTTAATGAATCCTGGGGTGAGCCTCCTCAAAATTATTTGTCGATTGTAATGAATATGGCAAACGTTTTAAACCAATCAGACGGAGAGCTAGAGGAAGCTGAAACAATTTGGGTTCTTGACCTTGTTACCAATTGCGCATCGAAACTCAATGAGTTTCGAAAAAAGGAAGGCGACTCATTGAAAGCTGAATTTGAAAAATATATTGCTGGAATTCGTAAATTACTAAAAGAGATTGAGCCCTTTGAACAGGAGCGCTTATTCGCTATTCGTGAAAGGATGAATAAGGCATTGAGAGAATTGGACACGGCCGCAGTAGATCAAAATCGTTTGGAGCAGGAAATGATTTTTTATATTGAAAAATTAGATATTTCCGAGGAAAAAATGCGCCTGACCCACCACCTGGACTATTTCATAGAAACAATGGGTACTCCGCTTTGTGGAAAAAAATTAGGGTTTATTGCACAAGAAATAGGCCGCGAGATAAATACATTAGGCTCCAAGTGCAGTCAAGCAGAGATGCAAAAAACAGTAGTTGAAATGAAGGATTTGTTAGAAAAAATAAAAGAACAAGTTCTTAATACCTTGTGATATGGATAGGAAAGAAGGCAAGTGTATTATTGTTTCTGCGCCGTCAGGTGCAGGAAAAACCACTATTGTGCACGCCTTGCTAGCGACAATTAATCAACTTTCTTTTTCGGTGTCTGCCTGTAGTAGAGATCCAAGGTCAACGGAAAAAAATGGAGTCGATTATTATTTTCTTGGTGTAGAAAAGTTTAAAGAAACCATAAAGAATGACGCATTTGTAGAATGGGAAGAAGTCTATTTGGACTCATTTTACGGCACACTTAAAAGTGAAATCAATCGAATTTGGGATGCAGGCAAAGTCGTTATTTTTGATGTTGATGTAGTGGGGGGGCTCAATCTTAAATCTTTTTTTGGAACCAATGCACTTTCTTTATTTATTGCGCCACCAAGCATTTCCATTTTAGAAACACGGTTAAGAAACAGAAAAACAGAAACGGAGGATAAAATACAACAGCGCCTTGATAAATCAAGAATAGAGTTGAGTAGAGCAAACGAATTTGATATCGTAATCCGCAATGTCGTTTTAAATGATGCCATTGAGGAGGCAAGAACAAGTGTTCTAAACTTTATAAAATGAAAATAGGACTTTATTTCGGAACCTTTAATCCGATCCACGTGGGCCACCTTGTGATAGCGAATTACATGGTAGATTATACAGATTTGGATAAAGTTTGGCTAGTTGTTTCACCCCAGAATCCATTAAAAGATAAAAGAACTTTATTAGCCGATTTTCATCGGCTAGCATTAGTACGAGAAGCAATTTATGAGAATCCAAAACTGACAGCCTGCGATGTCGAATTTCATTTATCAAAACCAAGCTATACTATCACAACCTTAGCCTATTTAATTGAGCAATACCCTGAGCATGAGTTTTCGTTAATAATGGGAGAAGATAATTTAAGGACGCTACATAAATGGTTCAATCATGAAGTGCTAATAAAAAACCACCTCATATATGTTTATCCAAGGGCACTTACTCTTCAAGAAGAACAAGAGGTAAGGTCTATAAGCGAATCCGAAATAACGAATTATTCTTCTTATCCAACGATTGTTTTTTGTGATGATGCACCTGTGATGAAGGTATCTTCAAGCTTCATTCGAAAAGCAATAAAAGAAGGAAGGGATGTGAGGTATCTCTTAACAGAGCCAGTATTTAAGTATGTAGAAGAAATGCACTTTTATAAGTAATTAAAGCACTTCAATTTTTATGGTGCTCCGTTTCTCCTCCGACAAAGAATTCTCATAAGAGACTTCAATAAAATAAACGCCTGCAGCCAAATCTAATGATAAGTCAACAAATGATTGGTAACCAGAGCCACCCTTTTCTATAACCTTACCCCGTGAATCAAAGACAGCATAATTAAAATTTGTAATAGCATCATTTGGAGAACGGATAACAATACTTCCTCCCTTAGAACCAGGGTTTGGGTAGGCAATAAATACGGAAGGATCACTTTGATTTTCAAAAAATTCTCGGTCAAAATTAAAAAGAAAAAGGCCATTGTTTCGATCAGAAATTATGATTCTTTTGCTTGAATACAAGGCATAAACTCCCCATGCCCCCCACATGGTAAAATTTTGAGCATCTGGCAATAAATAGGTGTCGTACGCGCCAATCTCTCCGGGCGGATTCATTCGCAAATCATAAATACGGAGTCCGGCATTGTAATAAGAAACAAAGGCTAATTCGTTTGATATTTGAACGTTGTGTGCGGTCATTGCAGCAGGGCCATCTTGCACACCAAAATAATGAGTTGGGGAAATTGTCCAATTATCAGAAACAGTGCACTTTTTTATGTCAAGGCCTTGGTTTTCATCTGTAAAAACATAGGTGTTCTTATCTGGAGAAAGCCAACCCTGATGATTATATCCTTGTTGATTATAAAAAGCTAATCCGTTTAAATAGATGGGTGCAGTGGGAGATGAAAAATCATAAACTCTTATCCCATCATACCCACAATTAAGTATTGCGATATTATCCCGAACATATAGGTCGTGCACTTCCTGAAGGTCATTTGGCCCCTGCCATAATAAGGTAGGATTAATGGGGTCTGCTAATGAAAATAAACGAAGTGGCACCATAGATAAATTTATTCCCGCTACAATCGGTGTCACCATACACATGTACAGTAATGCTTCAGAAGTATCAATAAATAAATTATGTGTCTTCCCGAAAAGATTGTTTTGAATGTCGGCTACTAATGAAACGGAATCGGGCAAGGTAGAAACATCGATGATTTGCAAGCTGCTCGGTCCCTCATCGCAAACGGCATAAATATAATGTTGATAGAATTTGTATTCTCTCGTTATAGCCAACGAGGAGCTAAACCGCCCTTTTATGAAACCAATTAGTCGGAGTTCATTGTCGTTAGTTAGCTCGAAGAAATGAGACCCTTCGGTAGAGCCAATCACCGCATATTCTCTGTTTTGGTATTCAAATCCCCAACAGCTGCTATATCGAACATTGCTTGAGTTGGTTAAGAGGGTGTCTTCGCTCCATTTATCGAGCAATTGTACGTTTTTAATATCCTGCGCAAACCCAGAAAAACACAAGCAAAAAACGAAGATAAACCGCATGTTTTTTTATGTGTTGGTTTTTAATTTAGGATGCAACATTTTGCAAAACTCCCATAAAACCACACCTGCACAAACACTAACATTAAGGCTGTGTTTAGTACCAAACTGTGGAATTTCAATAACACCATTCGATAAATCAATCACTTCTTGCTTAACACCATTAACTTCATTGCCAAAAACAAGCGCAAATTGTGTGTCAGGAAGCGAATTTATTTTCTGAAGCTCAAGGGTTTCTGTAGCTTGTTCTATGGTGTAAATCGCCCAGTTTTTCATTTTTAATTCAGTAACTAAATCAAGTATAGATGAGCAATATTCCCACGAAACAACATCAGTTGCTCCGAGCGCTGTTTTGTGGATGTCTTTATGCGGAGGACAAGCGGTAATACCACACAAGTATATTTTTTCAACGCAAAAAGCATCCGCCGTTCTAAAAAATGAACCAATATTATTAAGCGAACGAATATCATCTAAAATGATAAGCACAGGAATTTTTGATTGTGATCGATATTCTTCTTCCGAAATTCGATTGAGTTCCCACAATTTTAATTTTTTATTACTAATGTTCATAAGAAGTGATTCAATTCTTTTGAAATAAGAAGATATGCGCTTAATTTTAACGTACAAAAGTCACAAAATCATTTGATTTTACGAAATGAAAACCACAAAAGAAATTGCGGAAACGCCTTTAATGAAGCAATACAATCAAATAAAAGCACGTCACCCTGATGCTTTATTGCTTTTTAGGGTCGGAGATTTTTATGAGACTTTTGGAGAAGACGCGGTTAGAACCTCCCGAATATTAGGCATCATATTAACGAAACGGAAAAATGGTAGCGGCACGGACATAGAGCTTGCGGGATTTCCATACCATTCATTAGACGTTTACCTACCTAGATTGGTAAGAGCTGGACTACGCGTAGCGATTTGCGATCAATTAGAAGACCCGAAACTAACTAAAACTATTGTAAAGCGAGGGGTAACGGAGCTAGTTACACCTGGTGTTGCTTTCAACGATCAGGTTTTACACCAAAAGAAAAATAATTTTCTTTGTGCGATTCATTTTGACAAAAAGATTCACGGGGTATCGTTTCTTGATATTTCAACGGGTGAGTTTTTGATCGGAGAAGGGGATAAAGAATACGTGGATAAATTAATCGCGGGCTTTGAACCAAGCGAATTTCTTTATGCTAGGAAAGACCAAGCGCAATTTAAAAGCGCTTTTGGAGATAATCATTGTAGTTTTCGAATAGAAGATTGGGTTTTTAATGAACACAATGCCCATGAAAGGTTAAATAATCATTTTAAAACGAAATCATTAAAGGGATTTGGCCTAGAAGAAATGAGTTCGGGTATTATTGCAGCAGGCGCTGCTTTATATTACCTTTCCGAAAACCAGCACAAAGAATTTTCTCACATTAACACGCTATCGAGGATTGCTGCAACTAGTCACGTTTGGCTTGACCGTTTTACAATACGCAACCTTGAATTGGTTTATTCCCCCCATCAAAACGCAAAAACGCTATTAGATGTTTTGGATAAAACCGCCACACCAATGGGAGGCAGGTTGATGAAACGATGGCTAATTATGCCCCTAAAAGACCAAAAAGAAATGGAAGCGCGTCATGATGTGGTGGGATGGTTAAAAGACGACGAATCGGCAACAGCTGAATTAGGTTCATTACTTAATGAAATTGGCGATTTAGAGCGACTGATTTCAAAGGTTGCGGTCGGAAAAATAAATCCTAGAGAGGTTTCTCATTTGAAGCGAACATTGAAAAACGTTCCTAAAATAAGTGCGCTTTTGGGGAATAAAAACAGGGTGGATTCTATCCAACACTTGCAATCTCAGCTTACTGACTGTTTTGAACTAGTCTCTAAAATTGATGCTACTCTTGATCCAGATCCAGGAATCCAAGTGGGAAAAGGCCGCGTTATTTGCGAGGGCCTTGACCCAATCTTAGATGAATTACGAAACATCTCGCTCTCCGGAAAGGATTACCTCGAAAAACTTCAAGAAAGAGAAGCGTTACGAACAGGGATCACAAGCCTAAAGGTTTCTTTTAATAATGTCTTTGGATATTATATTGAAGTGAGGAATACACACAAAGACAAGGTCCCGGAAGAATGGATAAGACGACAAACCTTGGTTAATGCGGAGCGGTATATCACAGAGGAACTGAAAGAGTATGAGACTAAAATTTTAGGCGCCGAAGAAAAAATTTATGAAATTGAGGCTAGAATATTTTCAGAATTAGTTACATGGCTGAATCAATTCATACTTCCAATACAACGGAACGCGGCGCTTATAGCAAAGCTCGACTGCCTTTATTCCTTTGCTATAGTTGCTCTTAAGAATAATTATGTTCGAGCAGAAATCAATGATGGTTTGGCCATTAATATTCATAATGGACGCCACCCGGTTATTGAGCAACAACTTCAACACGGTGATGACTTCATTGCGAATGATGTATTTTTAGATACGGAATCGCAGCAAATAATTATGATAACGGGTCCAAACATGAGCGGAAAGAGCGCTTTATTACGACAAACAGCATTGATTGTTTTAATGGCTCAAATGGGGTCTTTCGTTCCTGCTGAAAAAGCAGAAATCGGTTGGGTGGATAAAGTATTTACTCGTGTAGGGGCCTCAGACAATATTTCTTCAGGGGAATCTACATTTATGGTGGAAATGAATGAAACGGCCAGTATTCTTAATAATATTTCATCAAGAAGTTTGATTTTGTTAGATGAGATAGGAAGGGGAACTAGCACCTACGATGGCATTTCTATTGCTTGGGCAATCGCTGAATTTCTGCATGAAAACAGAACGGCAAAAGCAAAAACCCTTTTCGCAACTCATTACCACGAACTTAACGAAATGGCCAACCATTTTAAGCGAATAAAGAATTTTACTGTTGCCGTAAAGGAAGTGGGAAATTCAATCTTATTTTTACGAAAATTAATAGCCGGAGGCAGTGAGCATTCCTTCGGAATTCACGTAGCTAAAATGGCAGGCATGCCAGGGGTTGTTATTAAACGAGCCGAGCAAGTGTTAAAAGAGCTCGAACTTTCCCATGCAAATGTGGGATCAAACAGTCAGCCGGTAAAGAAATCAACTTTGAGAAATCAACAGCAGGCAGAAAATCTCCAACTGAGTTTTTTTCAGTTAAATGACCCTGTGCTAGAAAGTATTCATGAAGAATTGATGGGCATTGACATTAATGTTCTAACCCCAGTAGAAGCACTAATAAAGCTCCATGATATAAAAAAACTTATTGGCGGTTAATTTTTTTTAGCAAAACACTAAAAAATTAGTGTTTTTTTTCTAAATTTGTGCCCCTTAAGTGATTATTTAATGCCTTAAGGGGACTTGCTTAATGAAGCAAGTTTGAATTGAAATAAAGCGAGAGTAGCTCAGTTGGTAGAGCACGACCTTGCCAAGGTCGGGGTCGCGGGTTCGAATCCCGTCTCCCGCTCCATTATTTTACCGGCAATCTTCCTGATTGTATTTCGCTCGAGTGGTGGAATCGGTAGACACGCCGGACTTAAAATCCTGTGCCTGTATGGGCGTGCGGGTTCAAGTCCCG
>JBIIOQ010000025.1:0-41505 GCA_044336865.1 Crocinitomicaceae bacterium | reverse complement strand
CCTCGAGTACAAAAACCCCGGCTTAATGTTGGGGTTTTTTGTTATTAAAGCCTTGTGAATTGGCTTCCACCTTTCACGAGAAAGTTAAACCCCAGGGAATTTATTCTTTTGGGGTTTTTCATTTGTAATAATCTTCTCAAAGTGTTGTTTTACATAAATGTTTATTGTTTACATTATTTACTCTAATAAAACCGACAAATATTATATCGGGACCACGGATGATTTCAACAAAAGATTGGATGAGCATAATAATGTCGTATATCCGAACGCCTACACCAGAAATGGTGAGCCTTGGGTCTTAAAAAAGTGTTTTTGCTGCGAATTAAGTAAAGAGGCATATTTTATGGAAAGATTCATAAAACGAATGAAATCCCGTGATTTTATAGAAAAAATTATTAATGATCCTTCCTTGTTTTATGAAATCATGAAAGGGAAAATGTGAGGGTTCAGCCCCGAAGTATCGGGGCCGCCTCGAGTACAAAAACCCCGGCTTAATGTTGGGGTTTTTTGTTATTAAAGCCTTGTGAATTGGCTTCCACCTTTCACGAGAAAGTTAAACCCCAGGGAATTTATTCTTTTGGGGTTTTTCATTTGTACTATTATATCTGAACCATGGTTGCCTTTAATAAATGAGTAGAAGAACATAATAAATCCGAAACTTAATTATTGGGGGTTTTTGTTTCTAAAGTATATGGTATAGAATTAATAAAGGGATCGTCCTTTAATTATTCTCAATGAAAGTGCTTACTTTTGATTTGGTATCCTTACAACATTTTTCGCATGTCAAAGATTATTATAAAAAACATTAAAGGCTTAGTTCAGGCGGGCGAAAACATTCCATTTCTCTTAAAAGGCGCTGAAATGGCCTGTTTACCAATAATTGAGCATGCTTATTTAGCGTTAGAAAATAATGTGGTAATCGATTATGGAAAAATGGAAGATTGGCAAGGTATTACGGATTGGCGGGGGGTAGAAGTAGTAGATGCCGAAGGATCCTATGTTTTTCCGGCATTTTGCGATAGTCATACCCATGCTGTTTTTTCTTCCTTTAGAGAAGGGGAGTTTGTAGATAGAATTCAAGGGCTTACCTATGAGGAAATTGCATTAAAAGGAGGAGGGATTTTAAATTCCGCTCAAAAATTAAGTACTGCAACAGCTAACGAATTATTTGATTCGGCCGTTCAACGAATCGATAAATTAATCGCAGGGGGCACTGGAGCGCTTGAAATAAAATCGGGTTATGGTTTGTCTGTTGACTCCGAACTTAAAATGTTGCGTGTAATAAAACGCTTAAAGCAGCATTATCAAATATCGATCAAAGCAACATTTTTAGGGGCTCATGCTTTTCCAAAGGAATACAAAAACAACCCTGAAGGATATGTAGATAAGATTATTAACGAAATGATTCCATTGATTTCTTCCGAGGGACTAGCGGATTTTATAGACGTTTTTTGTGAACGAAATTATTTTTCTATTGAACAAATGCAACGAATATTATTAGCAGGAAAGAAGGTTGGTTTAGTGCCCAAAGTGCATGTAAATCAATTTTCAATTTTAGGAGGAGTAAAAGCAGCTGTCGATATAGGTGCGCTTTCGGTTGATCATCTGGAAGAGTTAGGAGAAGAAGATATTTTATCCCTTCAATCGAGCAATTGTATAGCGACTCTTTTGCCAGCTTGTTCTTTTTTCTTGGGGATTTCTTTTGGTGATGCTCGAAGATTAATTCAAGCCGAAATCCCCATTTGTTTAGCCAGCGACTATAATCCTGGTTCCGCTCCAAATTACAACTTGTTTTTTATCTGGTCATTGGCCTGTATAAAATTAAAAATGACGCCTGAAGAGGCATTTAATGCGCTAACAGTAAATGCGGCGTACGCAATGGGTATTTCGGAAACACATGGAAAAATTAAGATAGGATATACTGGAAAAATCATTCTTACGAATCCGATACCCTCCTTTGCCTACTTACCCTATTCGTTTGGAGAAAACAACATCTCTCGAATCTTTTAATATAACTTAGCCTTATATTTGTTTTTAACTATGAAATGTGCAGTAATACTCTTATCTTTTTTTACTTACCTAAGTGCAACTTCACAAATAGTTAATCCAGATAATGAGCTGCTTTGGGAAATAACTTCCCCAGTATTAAAAACAAAGTCATATTTATTCGGCACGCTTCATTCCAATGACAAACGAGTTTTTCAACTGGCCGATTCTGTTTACTATGCGGTAAACCACGCCACTTGTATTGCGCTAGAAACTGATATTTTTAAGTTTTTTAATCAGCTTCAAGTCCGTGGCGAAACTGGTGTTCTTTTATATGATAATGAAGGAAATCCTTATACAGGATCTAATCAGGCATCATTCACCAATTATGGAAACGAAGATGGCATGCCACAGTTTTTAGATGCCTATTTTCAACAATATGCTTACCTATCCAATAAGCAATTTTATCCTCTAGAAAATATCAACACCCAACTAGATTACTTTAAAGATTTGCCAAGCTCTGAGAATAAAATGGTGAATTTAAATCGAACTAGGGATATAGAGGCGCTTACGGCGCTGTATTTGAAAGGTGACATTAACATGTTGGATAGGTTTATTCGAAAAAATATGTCGAATGAACCAGGTCTATACGAAATTCTTATTGAAGACAGGAATAAAGAAATGGTATCTCGACTTGACTCCTGCTTAAAAACACAAACTGTTTTTTGCGCTGTAGGCGCAGGCCATTTGTTTGGAGAAAATGGAATGATTCAACTATTAAGAAATAAAGGGTATAAAGTTAGGCTTGTGACTGCAATTCATTCTGAACTACCCATTAAGGAAAAACAGAATGTTCTTGCATATAAGGGTTACGAACTCTTGCTTAAAGAGCAGGGATTACTTGTTAAATTTCCAGGCAAACCAGCAGTAACACTGCTTGAAAATGGATCTACAGTGGCGATATATAAAGAATTAGGCCAAGGGAACACCTATGCTATTGAAATCCTTCCTTTTGATGAGTCACTAAGCTTCGAGCAATATGCAGCGATTTATATTGCAAGCCCTCCAAATACCAAATACCGCTATGGAGAATTAGAAGATGGAACACTATTTTATGAGGGGATTTCCGACACTTATCCAGAGGGAATTCATTGGGTAAGGCTTTTGACAAATGGAAAAAACGTATTAATCGCGAAAGCTTTTGGAGGTAATAAGTTTATGAATTCTAAGCGAAGCCGATTGTTTTTTGATAAGATAATCTTTGAATAACGCAATAATTAATAAATTTCAGCGAAAAAAATGGAAAGGAGGATTTATTCAGCTTTTGTAGCGCTTATACCAACGCATAAAATAATACTTGTTTCAGGACCTAAAAACTCAGGGAAGTCAGCATTTATTGAGGGGGCATTTTCTGAAAAAAAACTAGCGTATCAAAAAATTGAATTAGGCGAAGCGTCAATAAGGCAGGAAATTAATAAATTAAGCTTAGCTGAACTTCTTTGGCTTGCTAATCAAAGCGACCACATGCTACTTTGTGAATGTGAACATTTAGCATTATTACAAGAATTTCTAGAAGAAGTATTGAATGGAAAGGTGAATGCTTCGATTATCTTAACCGCTGCTAATCCACCTAAGATTGAAGAGGAATTGCTAGAAGCCTTGGCTTATCAAGGGGCGCATTTTTATCTTCCTCCACCAACTTTTTATGAATATACGAATGAAACGAGCCTCCCAATAGAAAGTAAGGGAATAGATCAGCGATTGATTTATGGCAATTATTACTCGCTTAATACACAGAAACTAGACAAGGAAGTAGGCCTTAATCAAACGATAAATAATATCGTCAGCGCAAACTTTTCGGCAAGCAATCGGATTAATAAGTCGGAGGTATTACTTCGAACTATTCAGGTTTTAGCGAACCATATTGGTCAGCCACTATCTTATAATCAGATTGCCACATTTATAGGCGTTGATAATGAAACAATTGAACGGTATATCTCTATACTTTGTAAATCACATGTGTTGTATCGTCTGCCTAGTTATTCTACAGATAAAAAATATGAATTAAAAAAAACGAATATTTTCATATTTTTAGATAACGGAATACGCAACGCTTCCATAAATAATTTTAATGACTTGTTAATGCGAGTGGATATAGATGCTTTGTGGATGAATTGGTTAATTGCTGAGCGAATTAAATGGAATAAAATTAATAACGTGATGGCTGATTATTTTTTTTGGCGCTCGCACACTCGTCAACAAGTTGATTTTATAGAATGTAATGTTAAAGGCATGGAGGGATATAAATTTAAATACAACAAGAAAAAACCCCTAAAAAAACCACCGTTATTTCAAAATCACTACCCTGACATTCCCGTTCACACAGTGAATACAGGCACTTATTTTTCATTTTTGACAAAAAAATAACACATGAAATTTACCACATATTTGGCCAATGAAATTAAGACAAACAATTGGTTGAATGATCATTTGGTACTTGTTGTTCCTTCTGAACGGGCTTCAAAATTTCTTTTGGCGGAATTGTCTCGAGCCTATAATAAGCCAATATTTGCTCCCAAAATGATTACTATTAATGAGTTAATTAAAGCATATACCACCATTCCAATTATAGATTCGACACGATTTTTATTACTTCTTTTTGAGGCCTACAATAATGTGGAGAAAACAGAGCAGCAAACCTTTGAAGAGTTTCTCTCTTGGGGACCTATATTATTAAATGATTTCGAAGAAATTGAGCGTTATTTATTGAGCCCAACAGCCGTATTTAAAAATCTAAAATCAATTAAAGAGCTAGAAAGTTGGAATTTAGAAGGAAAAGAACTGACTGAGGCCCAGAAAAATTTTATGCGTTTTTGGGACATTTTACCCGAGTTGTACAATGAAGTCCAATTACTGCTCAAAAGCCGCAATCGAGTTAGTGCGGGGATGGCATACAAAAGATTAGCTGAGGACACAACAATATTGCACGCGAAAGACCCGAAAGCTTTTTACATATTTGCCGGATTTAATGCCCTTTCCGCAGCAGAGCTAAGGATTATAAATAAAATTTTATTGGCTAAAGCGGGCGCTTTTTATTTGGATTCAGATCAATACTATTTTGCCAACAAACAACATGAGGCAGGTTATTTTCATCGAAAAAATGCGGAGGTGCTCGCTATATCAAGGCCCGAACGAATAGAAGACCATCTTTCACAAAAGAAACTAGAAATTAACATCATACAATGCGCCCAACTAACAGGTCAGGTAAAAGTGGCGGCAACTGAATTAGCAAAACTAAGCCAAGAAGAATTATCTGAAACTTTAGTTATGTTAGCGGACGAAACGCTTATCACCGCCCTAATTAAGAATATCCCGTCATCTATACAGCAAGCGAATATAACCCTGGGGTTACCGCTTAATCAAACAGCAATGAAATCTTGGGTAGAAATTCTATTTGACATACAAGAAAATAAAATGCGGTTTAAAACGCAAGCCATCTACTACAAGGATTTACAGAGGGTTATCAATCATGCTTTTTTTATTTCATGGTTAAGCGAAAGCACTAAAAAGCAGTTGGTTTTTCTTGAACAAGATATGATTCGGTATAATAAAATCTTTCAAAATCTCTCAGGGCTAAAAATTGATGAGGATACAAGAACATTTTTAGCCTTTATTTTTGATGATTGGGGTAATAATTGGGACAAGGCTATATCTTGTATTCGTGATACGAATGAATTTCTTTTAAAAAGATTACCCTTAAAAAATGATTTCGAACGGAACATTTTATACGTATTTGACCTCTCGATCTCCGAATTTCAGTTAATTGTGTCCGATGGGCTACCGGAATTATTATTACGCACCTTTAAGTTGTTATTTAATCAACATTGGTATACTAAGAGTATTGCTTTTCACGGAAATCCAATTGAAGGATTACAAATCATGGGTTTATTAGAAACTCGAATGCTAGATTTCAAACGAATTATCATTCTAGGAATGAACGAAGGAAACCTACCCCCAACAAATGCAATGAATACGATTATCCCCATGGATCTTCGTAAAGGCCTTGGGCTACCTACATTAAGGGATAAGCAAGGGATTTTCGCACAGCATTTTTATCGCTTACTCCATCATTGTGAAGACTTAACATTGACGTATACAACTATAGGCGATCAAATCAATGCTGCTGAGCCAAGCCGTTATTTAAACCAATTGGAATTAGAGCTTGTTCGATTAAACCCAAACGCTACGCTAAATAAAAGCTATTACCTGACCTCTTTTTCCGATAGTGAGCTTGGAATCCCGGGAATTATTGAAAAGAAAGAAGAGATAAAAGAACAATTAGACAGGTATTTTTCAAAACCAATATCTGCGTCTGCTATAAATAAATACCTTACTTGCCCAATGGATTTTTATTACCATTACTTAGTCGAATTTGGTGAGGAAAAGTTGGTGATGGAAGATGTTGAAAGTAGTGATTTCGGAATATTTATTCATGGAACGCTAGAGAAGTTATTTACCCCTTTTGCACAAAGAGATAAAGAAGGAAATTTTATATCCCCCCCTCCTAAGGCACTCGAGATAGAGGATGTTAATAAAATGATTGTTGATTTCCCTGAGATAATGAGGGGTGAATTTATGCTTAAATTCAACCAAGACGCCTCCTTATTTGCCACTGGGAAAAACCTCTTAAGTTTCGAAATGGCCAATGAAATAACCCTAAAAACCTTATTAGCTGAAATAACATATCTTCAAGGATTAACGGAGCCATTGTACATAGAGCAGGTTGAAGCGTCAATGACGGCATCGCTTTCCGTGGTGATAGGCGCAGAGACAAAACAAATACTTGTAAAAGGTTATATCGATAGGATTGATAGGGTGGGCGATAGATATCGAATTTTAGACTATAAGACTGGAAAGGCAGAATCCAAACATGTTGACTTTAATCTAAAACCTTCCGGAGTTAAAGAATCCTTTGCTTCAGCAAAACACACCCTGCAATTAACCCTTTATTGTTTGTTGTTTAAAGAAAAATATAAGATTGACGCTCATGAAGCAGCCATTTTATCCTTAATCACTACAAAAGGGCACATTTATCCATTGCAATATAAAGGCGAACCAAAGGAGGAATTACAAGCCTTGCTGGTGGAACTACTTCAGGAAGTGATAACGGAACTTTATGACTTGGACTCTCCATTTACTCATAATGAATCATCAAAATATTGTAGTTATTGCCAATAAAAAAGCCTGAAATGAGTCATGGTTAAATGATTCGTTTCAGGCTACTGCAAGTTAAATAAAACTAAGTAAAGACAAACGTTATTGTCTTACTTTTTATTGACGTTAGTTGACGTAAAAGCGTTGCTCTTTCGTTTAATAAAGTTCGGCCTTCAAGCTGTTACGGTAATCTTTAAGTTCTTCGCGGTTTACCTTATGCTCAGCGTTTTTAAGTAGATTAAGCAAGTATAATAGATTCTCCTTGTCATCAATTTCAATCGGATACTCATTTCCTTCCTCATCCTCCTCATATTGGGCCTGAACATTAAAAGTTTCATTTTCCTTAAGAAATTCATAGCTTAGTCGCAACACCTTAACAACTAAGGGATCTTTTTCAAGTAGCGCATGCTCTCTAAGAGCCTGTAATTCACTAATTATTTTTTTAGTGTCAAGTGTCTTTTTTTCTGCGAGCGAAATAATACTATCTAGCTTTTCGTTGGCAATTAATGTTTTCATGGGGAATAAATTTACAATACAAAAGTAAGCAACTTAATTGCTTTTCAAAAAGACTTGGTAAAAAAAAAGCTAAAGCGTGAAATGAATTTATATTTTTGTAGTACATGGAGTATATTTTTCAAGCCATAGGCATAGGTTTTTTACTAAGCGTAATGGTAGGCCCTGTATTTTTTGTTTTACTCGAAACGAGCATTACAAAAGGCGCAAGGTCTGCACTGATGTTAGATTTAGGCGTTTTTATCAGTGATATTATTTACATTCTTTTTGCCTTTATATTCGCTACTCAAATTAAAAACTTTACGGACAACGCCGATAATAATAACACCTTGCTTGCAGTAATTGGCGGGATATTATTTTTAGGATATGGCTTGTATATACTATTAAAGAAGCAAAAAAATAATTTAAGCTTAATCGATAAAAAAAACAGTGTTCCTCAAGCAAATTATGTAGTCCTTTTTCTTAAGGGATTTATGTTGAATTTTGCGAACCCAGCCGTATTGTTTTATTGGATTGGCATAATTGCTCAGGGAAATATGGTTGTTGGAAAAGGTAGTTCAGCAAAAGTTTTTATTTTCGTCTTCATCGTTCTTACAACTTATTTTTCTTTCGATGTTTTAAAAATTATTACTGCTAAAAAACTGCGCCCCTTTGTAACCGATGCGCTGCTTAAAGCGTTTAACAACTTGATTGGGATTATTTTCATCACTTTTGGCCTATTCTTAATTGTGAAACAATTTTATATTAAGCATTAAATTTTTATGGATATGGTAGGAAACCCTGTCAAGAATAGTTTGGTAAGAGACGTATTTTTCTGCTTTATTATCTTGCTTCCATTGTTTGCATATACACAGAAAATCCAACCGGAAAATTTGTCGTTAAAAACCAAGGTTTATTGGGATGCAAATCAAAAATTTTTACATTCAACAGGTTCTTATTTCGTTGATGAACGCCATCCTGTAACGACAGAAAAACATGGAAAGTGGCTATTTTATTCTGTAAAAGGGGTTTTGGAAGAGGAGAGGTACTATTTTAGAGATAGAATACATGGGAAACAAACCATTTATTATCCAGATAAAACAATAAAGCAGTTGATGTACTACTCCTTTAATGTACCGGACAGTATTTATAAAGAATGGTATGCTAATAAATCACTCAAAACAACAGGGTGCTACAAGCTCGGTAGCCCAATTGGAAATTGGACATACTTTTATGAAGACACCCATTTAAAGTCGATTGATAGCGTTGTAATGGACACGGTTTTTACACTTTCTTATTGGGACGAAAGCAAGAACCACTTACAGACCATTAACAAAGGAAACGGGTATATTAAAACGGATTATTTAACGGGGGGATTGAAGGAGAAATACCAGTTTATTGGCGGTCTAAAAACTGGGCCTTTTGAAGAACGACTGGCAAATGGAAGAATTTCAATTAAAGGGGAATTTGACAAAGGAAAAAAAGAAGGCACGTGGACGTTTTATAATGCTTCAGGTGAGATAGACAAGCAGCTGAATTATCATAAAGACTCATTAGATGGTGAATACTTAGTTTATTTTCCAGACACTCGAATAAATACAATAGGCAGCTATTCTATGGGGAAAAAAACAGGTCTTTGGATTTGGAATTTAGAAGATAGAATGGGCCTTGAAATGAAAGGGTCATTTTCCAATGACTTGCAGGAAGGGAAATGGGAATACTATTTTTCAACGGGTGCGCTTTCTTATTTAGCAAATTATAAAAATGGATTGCGTTATGGCGAATGGACTTATTTTTATAAGGACAGTACTCTTTTTCGTCAAGGGAAATACCTAAATGATCTGAAAGAAGGGACTTGGAAAACATGGCACGAAGATGGCACATTATTGATGGAGGGGAATTATGAAAAAGGAAAGGAGCAAGGAGAGTGGAAAGCATTTTGGGAAAATGGAAGATTAAAAAACAAATCTTTTTTTGATGAAGGGGATCTAAAAGGACCTTGGTTCTCATATAGTCCGACGGGGATATTGTTACTGGAAGGAGAGTATAAAAATGGACAAAAAGTTGGTGCTTGGGTAGAATACTATAACAACGGAAGGTTAAAAGAAGCATCGCGATATAAACTCAAGAAAATAAAACATAAAGATGGTAATGTGGTCGTTATGGGAATGAAAATGGTGCAGGGCGTTCCGCATGGAAAATATAAAGCATATTCTCAAATAGATTATGAAATAAAAGAGTCTGGGAAATTTAAAAATGGACTTAAGACGGGTGAATGGATAAATTATTACCCTGGCGGAGTTGTCCCAACAATTATTTCTCAATATAAAAACGGAAAGTTACATGGTGTGATTAAGCAATTTGGCCGCCGTGGAGAACTAATGTCCGAAATTCACTATAAGGATGGGGAAAAACATGGTTTGTTTTTGATTTATGACAATAACAATAAAGTGTTGGTTAAAAAAATGTTTCGAAAAGGAATGGAAATGCAGCGGCTCGAGGCTGACGGAATGTTTGCGCCTGATTAAAGCACCAATTCTAAATCAATTTGCCTTTTCCGTGGATTCACCTCATATATTCTAACGGTTACGAGATCGCCAAAATTATATTCTTTTTTGTTTTTTGAACCGATTACACGAAATTTATCCGCGTCAAAATAGTATCTATCACCCGGTATATCTTGCATGGAAACCATACCTTCACAATTATTGTCAATCATTTTAACAAAGATCCCATGTTCGGCTATGCCCGAAATGATACCTGAAAATTCTTCGCCAATTTTATCTTCAACAAATAATGTTTGAAAGTATTTGCCAGATTCCCTTTCTGCTTCGGCGGCTTTACGTTCATTTCGAGAAATAAGTTTACAAACTTCGTCTAACGTTTTTCCATATTGGTGGGGCCTTTTAGCTAATTCTGTTTCGAGAATTCGGTGTACAACAAGATCAGCATAACGCCTTATAGGCGAGGTGAAATGAGAATAATGTGTGAACGCTAACCCAAAATGCCCAATATTTTGTGTTTCATAGCTTGCTTTAGACATAGAGCGAATTACCATAGATTGCACAAGAGGAAACTCATTTTCTTCTCGAATACTTTTCAGTAATACATTAATATTTAAGGCAATTTTCTCTAAGCTTTCAAAAGTTAGCTCATGTCCAAATTTATCAAGAAATAAGGTTAGAAATCCAATCTTCTCGGGATCTGGTTTATCGTGAACTCGATAAATCATAGGGATAAGGTCCTTGTTTTGATTCGGCTTAGATAAAAACAAGGAAACCCGCTTATTTGCCAACAACATAAACTCTTCAATTAGCTTATGGGCATCTTTAGACGTTTTAATAATGGTTTCTATCGGACTTCCTTTGGAGTCTAATTTAAAGCGCATTTCTTCGGATTCAATATTTAATGCTCCGTTCGCTAATCGAGCTTCTCGCAAAATTTTAGCGACCCGATCAATGGCTCTAATTTCGTCCTGAAATTCACCTTCTTTCCCCTCGATAATTTCCTGTGCTTCCTCGTAACTATAGCGCCTATTTGAATGGATGACCGTCTTTCCAAACCATTCTCCCTTTACATCTCCAGACTCATCCATTTCAAAAACGGCAGAAAAACTATATTTATCTTCCTTTGGCCTTAGTGAACAGGCAATGTTTGAAAGTTGCTCAGGAAGCATAGGGATCACGCGATCAACTAAATAGACGGAATTAGATCGTTTTAATGCCTCTTCATCCATTTTGCTTCCTGGACGAACATAATGACTTACATCTGCAATATGAACGCCCAACTCAAAGTTTCCATTTTTTAATTTTCTGTATGAAATAGCATCGTCAAAATCTTTAGCATCAAATGGGTCAATTGTAAATGTTAAAACATCTCTGAAATCACGTCTTTTCGCAATTTCAGTATCATCAAGGTCTATGGAAACATATTCCGCTTCTTCTAGGACTTCATTAGGAAATTTAGGGTCAATGCCTTGATTGTATAAAATAGAGAGCATTTCTACGTCATTAGTACCCGGAAAACCAAGAACTTCAATAATCTCTCCAAAAGGCCTTGCAGAAGACTGTGGCCAAACGCTTATTTTAACCAATGCTTTTACGCCATTTACAGCAGTGGAAAGTTTATTGTCTACGATTTCAATTTCCACACCCGACCTCACATTATCAGGGATTAAAATAGATTTATTTCCAATTATTTTTAGTGTGCCAACGAATTGTGTTTTGTTTCTATCAATTACTTTGATAACAACTCCCTCAGGACGTCCTTTTCCAATATTGATTAAGCGCACACTTACCTTGTCGTTGTGCATGGCTTGGTTGGTATTATTAGGAGATATAAAAATATCCTTTGAATCTCCTTCCTGCACCACAAATCCGCTTCCTCTTTGTGTTAATTCAATTCTCCCTTCGATGGTGTTTTTACCCTCCTCTAATTTATAACTGTGATGACTTATTTGTTTAATAATGTGTCTTTTTGCTAATTGAATTAATGTATCAATAACTTGCTGTCTTGAAGCAGGCGAATTAGCATCTATTTTAACACAGATCTCTTTGTATGTTAATTCCAAACCCATGTTTTTTTCAAACACCTTCATTATAGAAGGCGTTAAACCCTTGGAATTGCGAGAAGATTGCTTTTGATTAAATTGTTTTTTAGGCATTGTTTAATTGTAATTCATTATGCCTATGCTTGAAAGGGTCAATTTATTAATGGCGAATTATTACTTTTCTACTAAAAGATTTAACACCATTTCCTTCAAAAACAATAAAGTAAACACCACTTTTAAATTCTGTAACGTCTAATTTTTTGCTTGAAGAAATAAATTCTTTTAAAATGACATTGCCTAAGACATCTGTTATTTTCATGTTGATGCTTTCTACTCCATTGAGTGCAATATTGATATAATCAGAGGCAGGATTAGGGACGATTGAAACACCAACGGTTTCCTTCAACGGTTTCACCGCAGCAAGGTAGTCTACAATTAAATCTACAGAATCTAAATAAGCTGCATTTAAACCTGAAATATAATAGCGGTAATGCCCAGAGCCAGACACCCCATCTGCGGGATCTATTGAAACTTTCATTTTTCCATGTTCCCCTGGTTGTATATCGAAAAGTACCGTGCTACCACCTGGACTTGTCCAAGGATTAGTATTCATCTGTGAAGATGAAAAGCAGGTTCCTCCAAAAGGGTCGGTTGCGTGCCCCCAACATAATCCATCTGCCCAACCTGTTGGGACAGAGATTTGATATCGGGTGATTCTCCATAGTTGAGTTATCGTTCCATTGTTGTAAACATCAAAAGGAATATCAAAAGAGGCAGAAGAAGGGGCAACTACTTGATGAGCTGAAGCGCCTGAAGAAAAGTCATCAACTTGTCCTTCCAACGTAATCGTAATATTATCTTGAGAACTAGCAAAAACCCACATACATAGGGATAGCATTGTAAATATTTTTTTCATTTTCGTTTTGTATATTAGACATAACAAATATAAAGCAATTTTAGTCAAAATATAACAAGAATAGAATTATTTAATTTACTTAACTTATCTTTGGACGGCAAGGTTATTGAATTAAGCAAATAAAAAAATAAAAAACAATATGAAAACACTACTTATCCTTTTTGGGTTCATTACCCTTCCAATTGTTGCTTTCGTTCAACATTCTGAGTTGCTTGATGTTAAACAAGTGCCTTCCGTTAATCTAAAAGACATGAAAGGAAACGCCATAAATACCGCAAGTTTGGGATTTACTGGCCCCGTTGTTATAAGTTTTTGGGCGACATGGTGCTCACCATGTAAAAAAGAATTATCGGCAATTCATGATCTTTATGAGGTTTGGCAAGAAGAAACAGGGGTCAATCTAGTGGCCGTTTCAATTGATGATGAAAAAACAAAAAGTCAAGTGTCCGTTTATGTGAATGGAAAAGCTTGGGATTACATGGTTTTAATGGACCCTAATGGCGACTTTAAGCGCGCAATGGGGGTTAATAATGTACCACATACTTTTTTAATTAATCAAGAAGGGGAAATTGTTTATAACCACAATAATTATGCGCCAGGAGATGAAGTAATACTTTATCAGGAAATTAAAAAGTTAGTTGCTCCTAAATAATTTTTTAATAAAAAAAACGGCCCGCTTTTAAATTATTTCAGTTAAAAGATTGATTTTTAATTTAGAAAGCTTATATTCGATTATAATTTTACAATTAAAACCATTTTTACGCCATGATTTTATGGCTAACTTTTAATTTTATTATAGTCTGCGAAAGCCACAGGGCTGACTCCCCAACGAATTAAACACAAGATTAAAACAGGAGTATGATGTACCATACTAACAAGAAATTATAGTCTAATAAGTTAATAAAATTTTTAAACTAAAAAAAAAATTATGGAACAAGAAAAAACAATTAGAGATGCGCAGACCGAAGATTTTTCTTTCGGATCACATGCCTTAAAGGCACTTATGGCTGCCGGATATTATTTATTACTTTATATTCCCTTTATTTTACCGTATATAATTTGGGGTAAAGCAGCAACAAGATTAGCCCTTGTTTGGGAATCCAAATCGATAGCTTATAATGAGAATGATAAAATATATCCTCTTCACACCTTTATTGTAATGTATATTATTTACTTTATATTTGACGCAGTTATCTTTTTATCTTGGATTTTAGGCTTCCTTTTGATAACAAAAGATCTAGTGACATCAGAGACATTCTCCACAGAAGTCTTTAAAGCCTATTTTATATCATTGTTTATGCTGTATATATCTGCAGTAGGGATTAAGGCAGCCAAAGAAGTGTTTTATTTTATATTGAATCACATTCTTGTAGCCTTATGGAAATGGATTCTAAATGTCATATCTGCAATTGGAAGATTCTGGATACACGTATGGGGTCTTAATTTTGTTTATAGAAAAAAAGATTAAATAATATTATTTATTAAAAACCTCCACAATTTTTTGTGGGGGTTTTTTTGTGAAAAAAAAGATAATTATAAGCTTTCTTTATGGAGTAAGTGGTCACGCCCAAACGAAGCAATTCGGACATTCCAGCAATCAATCATAATGAAACGGAGAAAAGTTCATAAAGCTTGATTCTCATCAATCCTAAACGAGTTAGAAGCCAAAACCCCAATCGAGGCTTTATAAGTCAAATCACCTATTTTTATTTATATTTACAAAAATTTTAAACTCTCTTTTAGTGGTTAAATCTACTATATTATTCGGATTTCTTTTTATGCCAGTTCTATTATTTGGCCAAGGAAATTTCACAGGAAATATTGAAAGCACCTTTCAATATTTAAATGCCGATTCAATAATTGGCGCTAATCAACCACCTTCAAAAGGCTTGTTGAACTCGTATATGAATGTTTTTTATACAAACGGTGGATTTAAGGCGGGAATGCGTTTAGAATCTTATTTGCCAAGAATTCAAGGTTATCCAAATCGATTTGACGGAACGGGAATCGGCATGCGTTATATTGGTTATTCAAATGATTTTGTAGACGTAACACTTGGTTCTTTTTATGAACAGTTTGGCAGCGGGCTTTCATTTAGAGCCTATGAAGACAGGGCCTTAGGATACGATAATTTGATGGATGGCGCTCGAGTGCTTCTCCGTCCAAAAAAAGGCGTGCTTATAAAAGGTGTTTATGGTTATCAACGTCTATCATTTCAAAAAGGTCAACTAATATATTCTGAGGGTATTGTTAGGGGGATTGATGCAGAAATTCACTTCAACGAGACCTTTAAAAAGCTGGAGAATTTTCCGCTCGACATGGTATTGGGAGGTTCTTTTGTGAGTAAGTATCAAGCAGACGATGATGATGCTTTAATACTTCCTGAAAATGTAGGGGCTTATGGAGCCAGGGCTAAGTTAAGGTATAAAAATTTTTATTTGGATGGCGAATACATCATTAAAGAGCAGGATCCATCAAATGACAACAATAAAATTTATAACTATGGCCATGCAGCCGTTTTTAATTTAAGCTACACTCAAAAAGGATTGGGTATTTTACTATCAGGTAAATCGGTTGACAACATGAGTTTTCGTTCCGACCGCAATAAAGATTTACAGGACGCTTTCATTAATTACCTGCCGTCCTTAAACAAAACCCATACATATAACTTAGTTGCTACGCTTTATCCATACGCCACACAACCTATGGGAGAGGTGGCCTTTCAGGCAGATGTCTTGTATACGCTTAAGAAAAAATCAAGATTAGGCGGAAAATACGGCACTACCATTGGCGGAAATTTCTCAACGACATATCGACCAATGCAACATACGAGTACGATTAATCCCTTGGATTCAACAGGAGTCACTTATACAACAGGCTTATTTGACATGAGTGATAGTTTGTATTGGCAAGACATCAACCTATCTATTTCAAAAAAATTCTCACCAAAATTTAGCGCTATCTTAAGCTATTACAACATTAAAATTAATAATGATGTTGCTAAAATATCAAATGATGCGCAAGGTATAATTAACGCACACATTGCTGTTTTCGAAGGAGCGTTTAAAATAAACACAAAACATTCTATTCGTGCTGAAATACAGGGTTTAATGGTAGAGAAACAAGACGACAAAATTCACGATAAAGGAAATTGGGTTACTGCATTAATTGAGTATTCTGTTTCTCCGGCCTGGTTTTTCAGCTTTATGAATCAATATAATTATGGAAACCCTGTAGCAAGTAAGCGCGTAAATTATCCAATTCTTACTTGCGGGTATATCAAAGAAGCAACTCGATTAACCTTTTCTTATGGCCGCCAACGGGCAGGCTTATTTTGTGTAGGAGGAGTGTGCAGATTTGTTCCTGCCAATAATGGCTTAACCTTCAGCTTCACCCAAAGTTTTTAATATGAGAAATATTTTTTATTTAGTGGTTTTTGCCTTGGGGCTTTGGTCTTGTGACCACATTGAAAACCCTTATCCTAACGGGGGCTCATCTACGGATTTAGACACTACCCTTTACCCAGGTAATTGGAGTGATTACGTAGCCAATGAATGGCCCACATTTTTACCGAATTCAAATGTGAATAGAAATGTGCTCATCGAAGACTTTACTGGGCACAAATGTGTTTTTTGCCCTGCCGCTGCAGATTTAGCACATGCCTTACACGAAGCGAATCCAAGCCGTGTATTCACTGCGTCAATACACGCTGGGCCAACAGGAATTGGAGATTTCCAAGTCGTAGACCCTCCCAATTACCCCACTAATTTCACCAATATTGAAGGGCTTGCCATCGGTCTTTATTTTGGACTCAACGATGGCGGCTTTGTGGGGAATCCCAGAGGAGCGATAAACAGGATTAATAACGGGGTTATTTGTCAAAGCCCTAACCAGTGGACATCCATGACAACCAATGTTTTGGCAGATAACAATTTAAAAATCAACATCCAATCTGCTTTAAATTATTATGCATCAACCAAAGGGGCATTTTTACATGTTGAGGTTGAAAAATTAGATGCTACGCTTACCAATGACCTAGGCATCGTTTCTTATCTCATTGAAGACTCCTTAATTGGAGATCAAAAAATGTCTGATAATTCTCATAATTCATCCTACATTCATCGAGATATTCATAGAGGCAACTTAAATGCAATGCCATTTGGTCGCACCCTCACGGACCAAGACTTGAGTAATGGAAAATACTTTGTCAATTACAGTTTTACTGTTCCAAATCAATTAGATGGCAATTACAATGCGTCCAATATGCATATTTTGATTTATGTTTACGACAAAGTAAGCAACGAAGTTTATCAGGTTATAAAACAAAAGATCATCCCATAAAAAAAGGGCACGAATGCCCTTTCAATATAAATCAAATACGGTTTAGTCAATAATAAACTTGATGTTTTCAATTCCACCTTCATAACTTACGGAAGCGAAATAAATACCAGCGTTTATTCCAGTTAAATCGAACGAACAAGTTGTTGTACCGTTTAATTGTTTCTGAGAAATAACCTTTCCTTCAATATTACTAATAGAAACAGCAGAAGCATTCATAGATTCAGTAATTCCTTTGATATTAATAATGCCATTAGATGGGTTTGGATGAATGGTTAATGGGGCAATAATCCCTTCAATTAACCCAGCCGTACCAATAATGATTTTATATCCACCGAATGAAGCCGGTTGGGTAACAGGCGTAGGAGGTAAACCTGGAAAAAGAACAATTAAAACAGTCGCATCAATTTCAATGGTAATGGGATACGTTCCAGTTACACCACTAATTCCATATACATTAGCACATCCATTAGCGCCCCCATTGTAGGTGCAATTGTTGTTACAAACGTAGTTATATCCAGCCGGTAAACCCGCAACATTCGTTACGGTAAAGCTTTGTATGGCAGAACCAACAAATTGTCCAGATGGATCTAAATCAAGGGTTACTGTAGAAGGAACCTTGAAGTTTAAATCCGCTGAATACGTGACATTGGCAGTTGCCCAAGGTAAATTTTGGGTGGTGTCTGGCCAAACTCCAAAAGCGGAATCTTGAAAGTTAACACCCGGGGTACAGGATTGGCTAGACGCATTAAAAACGGTAAATGCGACAAAGCTTAAAAAAAGTAAGGTTGTTTTCATAAATAAAGATTTTAAGTTATACGTACCAAAGATAGGATAATTATTACAATGATGTACCAATGCATAGAACTTTCTAACTTTCCAACCATTCGAAGAGCAGAAATAGATACCTTTGTCGTATGATAATTTATAATGTTACCTTAAGCATAGACGAGGAGGTTTCCGCCGATTGGTTGGTATGGATGCAAGAAACACACATTCCTTCAATAATGGATACCGGGTGCTTTATGGAGTGTCGTTTATCGAAAATATTAGGCGAACAAGAAGGTGGAATAGCTTATTCGGTGATGTATTTAGCAAGGGATCAAGCGGCTTTGGATGGGTATAACATCAGGCATGCACCTGACATGCAAAAAGCACACGCGGATCGTTTTGCAGGAAAGTTTTCCGCATTTAGAACAAGTCTGGAGTTAATTAAACAGTTTGATAAATGATGTTTGTTCGCCCTAAAAAACATCTCGGCCAACATTTTTTAATTGATAAAAATATCAGTGAAAAAATAGCCGCTCAGTTTACAGGTCATAATGGTTGTTTTAGGGTAATTGAAGTAGGTCCAGGAACGGGAGCCTTAACAAACCCACTAATGAAACGCGGCGATTTAGAGTTGTTTTTAATGGAAGTTGATACTGAATCGATAGACTTTCTAATTAAAGCGTATCCAACCTATACCAAAAAGATTTTGCAAGAAGATTTTTTACGGGCAGATTTGGCTACTATTATGGGCGAAGAACCGTTTTCTGTTGTTGGAAATTTTCCCTACAATATTTCCTCGCAGATCTTATTTAAGTGCTTAGATTACAGGCATCAAATACCCGAAATAATGGGGATGTTTCAAAAAGAGGTCGCTGTACGTATAGCAGAAGCCCCAGGCTCAAAAGACTACGGAATAATTAGCGTATTACTTCAAACATTCTATACTATCAATTATTGCTTTACCGTTGATGAGCAGGCATTTAATCCACCTCCAAAGGTGAAGTCGGGGGTAATTAGATGTTTACGAAATGAAAGAACATCGCTTCCATGTAGCGAAAAATTATTTATTCGTGTCGTTAAGACAGCCTTTAATCAACGTCGTAAGACAATGCGAAATTCTCTAAAAAGCTTAACGAATGGTAAAGAACTCCCACCGCAATTTTCTGGACAACGGCCCGAAAGGTTGTCAGTTGATGAATTTATTGAACTTACCCAGTTTATTGAGTCGGAATGTTTACCTTGAATAATTAACTTTACAAAAAAAAAACCAACAGCTAAAAGAATGTCTTCACAAAACAAATTAACAATAAAGTCAGCCTTAGAATTAGTTTACACCGATGATCTAGCCAATGTGTGCATTGGACTTAAGCAGTTGGAAGTGTGTGCTGATTTGAGCGTCATAGAACCCATAGTGGCCATTGCTTCTATCACGACGAATAGGGCTATAAAAAAAGAAGTGTTGGAATTTTTATCAAATGTTATTGACCCAAAGTTACCGCCCTTATTTTTGCCATTTATACAGGAAGAGAAATATGCCTCTATTCGACAAGAATTATTGTCTGTGGTATGGAATAGTAAATTAGATTACTCGTCTTTTTTAGCCGATTTTGTCGAGGTAGCGATTGAGGGAAATTTCATAATCGCCTTAGAATGCCTGACAGTATTAGAAAATTTAGAGGGGCCATTTGAAGAGCATCAACTATTAGAATCGCAATTGCATTTGAAAGAATACATCGCTTCCGATCGGTCCATGGAGGATGATCAAAAAACAACCGTCATCAGTGAAATAGCCCTTTATATCAGGGAGCAAAACGAAGGCGTTGATGCCGATTTATTATTTGACGAAGAAGAGTAAAAGCCTAATTATTTGGATAAATCGAGTAGACTTTTGTTTTGGCGCTCGATAATAGTTTGATTCATTTCAAGGAAAACATCATATTGTTGAGCATAATATCGGTAACTTTCCTCGTAGCTTTTAGCACTTACGCCATATTTTTTAAATACATTTTCTCCCGCTAATTTTAAGGGTTCTTTATAGATGCTTGGCATGCCAAATGTACGCTGATAATAACTTTCTAAACGTAACATTTCTTCCATTATTAAAATCATTTTATCCTTTTCTATCAAGTTTTTAGGCGGCTCAGGTTTTTCCTCTGAGGAACATCCAATTAAACAGAATAGTAGAAAAAAAAGGATTGTCTTCATTAGTTAATGGTTAAAGCTTAGGCGTTGTCCAAGAACGTCGTCGATAAGTTTTCCGTTCTGATAGACTAAATTTCCATTAATAAAGGTATGACTAACGCTATGAGAAAATACTTGCCCATTAAACGGACTCCATTTACATTGGTATAAAACCTGATCATTTGAAACTGTTTTTGTTTGTTTAGGATCAATCACCACAATATCTGCAGCATACCCCTCCCTCAAAAAACCCCGATTAGTAATTCTAAAAAGTATTGCTGGGGCATGAGCCATTTTTTCAATCACGCGTTCAATACTAATTTCCCCCTCAATGGATTTTTCTAGCATTGCCAGAAGGGCGTGCTCCACTAAAGGTCCTCCTGAAGGTGCGCTTGCATAGGCATTTTCTTTTTCTGAAATCGTATGTGGGGCATGATCACTTGCGATTACATCAATTCGGTTATCCAATACAGCTCTCCAAATTTCAGCTCTATCCTCCGCGGTTTTAATCGCAGGATTCCACTTAATCCAATTCCCTTTTGTTGCATAATCGTCATCGCTAAACCATAAATGATGAATGCAAGCCTCTGCGGTAATTAATTTATTTTCTAACGGAATACTGTTGTCGAAAAGTCCCGTTTCTTTTGCTGTCGATATATGAAGCACATGCAGGCGCGTCCCATATTTTTTGGCTAATCTGACCGCTAGCGATGACGAGAGAAAGCACGCTTCGGCACTACGAATTTTAGGGTGTGCCTCGATAGGAATAGCTTCACCGTAGATTTTTTCATAGTGTTGTAAATTAGCCCTGATGGTGCCCTCATCCTCACAATGAGTTGCAATGAGCATAGGCACTGACGAGAATAATTTATCTAAGGTTTTTTCATTATCGACAAGCATATTTCCAGTAGAAGACCCCATAAAAACTTTCACCCCACAGACCTTTTTCTTATCGGTTTTAAGAACTTCATCCAGATTTTCATTAGAGGCGCCCATGAAAAAAGAATAATTCGCTAATGACGTCTGTGCAGCAATGGTGTACTTATCTTCTAATAATTCTTGAGTTAAGGCATTGGGAACGGTATTTGGCATTTCCATGTACGATGTTATCCCACCTGCTACGGCGGCTCGAGATTCTGAATAGATGGTTCCTTTATGGGTCAAGCCGGGCTCTCTAAAATGAACTTGGTCATCAATACAGCCAGGAATAAGGTATTTGCCTTCAGCATTAATTTCTGTAACAGAGTATGGAACATTAATATCAAGGCCTATTTTAGCAATGCATCCGTTGCGAATTAATAGATCGCTTATAAATCGCTTTCCTTCATTAATAATGGTTCCACCTTTAATTAAATAATCGCTCATAAGTTCATCTTTCGCATTTTCCACACCCCCCAAATAGCCTCTTTAAAAATTCCCGCACTCATTTTTGACTCTCCGTGCAATCGATCTACAAAAACGATTGGCACTTCAACCACGTTGAACCGATGTTTTAATGCTGCGTATTTCATGCAAATTTGAAATGCATACCCTTTAAATGTGATTTGGTCTAAGTTAATAGTTTCTAAAACCTTTGCCTTATAACATTTAAAACCAGCAGTTGTATCCTTGATGGGAATCCATAAAATCATTCGCACATATATACTTGCTAAATAGGACATCATAATTCTTTTAAACGGCCAGTTTTTTACCTTGCCTCCTTTGCAATACCTTGAACCAATTGCCACATCTGCGCCTTGATCGCAAGCGCTTTTTAAACGAATAACATCCTCTGGCGCATGCGAAAAATCACAATCCATCTCAAAAACATAGTCGTAATCTCTCTCCAAGGCCCATTTAAATCCATGAATGTAGGCTGTCCCCAAACCCTGTTTTTCCTCCCGTGTTTCTAAAAACACCTGATTAGGAAATTTTTTTACAAGATCTGCAATTAATCTACTCGTTCCATCAGGGGAGTTATCATCGACAAACAAAATGGAAAGCTCTAAATTAAGCCCCAATATAGCTTGCGTCATTTTTACAACGTTTTCCTTTTCGTTGTAGGTTGGTATAATGATAATAGTTTTGCTGGTATTCATCGGCTTGGCAAACGAAATTAATCAATATTGAGCAGTTCTTAAAATTGTCGAATAAATTAATTTTTTTAACGAGATGACATAATGTTGGAATCCCCACCCCACGTTTTAACAAAATTGCTTACAGAAAGTGTATATTTGTACCTCAATTTTGACCTATGGATTTTTTGATTAAAGCCGCACAATTATTTTTATCATTAGCAATACTTGTTACGCTACATGAGTTTGGTCATTTTATTCCAGCTCGATTATTTAAGACTAGAATTGAAAAATTCTATTTGTTCTTTAATCCATGGTTTTCTCTTTTTCGTTTTAAAAAAGTCAATGGGGAAAGAAAGACTGCTTGGTTCAAAAAGGAATCTCCCAAAGAATGGAAAGAGGATGAGTCAACAACGGAATGGGGAATTGGCTGGCTGCCACTAGGAGGCTACGTTAAAATCGCAGGGATGATTGACGAATCCATGGATAAAGAGCAGCTAAAAAAACCGGCTGAGCCATGGGAGTTTCGTTCAAAAAAACCGTGGCAACGCCTGATCATCATGGTTGGTGGGGTTACAGTCAATCTATTGCTAGGGTTTTTGATTTACATTTTAGTGATCTTCGCTTGGGGAAAAACCGACATAAACCCAAATAAATTATCAAATGGCTTATCTGTACATCCGTACTTAGCGAAATATCATGTCGTATCCGGGGACAAAATAATCAGTGTTGACAAGCAAGTTGTAACTAGCCTAGAGGATTTAAATAAAGGAATTCTATTAAGAGGCGAAAGGGAATTCCTTATTCAACATTCAGATGGAACAAGGGAAACCATAACTTTTCCAGATGCGATTGATAAAGAGTTGTTTCAGGCAGGTGCTTTCCCTGTTTTCGGTCCTAGATCAACAGCATTTTCTGTTGATTCTGTTATCAAGGGAGGCTTTGCTGAGAAAGCGGGCCTTAAGAAAAACGATAAGATACTTGTCGTTAATGGTAGGGAAACAAATTATTTTGACGAGTTCCAATCTGAGATATATAAGCAAAGAGGCAAAACCACAGAAATGTTGGTGAAAAGAGTAAATGATACGATAGCAATTCAAACCCAAGTTAAAAGCGATGGCACGATTGGCTTTCAAAGCAGCACGAAGTTACTTGAGGATACCGCTGCTATTGAAACTAAGAACTATTCCTTTTTCCAAAGTATTGCAGTTGGGTTTACCTACGGATCAAACACCTTAACGGATTATGTTTCTCAATTAAAATTTATTTTTACAAAAAAGGGAGCGTCCTCCATAGGTGGGTTTGCTGCAATTGGGAACATGTTTCCTGCGGCTTGGGACTGGCAAATATTTTGGATGAATACTGCCTTGCTTTCAATAATTTTGGCGTTCATGAATATATTACCGATTCCTGCCTTAGATGGTGGCCACGTTGTTTTTCTTCTGTATGAAATGATAACAGGAAAAGAGGCACCTCAGCGCGTGTTGGAAATTGCTCAGTACATTGGAATTGTATTATTGCTTAGCTTAATGTTGTACGCAAATGGAAACGATTTAGTAAAGTGGTTGTTTCCATAAATAATTGAGATCATGCATCAATTTCAAAACTATATCTTAGGGAATTGGGAAAATGGACAAGGGGTTGAAACCACCATTTACCATGCTATTTCAGGGAAGACACTTGGCTCCGTATCCAGCGATGGGATAGATTTTTCAGAAGTGTTGAACTATGGAAGAAACGTAGGCGGGCCCATTTTGCGAAAAATGACATTTCAAGAACGGGGCAGAATGCTAAAGGCTTTAGCGTTGTACCTTATGGATCGAAAAGAGCGATATTATGAAGTAAGTGCATGGACAGGGGCAACAAAGATTGACTCGTGGATAGATATAGAGGGAGGAATAGGAAACTTATTTGCTAATGCTTCTTTACGAAAACAATTTCCTGACTTGCCTTTTTACGTAGATGGTACGGCAGTACCACTGTCAAAAAATGGAAGCTTTATCGGTCACCATATTATGGTGCCGAAACAAGGTGTTGCCATACACATCAATGCGTTTAATTTCCCGGTTTGGGGAATGTTAGAAAAAATAGCTACAAATCTAATGGCCGGTGTGCCAGCAGTGGTTAAACCCTCTGAATACACATCATTTTTAACGGAAGCGGTGGTAAGAGACATCATATCATCACGAATTCTCCCTGAAGGCGCCTTGCAATTACTTGTTGGTTTGGGAAGGGGTTTGATTAATCATGCAGAAAGTTGTGATGTTGTAACCTTTACAGGCAGCGCCGAAACAGGAAGGTTACTAAAGGCCCACGAAACAATTATTTCTAAAAGCATTCCTTTTAATCTCGAAGCAGATTCTTTGAATGCCACGGTATTAGGAAAACACGCTTCTCCAGGAACCAAAGAGTTTGATTTATTTATAAAAGAAACTGTCAAAGAAATTACGATTAAAGCAGGTCAAAAATGTACGGCAGTTAGAAGAATAATTGTTCCGGAGGAATTTATTGAGGCTGTTCAAAAAGGAATTTCTGAACGACTTTCGAGCACAATTATCGGAGATCCAAGTGCAGAAGGGGTTCGTATGGGCGCTTTAGCAACTAAAACTCAAGTGGCGCGTGTTCGTGCTAGTGTAGAAAATCTAATGGCGTCTCAAGAAATAGTATATGGTGACTTAGATCGATTTGATGTCGTTGGTGCAGATAAAAATAGTGGGGCATTTTTTTCGCCAATTTTATTTTTAAATTCTGACCCATTCAATAAAACCGCTTGTCATGAAATAGAAGCATTTGGACCAGTTTCTACCTTAATGCCCTATAAAAATTTAGATGATGCCATTGCCATTGCGAATATGGGCAAAGGCTCTTTGGTATCATCAATTGTAACTCCAAACAATAAAGAGGCTGTCGATTATGTGCTTGGAGCAGCAAGCATGCACGGTAGAATCTTGGTGCTAAATGATGCTTGCGCAAAAGAAAGTACAGGTCACGGATCCCCAATGCCATTGTTAACTCATGGTGGCCCAGGCAGGGCTGGTGGTGGTGAAGAAATGGGCGGAAAAAGAGGCGTTTTACATTATTTGCAACGCACCGCTATTCAGGGGCACCCGACAACAATAAGCGAAATAACACAACAATTTCAGGTTGGAAGCGATATGCCAGAGGCAAATCCACATGTTTTTAGAAAGCATTTTGAGGAATTAGTTATTGGCGAAACAGTATTTACGCACAAACACACCGTTACGGATGCAGACATTGTCAATTTTGCAAATGTATCAGGTGATAATTTTTATGCCCACATGGATGCCACAGCATTAGAGGGTACGATATTCGAAAAACGGGTCGCTCACGGATATTTTATTTTATCCAAAGCGGCAGGACTATTCGTTGACCCTAAAAAAGGACCTGTTTTATTAAATTATGGCATTGAAGAAGCGAGATTCACCAAGCCAGTTTATCCCGGAGCAACCATTGGCGTTCGTTTTACTGTAAAAGAGAAAATAGATCAAGAAAAGCGTTCCGAAGACGACATACCTAAAGGAATAGTGAAGTTTTTGGTTGATGTTTATGATGAAACCGGCGAAACAGTAGCAATGGCGACAATTTTAACCATGGTTAAAAAATGCTAAGGACTTAACATCCTTTCGTTCATTTTTTTGGAAGTTAAAAAAACTCTTTTCTATTAAACGTAACCTTAGCGTCCCCCAATACGTTAACTCTTTCCAACAAATTGTTTGGAATTAATTATGGAGAAAACAGGGGATAAACCAAAGTCTAAAAAGCAAAACACACTTTTTAAAATTCTTAGTTGGTCTTTGGGGATCACTACTGGAATTGTTTTGTTAATTTCTGCAACCCTTTATTTTTTTAATGACCACATCTGCAAAATAGTATTAAATGAACTTAACAATGAACTTGTTGAGCCTATTCAAGTCTCGGATGTGGATTTGGTTTTTTGGGGAAGCTTCCCAAATCTTTCCGTTGACTTAAAAGGGGTTTATATTAAGGATAAATTTTCAACCATAAACCATGCTGACACCTTGTTATCTGCCGATAACATTAGGATGTGTTTTAATCCGATAGATCTTTGGAATGAACAATATAATATTAAATATTTAGAGGTTTCCAATGGAGTTACAAAATTAAAAACGAATAGTAAAGGAGAATCAAATTACGATATTTTTAAACCCAAAACCTCTAACGGCCCATCGACATCAAATATAAACCTTCAACATATTTTTATACAAAAATTACGCCTCGTATATTATAATTCAGCTACTGATCAACACTACAAGAGCACCTTTAAAAACTCAAGCTTTTCTGGAAATTTTAGCGCCGAAAAATACACCTTAAAAGCTGATTGTGAATTATTTGTCAATCAAATAAAAAGTGGACAAGTGGTTTTATTGGCCAATAAAAACACCTTATTTTCTTTAGATATTTTGGTTGATAATCAACGAGGGTTATTTAACATACCGAAAGCCCAAGTTGATATGGAAGGCCTACCCTTTGTATTAGATGGTAAAGTATCCAATGATAGTCTTTCCTTTAATGTTCATTCAAAAGACATTTCGCTTACAGAACTTGTAAATACACTTTCCTTAGATCAAGAAAAGGACGTTAAAAAATACAAAGGATCAGGCGAGGTTTATTTTGATTTAGGGATAAATGGCCCAACCGATTCATCCAAGCCATTAGTTGTTTCTTGTGAATTTGGAATAAATAAGGGCACTCTTACGGAGCCAGAAAACCAAATGAAAGCCACAGACATTTCATTAGAAGGAAAATACACCAATGCGGGTGGCGCCGAGGAGGAGTATCTTAAATTGGAGAGAATTAATTTTCGGACAGCTGGAGGGCCTTTTAGTGGGGACTTACTCATAAGAAATTTTTCAAGCCCTACCTATGTAGGAAAGGCAGCAGGGAATGTAGATCTTCGTATTGCTAATGGCATTTTTAAATTTCCATTTATTGACAAAATTTTTGGAAGGTTAAAAGTCGACACAAGATTTTCTTTACAGCAAATTAATGAGTCAATTGAGGTTAAGCAATGTGAAGGAGCGATAGAACTTTCTAAAGTGCAAGTTAAATTAGATAATGATAAAAGAAGTTTTGATCAAATTAATGGTAAAATTTCTTTGAAAGGCAGCGAGCTGGGAATAAGCGCTACAAGTTTTAACATTGATCAAACGGACATTAAAATAACGGGCACCTTTCGCAATATTTTTAATTATTTAAACGGTTCAGGGGATTTAAATACGAGTGTTAATTTAATAAGCTCCAACACAAATATCGCGGACTTAGGCACCACTTCAAAAGCAGAAAAAATTGATGGAGATCGCTTTTTTGCTTTACCCGATCGAATTAATGGAGAAGTTGAATTACAAATTGGACAACTAAGCTATGAAAACCATACGTTTAAGAATCTTACAGGAACGATGGTTATTAAGGGCCGCCGACTAAATTTTCCCGTAATTAGTTGTGTTAATGCAGATTCAAAAGTTTCAGGAAACATGGAGATTTATGAAAAAACACCTGAAGTGTTTTATCTAAGTGCAAATGTTAATAGTAATAATATCTCATTTAAACCTGCCTTTAAAGAATGGAATAATTTCGATCAAACAGTAATTACAGATAAAAACTTATCAGGCACCGCTGAGGCCGCTCTAGAATTTCGTGCACCTTTTGATTTGCGGTCTGGCGTAATTCTTAATGAAATAGAAGCGAAGTTGAAACTCAAAGTTTACAACGGACATCTAAAAGATGTAGCGTCTTTTAAGGACATTATTGCTAGTATAAGAACCAAAGCGGGAAAATTAGTTTTGGGTAATAATAATATTAATGAATTCGAAAAGAAATTAAATGATTTATCCTTCGAGACATTAGAAAACACCATCATTATCAATAAGGGCGTTATTCAACTACCCAATATGAAAATCGTTTCCTCAGCTATGGAAATAGACGTGTCCGGGACGCATACGTTTGAAAATATCGTTGATTATCGTTTTGCCTTTTGCCTAAGAGACATAAAACAACAGAATAACACCACAGAATTTGGTCAAATAATTGATGATCAAACAGGCTTTCGAGTTTTTATGAGGATGCATGGTTCACTAGATAATCCGACCATTGAATGGGATAAAAAAGCGAAATCAGAGCAAAAAAAGGAAAACATTAATGAGGCAAAGCAAGATGCAAAATCAATTCTAAAATCGGAGTTTGGTTTATTTAAGAAAGATTCAATGGTTAATGTGTATATACCAAAAGAACAACCAAAAGAGGATATAAAAATAAACTTTAATCCCAAAGTTAAAGTAGAGAAAACGCCGAATAAACCGCCAATAATAGAAGCAGAACTGCCGAAGAAGGACACGAAAATTAAAAAGGTCTTTAAAAATTGGAAGAATCAACAAGAAGAAGAGGAAAAAAACCTCATTAAAGTAAACAATGGGAAAGGCTAAGAATAATCATTAACTAAGCTTAAGGCTTTCCCAAACCCTTTTTTACAAATAGTATAGCGATTATAAATCTCTAGTTGACCTTGAACAAAGCAAGCAACTATCTACTTAAATATCTATCAGTAATTCATAAATCTCATTTTATAAATCGTGCAAAAAGTAGCTGTTACTTATCAATATTATTTTTTCTTTGTTTTAAAGGCAGTATTTATTGTTTCGATGCGGTGAATGGCTATTTTTACCGGAGATTTTATCTTCTGATAGTATAATGAAAACAAGTGATTACGGGTTTCTTTTATTCAAAACTAATTACTCTGAGAGCAGTTTAATGCTAACCTTCTACACCCAAAAATCAGGGATTTCGAACTTTATTTTCAAAGGCGCAAAAAAAAAATCAGTTCCGTTTTTTGTTTTTGGACACTATGAAATCGCATCATATAAAAGGCCAGAAAGTGATTTGGGAATGATTAATTCCCTAACAATAGCCACCCCGTTTTTGTCCTCTGCAAGTCACCCAGCAAAAATGCTTATTAGTTTTTTTGTGAGTGACGTTTTGAGGCAAACATTAAAAGAAGAACAAGCAGATCAAGTAATGTTTTCTTTTTTATTGTCAGCAGCGCAGGAATTAAACGATACCAATCGGCTTAAGGAATTCCCACTCGAGTTCGCGGCAAAACTGACAATTAACTTAGGTTTTGCACCACAAACCATTCCGAATGCATCGGCATTTAACCTAAAAACGGGAAGCTTTTCTCTCGATAATGGGGAAGGCGAATACATGCGCAATGGACCGATGGCTAATTACCTTAACACCCTTTTTTCAACCCTTGTAGCGCCACATAGCGATATCCAAAAGCAGGCATTAGGAGACCTTTTATTCTATATGCGCATTCATTTACCATCTTTTGATAATGCAAGGTCACTTTCTATTATAAGGGAAATTCTCTATTCTTAGTTGGCCTATTGTTTCTATATTTGCCTAGCATTAAAATGATTAAAAATGAAAGGCACTCTTACTAGGATTTTATCACGAATTATGTTGCATAGTTTTTCCTCTGGTTTACTATCGGCGATTGCTTGTTTCTTTTATGCAACATTTTATTACACCTTAGTTGATTTTAGCGAAGGTTCGAGCAAATACATTATTTTCATTTCATTCTTTAAAAATTGTTTGCTCTCAACTACATTAATGTCAATTATATATTATTTATTAAAAGGTTTTTTGCTTAAAAGGGGAACACTTGCTGATCTTTTATCAGGTCTTTTGTTTAGTGCTGCATCTGTCGCTTTAGTTTTTTACGTGTTAAAAATGCAGGATCCCGTTTTCAAAAGCGAAGACGCACAGCTTTTTGTTGATTTTTATAAAGGGTTTTTAATGCCCATGCTCTTTTTTCCCATTTTGGCTTGGTTTACTTTAAAACCACTCTTTCTATTGAAGACAGCTTCTGAAAACAAATAGATTTTAAGTTTACTAAACGAACTAAATTTAATTTTAAGCGTTTAAAAACAAAAAAGGTAGGTAAATAGACTAACTTTGTAATTATAAAATCATATTGTATGTTTAATTCTAATGTAACATTTGCTAAAACTCACAACGAAGAATTTCACAAGGTTCTTAGAAAAAGGGTTGGCGATTATTTCAAAACCAAAAACATTTCGCGCCACGCAAATGCCGCTATGGTTTTCAAAACTATTGCGATGCTTGCTTTTTATATTACACCTTTATGCTTTCTGTTAACAGTAGAAATGTCTACATGGTTAGTTTTGCTAATGTGGACAATTATGGGCTTTGGAATGGCAGGAGTAGGACTTTCTGTAATGCACGATGCGAATCATGGTGCCTACTCAAAAAATGAAAAAGTAAATAA
This sequence comes from Crocinitomicaceae bacterium, assembly GCA_044336865.1. Lineage (GTDB taxonomy): Bacteria > Bacteroidota > Bacteroidia > Flavobacteriales_D > Crocinitomicaceae > UBA952. The sequence continues at coordinate 10,678 of JBIIOQ010000025.1, read as the reverse complement.
GATTATCGGATCTGTAATTATGATTTTAGGTGGTAACGATGTAAATTGGAAAATTCAACACAATGTATTGCATCATACGTACACAAACATAACTGGATTAGATGAAGATATTGAACCGCCAGAAGCATTACTGCGGTTTTCCCCGAATAAAAAGCGTAACGCATTACATCGCTTTCAACACGTATACGCTTGGTTCTTTTATGGCTTAATGACTATGTTTTGGTTTATTTCTAAAGATTATAAACAAGCTAAACGGTTTAAGAAAATGGGACTTATTGAATCGCAAAGTATCACCTATACCAATCATTGGATTACGATAATAGTGGGCAAAATTATTTTTGCTTTTATTTTCATTGCACTTCCAATTTGGTTGTGTGAAACACCATGGTATATTAGCATATTAGGGATTACTATCATGTTGTTTATTTCAGGGCTTACTCTTGGCGCAATTTTTCAACCAGCCCACGTGGTTCCAACATCTAATTATCCTGTTCCTGATGATTCAGGAAACATCGACGCAGATTGGGCGGTGAGTCAGTTGTATAATACAGCCAATTTTGCTCCAAAAGCACGTTTGTTTTCATGGTATGTAGGTGGCCTCAACTACCAAGTTGAGCACCATTTATTTCCTAACATTTGTCACGTACACTATCGTAAATTAGCGAATATAGTGAAGCAAACAGCGGAGGAATTTAATTTACCATATCATTCATACAATACTTTTGGACGTGCCTTGATAGAGCATTCTAAAATGCTTTACAAGTTGGGCCATTACGATAACGCGCCAGCGATTCACTAAAAATTAAGGCATGTTCCTTGATGAAATCCGTAATTATTGTCTTTCGTTAAAAGGGACTGATGAGCGATTTCCATTTGATGATGTTACCTTAGTCTTTACAATAGGCAATAAAATATTTGCTTTAATTGACACGGTTACTTGCGAAAGCATTAATTTAAAATGTGTTCCAGAAAAAGCCATTGAATTAAGGGAAACTTACCAGGCCGTAAAGCCAGGTTACCACATGAATAAAAAACATTGGAATACAATTCAGTTGAATAAAGATATTCAAAAAGCAGATTTGTTAGGGCTCATAGATCATTCCTATAATTTAGTTTTCAATTCCTTGTCAAAGAAATTACAACATGAAATTACGACTAGATAAATTTATTTGGGCTATTCGTATCGCCAAGACAAGAAGTCTTGCGCATGAAGCAATTTCCAAGGGGAAAATAAAAATGAATTTTAAGGATATTAAACCTTCCTATCAACCCCAAGAAAATGATATTATCACCATTCATCGAAATAGCGCCGTTTTTTCATACAAAGTAATTGTATTAACAGATAAGCGCATTGGCGCAAAACTCGTCCACGATTTTATCGAAAACACCACCCCACCTGAAGAAATTGAAAAGTTTGAACAGTACTTGCTTTCTCAAAAATCATATAGAATAAATGGCGATGGAAAACCATCCAAAAAAGATCGGCGTGACCTTGATGAATTCAAGGATAATTTCGAATAAAAACATAGCCAATTTCCACTGTTCTCCCTATATTAATATTTTATTAATATATTTGGATATACGCAATTTAGTATAAATGAAAAGAATTTACCTAGCAGCCTTATATTTATTATACTTCGTTTTCAATAACAATGGTTTTTCCCAAGGTTTTCAGGTAAATTTTTTATCTCAGCGCCAACAGGGAATGGGTTTAGCAGGTTCCGCAGCGCCTTATGATGCCTCTGCACTTTTTTGTAATCCAGGATCCACGGTTTTTTTGGATGAAAACAATCTTGTCGCTGGGGTAACTCCTGTTTTCGGAAATGTTATGTTTGTTGACTCTTCAACACAAACGGCCTATCGATCGAATTCTCCGGTAGGCACACCTTTTTCTGTATATGGTATGTTTCAGCTTAAACCAGCGGCAAAATTAAAATTCGGTTTGTCGATTAACACACCATTTGGCAGTACTATACAATATGAAGACAATTGGATTGGCCGATTTGCACTAACACGCTTAGAATTAAAAGCCATATTTATTCAACCGACCTTTGCCTATCGTATAGCGGATCATATAGGAATTGGCGGTGGCTTTGTGATAAGTAAAGGAAAGGTGAATCTCCAAAAAGACATCCCCGTTCAAGATTCAAGTGGCACTTATGGTCACGCTGAATTAGCTGGAAAGGCCATCGGCTTCGGGTATAATCTTGGTATATACTTCAATCCGAGTAAGCAATTATCTATTGGATTAAGTTACCGTTCTAAAATAAACATGAATTTACCTAATGGTGAGGCTACATTTACAGTACCGAATGGTTTAGCAGCTAATTTTCCAAATGGGGGGTTTACAGGCTCACTCCCTCTTCCTTCAGTGACCACGCTCGGTTTTGCATATCACCCTTGTTCGGCCTTTACTGTTGTATTGGATATTAATAGAGTTGGGTGGAAGGCATACGATACCTTAGCATTTGATTACGCGACAAACACAAGTTCTTTATCAGACACGAAATCCCCACGCTTGTATAAAAGTATTTTTGCATTTCGCAGTGGTGTAGAAATCAAACCATGTAAAAGTTTAGCCCTTCGAATAGGGGGTGGTTATGGGTTTTGCCCTGTTCCGTCCGGTTATGTAACACCAGAAACCCCAGACGGGAATCGCATCTATGGCACCCTAGGGATTGGGTATTCATTTTGTGAAAAGTTTTGTGTTGACGCCTCTTTTTATTACACTAAAATCACACGTTCCGATACTAATTTGGAGACAAACTTAAGTGGAACTTATACTACCATTGCTTTAGCACCAGGACTTTCAATTTCATACAAATGGTAAAACGCAACTCATTTTTTAAGCAAATAGTATTCGTCTGCCTTTTTGGTATCACCTTGACTTCATGTAAACCAGAGGAAAATTTATTGCCGAACTCTCCAGGAGAAATTAATCTTCAGCAATTCGTTGCTATCGGTGATGGAAATACTGCAGGGTACATGGATGATGCACTTTATCAGTATGGACAACAAAATTCATTAGGCGCAATTCTACAAACACAACTGCAATTAGTTGGCGCAGGGGAAATTTATAATCCATTAATGGGAAGCGCAAATATTGGTGCAAATTCTAGTTTATTATCAAAGTTAATTTTAGGGTACAAAACAGATTGTCTTGGTGCAACTGGGCTTTCTCCCGTGCGGTTTGCGCAACAAGGAGAAGCCTTAACAGCTTCGGTTTATTCCTCCCAAAATAAATATTCAAATTTTGGGGTACCAGGCCTGCGAATGATTGATATGGTTTCAACGTCTTTTGGCAACATTAATCTTCCTCAACACAATGCCTTTTTCGCGAGAATGTCAAAGGATCAATTTAACCTCCCCGGTTCAGGTGACTATTCATCCGTTCAAGAAAATATTTTTGATGGAGGGTATCCTACATTTTGTAGCATTTATTTGGGAATAGAGGATGTGTTGCCGTATGCGAGAAGTGGCGCAACACAAAACCCGATGTCTCCACTTGCTGGTTTTCCTGGCCTTGGCTTCGAAGAATCCTTAATCCAATTGTGTGGGCAGCTGTATAGCCAAAATGTAAAAGCAGTGGTCGGGACGATACCCGACATCACTAAAATGCCTTACTTTACGACCATACCATACAACGGATTGAATTTAGACGATGAAAAGGCCGCATCATTAAATCAAATATATGGTCCTCTTGGCTTTAGTTTTTCCGTTGGATCAAATCCATTCATGATCGAGGATCCTGCTGCAGGTGCTTTTGGTGTGCGCCCAATGGTAGAAGGAGAATTGATTTTGTTAAGTGTTCCGCTTGATTCTATGAAGTGTCATCAATATGGAAGTGTTTATCCCTTGAGAGATGAGTTTGTATTAACCTTAGCGGAACTTCAAGAAATTAGAAATCAAATCTTAGCTTACAATCAAGTCATACGGCAACATTCCAACTTTTATGGTTTTGCTATTGCAGAAACAGCTGATTTTTACGCTAAGCTATATGATGGATTTGTATACAATGGCGTGGCGATGTCCGCAAAATTTGTTTCTGGAGGCGCTTATTCACTTGATGGGATTCATTTAAACCCAAGAGGAAATGCCTTACTGGCTAATGTTTTCATTAACGCGATCAACAAAACGTACAAATCGTCCATACCCTTTGCGAATGCCCTTTTTTATTCATCCACCTATTTTCCTTAAATTTATCCTATGAAAAAATTTACTTTAACAATTGCGTTTTCCGCTCTATTTTTTATCGTTGGTGCTCAACCGTGTACCGGAGGGCGATATGCCAGTGAGATATTTCCAACTTTTTCTGTGACAAGTAACATTGTTTATGGACAAAACGCGTCATTTACAGGGGGTAACACTTCCCTTAAACTTGATTTTTATGAAGGAACAGGTGATACGGAAGTCAATCGTCCATTAATTATTTGGGTGCATGGAGGTAGTTTTCTAGGTGGTACAAAGACTGATATAGATGTTCAAGCGCTGTCGAGAAGCTTTGCCAAGAAAGGATATGCGTGTGCTTCTATTGATTATAGAACGGGATTTTTCCCAATTGATTCTGCGAACGCTGTTAAGGCGGTTGTTCGTGCGGTTCAAGATTTAAAAGGCGCAATTCGATTTTTCTACAAAGATGTGGCCACAGGAACAAATACATATGATATTGACACCAATCGAATTTATATTGGGGGAAGTTCTGCCGGCGCAATTACTGCTTTGCATGTGGCTTATTTAGATGATGTTTGTGAAATTTCGGGCTATTTGAATCAAACAGTTATTAATCAACTCGGTGGCTTAGAAGGTTCTAGCGGAAACCCTGGTTATTCGTCTAAAATTCAAGGGGTTATTAATTTATGTGGTGCATTAGCAAGGTATTCTTGGCTTGAATCAGGCGATGTTCCCTTTGTCTCTATTCACGGCACCAGTGATGGAACAGTAAAATATAATCGAGGAATTGTTAATCCAGGTACTCCATTGATGTATTTAGATGGAAGCAGATTGCTTTTTGATCGTGCCTGCGCTGTTAATGTACAAAACAACTTTTATACTTTTCCAGGCGCTCCACACGTGCCATATGCCGGAACATCTCCATCGGCACTAGCATATATGGATACCACGGATAATTTCATTCGGGATTTTTTAGTGGATCAATTGGGCTGCAATGATACACCTTTGCAGCTTGCCAATAATCCATTACAAGCAGCGATTTTATACCCGACAAATTATTGTGATGGTTCTCCGGTAAATGAAACTTGTATTGCTGGTATTAATGAAGAGTCATTAAGTTTTAGCGTAGAACTGTTCCCTAATCCTTCAGAGGGTGTCGTTCACCTTCGCACGCAGCAGTTTAATTTTAGTCAAGTTTCCGTTTTAGATTTATTGGGCAGAACAGTACTAAAATCATACCCGAACGCTCAAGATGCCATACTCGAATTAAGTTATTTAATCCCAGGAAACTATCTTGTTACCTATTTATTAAATAATGGAAGTTATGGAACAAAACAATTGGTGATTCGTTAACTTTTCTATCAATATTAAATAATTTCTATGAAAAGATATTTTCTTTTAGGCTTTTTATTCATCGGATTTAATTCGATGACCCAAACTTGGAGTGGCGAGGTTGCACAAATTTTTTATAACAAATGCACTCAATGTCACCATACTGGTGGAGGTGCCCCTTTTTCTTTAATGACCTATCAAGAAGCTTCGCCAATGGCCGCTGCAATAGCTCAAACGATAAGCGATAATTGTATGCCCCCTTGGCCGCCAGATAATAACTACCAGCAATATTTGCATACCCGATCGATGTCAGCGACAGAGAAAAACACGGTGCTTAATTGGATAGTATCAAATACGCCTGAGGGCAATGCGTCCCAAACTCCTCCGCCCCCTATTTATGCGAATAACACTATTTTAGGAGCGGGAGATTTAACCATTCAAATGCCAACATACATGAGTAAAGCAACTAGTATGGCTGATGATTATGTATGTTTTGCTATTCCAACCAACCTCACACAAAATAGAATAATAAAAGCGGTAGAAGTTATTCCCGGAAACCCTGATATTGTACATCATGCATTGGTTTACTATGACCCAACTAGCGCAGAGGTTTCAGATACTGTTGGCGGTAATTGTGCCAGCCCTAGTAATTCTAATACGAAGCTTATAACTGGTTTCACACCCGGTGCAACTCCGATGATTTTACCCTCTGTAAATCCGTTGAAAATGGGAATGACAATTGGTGCCGGATCCCAAATTTATCTTAACATGCATTATCCCAATGGCAGTTATGGCTTATTTGATAGCACCAAAGTGATTTTTCATTTTTATCCAATCGGAACAACCGGCGTAAGGCAAGTTTCTGCATCCCCTGTTATTGCCGATTATATGTTTGCGCTTCCCCCTAATCAGCTAACGACTTTAGCGGAACAGTATCCGGCTGGGACAGCGGGTGTACCTATTGATTTATCAGTAATTTCAGTGTTTCCTCATATGCATTTATTAGGAAAATCGATCAAATCATATGCAACGGGGCCTGCAAACGACACTATTAAATTTATTAATATTCCGCATTGGGATTTTCACTGGCAGGACTTTTATTATTTTACGCAGCTCAAGCATTTGCCAGCGGGTTACACAATTAAGGGAGAGGCTGTTTACGATAATACGGCTCAAAACCCACATAATCCAAATTCACCGCCACAAACCGTTACCATTGGGTATAATACCACCGATGAGATGTTTATTATTTACTTCCATTATATGTTGTATCAAGCGGGGGATGAAAACTACGACTTGGCTGCATTAACAAGCGCAAGTTTATCAGAGTATCCAATGGGCGATATAGGTTCGGTCTTATGTTACCCCAATCCGATGGATGATAATGGCGCAATTATTTCCCTTAATGAGCCTATTGACATAAAGTCAATGATTTATATTTATGATGTACAAGGGAATTTAATTAAGCGTTTAAATCATTCAAATATCCATAATGATACGTCCGTTTTTTGGGACGGAACAAATGATAATGGTACACAAGTAAGGGCGGGATTATATTACGTATCTGCAAAAGCAAACAATAAAATGATGGCTGGAAAGCTAATTAAGCGTTAATTTCCATTTTTTAGTTTGTAGATTTTTGTTATTTTTGCACTCCTTCATTTAACATGATGAATAAGGTCTCGTAGCCAAGTGGTTAGGCACCGGTCTGCAAAACCGTCTACAGCGGTTCGAATCCGCTCGAGACCTCCAACAAAAAACCCTTTTTTAAAAGGGTTTTTTTATGCAGTGGATTTTTTGAGTACTTTTAATTGATTCGTAAATTAAAAAAATGGGAATAATAACGGCATTTGTAAATCAGATCGGCAGGGAAGTTGCACGCGATGTGTATAGAGGAGTAAAAAGCAGTGTTAACAGTTCAGCGACATCTTTGATTACTCCATCTGATTTTAATACTAGTTTTTTATTAAAAGTAACAGCGTTTAAAAGGTTGGCTTCTGAAGAGGAGACGCTAAGGCATATCGTTAATTATGTAGAAGAGGCAGAAAATACAGCGGTTGACAATTTAGATTGGCTAGATATATTTACTGAGTTAGATAATAAGATAGAGTTTTGTAAGGCAGAATTGGGTACCGCTTCACAAGGAAAGCTAAGCTTTATAGACGATCAAAATCAAAAGACCTTTAACCTTAAACTTGAAGAACACAAAGTATATATTTCTGAAAATATTGCTGCACTGGAAGCAAAGGTGGCACAAAGTCCAAATTATACCATTGGCATACTTCTATCATTTCTGTGCTGTAATCCTATATATTATAAAGCTGGCTTAGCAAGAATAGTCAGTACATTTATGCTGGTTTTAATTATATTATTTTTTGGATATTGGGCTTATTTTTGTTTTGTCAATGCCGAAATAATTGCACAACCAGTTACTGCTGAAGGAATAAAGGCGATGAAGTTCTTAGCATTTTTATTTTTTAGTTTAAGTTTTCTGCTTTACATAGGGATCGTTTATCGATCAGTAAAGCGAGCGAATGAGGCTAGGCTTGATGCACTGAGTAATCAAAATATATTAAGCAAGCTCAAACATTATTTAGAAACAATTCGAACCTCAGATCATACCTTATAAGTAAGAATAGTTCCGGTCATTTCTGCTGGGATATTCACACCCATTCTCGCAAGAAGGGTGGGCGCAACATCTGCCAATCGTCCGTTTTTTATCCTCGTTGTTTTTTCTTTGGTAATCCATATGATGGGAACAGGATTAAGGCTATGAGCAGTGTTAGGAGAACCATCGGGATTTATCGCTAAATCAGCATTTCCGTGGTCAGCAATTACAATGAATTCATAATTGGATTTAATACCAGCCTCAACGAGATTTTTCAAGCACGTATCGACCGTTTCCACCGCCTTCACAATGGCACTATATACACCAGTATGCCCCAGCATATCAGGATTGGCAAAATTTAAGCAAATAAAATCTGGGCTCATACTTTTGATGTATTCAATACTCTTATCGCATAATTCATAGGCACTCATTTCGGGTTTTAGGTCATAGGTGGCAACTTTAGGCGAGTTGACTAGGATTCTAGTTTCTTTATCAAAGGGAGCCTCTCTTCCACCGTTAAAGAAAAAAGTAACGTGGGGGTATTTTTCAGTTTCAGCCGCCCTTAGCTGGCACAAGCCTGCATTCGAAATCACTTGACCGATGGTATTGGTGAGATTATCCTTTTCAAAAACGGTAAAAATATTCCCAAAGCCCTCGTCATAATTGGTCATGGTGCAATAATAGAGCGATAGAGGCAATAACTCCAAGGACGGCATGCTTTGTTGCGTTAAAACCTGAGTAATCTGTCGTGGTCTATCGGTGCGAAAATTAAACGAAATAACCACATCGCCGTCTTCTATTAGTCCTCCATTATCTAATAGAATAGGATTAATAAATTCATCCGTTATACCAGCATCATATTGATCTTGCATAGCAAGTACAGGGTCTTTAGCCAAACTGCCAATTCCTTTTACCATTAAATCGTAGGCGATTTTAGTTCTTTCCCAGCGTTTATCTCGGTCCATTGCAAAATACCTCCCGACTATACCAGCGAATTTAGCGCCATACGGCGAACAAATACGCGCTGTTTCTTTAAGAAATCCAATGCCACTCATTGGGTCACAATCTCTTCCATCTGTAAAGGCGTGAATATAAGAATGATCAATTCCTTGTTGTTTAGCAAATGCACAAAGCGCATGAAGATGTTTATCCGAGCTATGGACTCCTCCATTCGACAATAAGCCGATGAAATGCAACTTGCAGTTTCTTTTTTTTACCGTTTCGAAGGCGTCAATGAGAACCTTGTTCGTAAAGAACTCACCTTCTTTAATGGACTTATTAATTCGGGTTAGTTCTTGGTATACAATCCTACCTGCTCCAAGATTTAGATGGCCAACTTCTGAGTTTCCCATTTGTCCTTCTGGTAATCCGACATCTTCTCCGCAGGCACTTAATAAGGCGTTGGGGTAAGTTGCCACCAAGTGATCCATAAATGGTGTATTTGCTTGTGCTACAGCATCCGCTTTTGAACCATCGCCAATGCCCCAGCCGTCTAAAATAATCAATCCTATTTTCTTCATGTTTTTAAGGTAATCCGAAAATCAGTTCCTTTTGGTTCATTCTCGAGGCAAAGAACTTTACCTTGGTGTAACCCCACAAATTGTTTTACTAAATATAAGCCTAAGCCACTCCCTTTTTGAGTTCTTGTTTCTTCATTCCCAATTCGATAGAACTTTTCGAAAATTTGCTCCCTTTGGTCTTTTGGAATCCCAGGTCCTAGGTCCTTAACGCCAAACACAAAAGAGTTGTTTTCTTGAAAAAAATAAACAACAATTGACGACTGAACGCCGGCATACTTGATGGAATTTTCCAATAAATTAATTAGAATAGCCTCTAGCATAAATGGATCTGCATTTATTTCTACATCAGTAGTGTATTGCAATTCAATAAAATTTGCACCAGTAATTTTATGATAACGATCAATAATAGGCATACAAAAAGCTAAAAAACCAAGGGTTGATTTTTCCGGTTTAATAGCCTTATTTTCTAGACGAGCTGCATGCAGTATATTTTCAATCATTAATTCTAAGCGCTGATTTTCATTAAGCGTTTTTTTTAGTAATTCAATTCTTTTAGTTTCATCGAGTGGATGTTTGAGAAGTGTTTGCAGTAGAATTTTTTTTGTTGCTAAGGGCGTTTTCAATTCATGAGTAACAGATAAAATAAAATTAGTTTGTCTAAACGATAATTGAAGATCGTTTTGAATTGATTTTCTAATTCTCCAGATACCAAAGAGGAGCAATAGGAAGAAGACTGATCCCTCACCAATTATCATTAAAACGCGCCGATTAGCAGTTGATTTAACGGGGTCAACTTGTTGGCTTAAATCAATTAAGTGATAGCCCCACCATAAAAACTGAAGGATAACATAGCTACTGAGTAATATAAAAAATAAATTAGTCCCTTTTTTCATGCTTATTCGCCAAGGTCTTTACTCTTTTTAAAGATACTTCCAACCTCTTTTCCAATTTTCTGAATAGTTTCTACGCCTATGCCGATAGCATCTCCGGAAACATCGTCGTAATTGGAGAATAACTTATCCTTTACTTGTCCAGGATAAACAATGAT
>JBIIOQ010000026.1:0-34220 GCA_044336865.1 Crocinitomicaceae bacterium | reverse complement strand
TTCAAATACCGTCGCATTGATTCATCATACCCAAAGGTCGACGTGGTTGCGCCGATCTCTGCGCCCATGTTACAAATAGTACCTTTTCCGGTACAAGATAAAGCAAGTGCTCCTTCTCCAAAATATTCTACTACTGCTCCAGTTCCTCCTTTCACGGTTAAAATATCCGCTACCTTTAGAATGACATCTTTTGCAGAGGTCCAACCATTGAGTTTTCCTGTTAATTTAACACCAATTAATTTAGGGAATTTTAATTCCCATGCCATGGCGGCCATTACGTCTACTGCATCGGCTCCACCAACGCCAATAGCAATCATGCCTAATCCTCCGGCGTTTACTGTATGAGAATCTGTTCCGATCATCATTCCACCGGGAAATGCATAATTTTCCAACACTACTTGATGAATAATTCCTGCTCCTGGCTTCCAGAAACCAATGCCATATTTATTGGAAATAGAAGATAAAAAATTAAAAACTTCGTTGTTTTGGTTGAATGATTCTTGTAAGTCTTTGCTTGCGCCAACTTTGGCTTGAATGAGGTGATCTGCATGAACGGTAGAAGGAACAGCTACTTTCTTTTTTCCTGCTTGCATAAATTGCAGTAAGGCCATTTGAGCAGTTGCATCTTGCATAGCAACACGATCCGGGGCAAAATCCACGTATGATTCTCCTCGAGAATATACTTGGCTTGCATTACCTTCCCAAAGATGCGTATAAAGAATTTTTTCAGTCAATGTTAAAGGGCGTCCAACTAATTTTCGTGCAGCTTCTATTCGCTCGGGATATAAGGAATAAATCCTTTTTATCATTTCAATATCAAAAACCATATTATTTAACTTAATTATTTCAGTAAAAGTAAGAATTTTTGTTTGTTGAGGACCTTGCTTACACCGATATTTTTTTGAAAATTTCTACTGAACTAGGTTTCTAATTAATAGAAGAGCTTACTTAAATTAGTATTATTACCATTCAACGATTACCTTTGTTTAAGGTGTTAGAAAAACTTAAAATAATAGATCTTTCAACAGTATTGGCAGGGCCATCAGTGGCTACTTTTTTTGCTGAGTTAGGAAGTCACGTTATTAAAATCGAAAATAAGAACAATCCCGACGTCACGCGGTCATGGTTTTTTCAAGGGGAAGAAAAACAAGATGTTTCGGCTTATTTTTCGAGTATAAATTATAAAAAAGAATATCGGTCCCTCGATCTATTAAACCCAATTGATTATAAATCTTTCCTAGAGGAAATATCCAACACGGATATTCTTATCAGTAATTTTAAACAGGGAGATGAAGAAAAATTAAACGTGAGCGATCAGGTTCTTCGAGTAATTAATCCAAGCTTAATTATTGGAAAAATACAAGGTTTTAGCGATGAAAGCGATCGAGTTGCCTATGATTTGATTCTACAAGCAGAAACAGGGTTTATGTCAATAAATGGCACACAGAAAAGCGGGCCTATGAAAATGCCGGTTGCGCTAATTGATGTCTTGGCTGCACATCATCTAAAAGAAGGATTATTGCTGGCGCTAATGGATCGAACTAAAAATGGTACTGCAAAAACGGTAGAGGTTTCGCTATATGATGCGGCAGTTTGTAGTTTAATGAATCAAGCATCAAATTATTTAATGTCTGGTAAAATTCCAGAAAGAATGGGGAGTTTGCATCCCAACATTGCCCCATACGGCGAGTTATTTGAAACTAAAGATGGTCAACTCATTACTTTTGCAATTGGAAGCAACCTTCATTTTTCGAAATTATGTCGTTTTCTTGAGTTGGATCTTTTGTTAAATGATATTCGGTTTATAGATAATCAACAGCGGGTGATTCATCGCAGTGAACTTGAGAAATTACTCGATGAAAAAGTCTCTCAGCGAACGAGTGAGCAAATTAGTACTGCTCTGAGAGCAGAAAAAGTGCCTTATGGTATTATTAAAAATATCGATGAGGTACTATCTAGTGCCGCTTCTAAAAAAATGATAAAGACAGAAATCATTAATACTAAATCGACCAAACGCATGTCTCAAATTGCTTTCAAATGGAAATAAGATCTCCGAAAACCCCCTTAGAATGGGAGTTGTATTATGATTTACGGTATCGGGTTTTACGCCAACCTTGGAATCAATTAAAAGGGAGTGAACGTGATGAGTACGAGGATGAGGCAGCGCATTTTGCTGTTTTTCAAGATCTCGTAATTATCGCTGTTGGCAGATTGGATGTTCTTAATGAATCCGTCGGCAAAGTAAGGTATATGGCTGTAGAGGAAACATTTCAAGGAAAGAATATTGGAAAAGGGTTAATGGAATTTATTATGGCTCGTTGTGAGCAGGAGCATCTTCATACCATCATTTTACATGCTAGAGAAAGAGCAGTGCCTTTTTATGAACGTTTAGGATTTCGGATAGTAGAGAAATCGCACTTATTGTTTGGTGAAATCCAACATTATTTAATGGAAAAAAAGAAGGCTAGTGAAAACTAGCCTTCTTTTTTAAATACAGGTTGGAATTTATTACAAAACGATCAGTTTCCTTGAACCGATTTTCGCGTTTAATTGGTAAAGGGTAACAAAATAAATTCCCGACGATAAATTTTCAACTTTATAGTTGTTTTGAGTGACAACTGAATTTCTACTCATTATTTTTCCATTTGAATCCGTGATAATTAATTCATCAACATCATTGTTACTCCATTCAATGGTTGCATCATTATTTGTTGGGTTAGGGTAGATCATCCAATCGTTGTTTTCTTGATCAATTAATGCATTCGTGCTTTCAGCCATCACTTCAGCGTTCACTATAGTTTGACAGCCATTCGCATCGGTAACTGTTACTGAATAGTTCCCAGCCGCAAGGTTTGACAAATCTTCGGTTGTTTCGTTGGTGTTCCATAGGTACGTATATGCTGGTGTTCCCCCGCTAACGCTTAGGTCAATCGCACCATTATTACTACTATTTGCTGTGCTAGTTATTACTGCTGCATTCAGTTGGCTTGGTGCTGTGATAGTATAGCTTGACGATGTTTTACATCCATTACCATCCGTTAAGACGAAGCGATAGGTTCCAGGAGATAGGTTACTAAGGTCTTCCGTAGTAGCGCCATTATCCCAAGCATAAGAAAAATTTGGTGTGCCTAGCAACACCGTAACATCTATGGATCCATTGTTTGAACCAAAACAAGATATATTCACTTGATTTGCAGTAAATAGGGCTGCAGGGCTTGTTGTAACATCAATCGCTGTATCTAATACGCATCCATGTGCATCTATTATTTGAAGATTGTAAGTGCCAGCTGGCAAGCTATCTTGAAACATTCCTGTGGCGTTGTTTGACCACTGAACGGTGTAGGGCGCTTGTCCACCAGTTGGGTTAATTAATATGCTTGATGAGTTTGCAACACAACTTCCTGTAACTTCTGCATTCGTTTGAATAGGGCTTGATATAAAAGTACTTGCCATTAAAACAGCAGCAGCAGCATCCACTCTTCCTGATCCAATTTTTCCTGCATAATTTGGATTTAAATTATCAATATTAGTTGCGCTATTTTTTAAAATATATTCTATATCTAGATTATTTAGGCAAGGGTTAACATCAAGCATTAAAGCAACTATTCCGCTTACAAGTGGTGTAGCAAAAGAAGTTCCTGAACTGGTTAAATACCATCCTGGAGCTGGAGAAATAGCAACATTGTAACCAGGAGCGCTAATGTCTACCGTTACATTGTGTTGGTGAGTACTCAAAGGATCTCCTGCAATTTGTTCGTGACTATCATTGTATCCAATGCTTGTGACGGAGAAAACATTATTGTGAGCAGATGGATAAACCAATTGATCAGCTGATCCACATGTTGTTCCATTTCCCGCAGCAGCAAGTATAAAACTACCGTTGTTATAGGCTTCATCAACTACATCTTGAGCGTATTGGTTATAAAAACAACCCGATGTCCAACTTAAATTAATAATGTCTATGCCAGCATAGCTTGCCGCTAGAATTTCATTATACGACATTTGATAAAGCGCTAAGGAGCTATTAAAACCGATGGAGCTTTTGCCAATATTGTTATCGGTATTACCTGCGGCAACAATGGCTACTGAGGTTCCGTGTGTTGGTGTTGACACATTGCTAGCATCGTAATAAACTGCTTTACCAATTAATTCTTCATGGTTAATATTAAAATTTTGGTCAGAAATCCCAATAACGATATTGCTATTTCCATGCGTGATATCCCAAGCACCGCTTGCATTGATAAGATCTAAGGCATAATCAGTTGCAAATTCAACGTTATAATCGTTGGTGGTATAAAGTGCTTCATATTTAGGGGCAACTACGATTCCATGAGAAATGCTTGAAGCTTTTGTAAAGGCATTAACTAATTCCTGTTCGCTACAGTTGCAGCTAATTTCATATACTTTTTGTAATTTATCTTGTTTCGAAGCTGGGAGTGCTTTAATTACATTCGTAATTGATAAGGATGAAATTAGTGCATTAAATTCAGCATTACTTGAATAAAGCTGACCGTCTGAATTTAAACTCGGAACTACTGACTCATTGGGAAGTGTTGCCCAAATTTTTGAGTTGTTTTGAGCATGATACGAAAAAGATAAGATTCCAATAACAATCGCTAAGAAATTTTTAAGAGAGTTCGATTTTTTCATGGTGCTAGTTTTTTGTTTGTTGTTTATGATACAAATCAAGCTGATTTAAACAAGTCAAAAGAAGCTATTTGAAAGGCGATGAGGCAAAATACACTTACTTACTAAGTAAGGCATACGTAGTTTTAATAAATGTCTAAGTAATTATACGTAGTTATGCCATTATTTTTGAGCAGACCTAAATAGAAAGAGAGCTACAATGGCAAATAAGATGTTTGGTATCCACACCGATATGTAGGCTGGGAAGCCAATTTTTATGGCCGCAACTGCCATTACCTTCATGGAGAATATATAAACGAAAACAAAACCTAATCCAATGGCGATATTTATACCAACACCTCCACGTTTTTTTCTAGACGAAACAGCAACGCCAATGATTGTAAGAATATAAGTAGCAAATGGATAAGAGGTACGTTGGTATAATTCTATTTCATAATAAGGCACAAAGGCAGAGCCTTTAAACTTTTCGCGTTGAATCATTTTGGTTAATTCACTATAGGTCATTGTTTCAGCGATATTTTCACGCTGTGACATTTCATCGATTTGAAAATTAAAAAGAGTATCTTTTTTTGCAGCATGGATTAAGGTGCCTTTTGGAAAACCTAACTGTTTTTCATAAACATCCGTTAGAATCCACTTTTTGGTACCTCGAATATTTTTTGCTTTGCGCGCTTTTAAGAAAAAGCAGGGTTGCATACTATCGTTCCATTGTTGAACGACTAAATCTTTTACTTCGTCTTCTTGGTTGGAGTAATTAGAAAAATAAACAATTTGATTGCCCGGAAATTCGGCATGATAATTTTCTACCGTCATTACATCGCGGTAATATTTTTCTTCAAATTCTAATCGTATCTTATTTGTACGTGGCACAATAAAATGGTTTAATACCAAAGATAAAATCATAAGGATCGTTGATGCAATAATATAGGGCCTTAAGAATCGATTAATTGGCCTACCACTGAACCACATTGGAATTATTTCTGTGTCCTGAGCCATTTTAGCAGTAAACCAAATCACTGAAATAAAAATAATCATCGAGGAGAACATGTTGCCATGAAAAATGATGAAGCCCAAATAATATTCAAAAATAATGGCGGAAAACGGCGCGCGATGTGAGATAAATTCGCTTAGCTTTTCTGATACATCAAAAACAACAGCGAATAGCATAATGATCCCCAGCATAAAAAAGAAAGTGCTTAAAAACTTTCGAATAATGTATTTATCGAGGATTTTCAGCATGCCTTATCTTTTTTGAGAAAGTTGTTTTACCATCGTATTTTTCCATGGTAAAAAGTCGCCGGCTTTAATATGCTGCCTTGCTAGATCAACTAATTCAAGGTAAAAGGCTAAATTGTGAATGGTAGCAATTTGAATTCCGAGGTATTCTTTGGAACTTATTAAATGCCTTAAATACGCCTTTGTATATACTTGGTCTACCCAAACTTTTGAAGTTGAATCAATGGGACTAAAATCATCTGCCCACTTTTTATTTTTAATATTTAAGGTTCCTTCCCAGGTGAAAAGCATTCCATGCCGCGCATTACGACTTGGCATTACACAATCAAACATGTCGATTCCTAAGGCTATGCACTCTAGGATATTCCAGGGTGTTCCCACGCCCATTAAGTAGCGCGCTTTATCTTTTGGTAAAATTTGACAAACATGTTCCGTCATTGCGTATAATTCATCCTCAGGTTCCCCAACCGATAAACCTCCAATTGCATTGCCGATCTTACCGTATTGAGCGATGGTTTCTGCTGAAATCGTTCTTAAATCTTTATATGTGCTCCCTTGTACAATAGGGAATAAGGTCTGTTCGTAATCATAAAGTGGTCGCGTATTATTCATATGGTCATCACATCGTTTTAACCAACGGTGAGTAAGTTCCATCGAATTTTTAGCATAACTATAATCACACGGATATGGGGTGCATTCGTCAAAAGCCATGATGATATCTGCCCCAATACTTCGCTGCATATCAATGGCTGTTTCTGGCGAAAAAAACAAGTAGCTCCCATTAAGGTGCGATTGAAACGTAACGCCTTCCTCTTTTATTTTCCTTGATCCTGATAGGGAATATACTTGGTATCCACCACTATCGGTAAGCATTGGGCGTTCCCAGCCAATGAATTGATGCAAGCCTCCTGCTTTTTCAATGATCTCAACACCGGGACGTAAAAATAAATGATAGGTATTTCCAAGAATTATTTGCGCACCAATATCATCTCTAAGTTCTTGTTGATGGACACCTTTAACGCTTCCAACAGTGCCAACGGGCATGAAAATCGGCGTGGTGATGCTACCATGATCGGTATGGATTAATCCAAGACGCGCTGAGGTATCTTTATCTTCCTGGAGTAGCTCAAAGTGCATAAGAATGTTGAAAAAAAAGTAAAGCAAAGATACGTGTATTTAATTTGCTACCTCATCTTTGTAAAAATTCAAGTATTATGTTTTTTCCTACCCATTGGTCATGGGATTTTTTTTCAGTTATTTTTTTAATTTTCCTCTTTTTTGTTGCGATACAACTGAGTTATGTTGTTTTCATATTCCTTCGCTTAGCATTTTTTAAGGAAAAAAAAGCCGTCGCATCAACGCTAATGCCGATCAGCATCATTATTGCAGCTCGAAATGAATCGGATAATTTATATGATAATTTACCCTTCATCCTTACGCAAGATTACCCAGAATTTGAGGTGATTATTGTCAATAATCAATCGGTTGACGATAGCTCATGGTTATTAAAAGCCTTGTGTCTTCAACATAAAAACCTAAAGGTTGTAGAGATTGGTAAAAACAAACATTTATTACCTGGAAAAAAACTTCCGATTACCTTGGGTGTAAAAGCGGCAAAATACGAGAAGATGGTTTTTACCGACGCTGATTGTAAACCTGCTTCAAATCAATGGTTACGAATTATGAGCGAAACGTTCACAGAAAATAAACAGATTATATTAGGTTATGCGCCTTATTTTAGAACGAAAGGAATAATAAATAGAATTATTCGTTATGATACCGCTTTTATTGGCGTAAGTTATTTATCATTTGCCTTAGCAAAAATTCCATACATGGGAGTTGGTCGAAATTTAGCCTATACTAAAAAAGTATTTGAATCCGTACGAGGATTTAAATCTCATTATTCATTACCCTCTGGGGATGACGATTTATTTATTCAAGAAGCGGCAGTAAATCAAAACTATACCATACAGATTTCGCCGGAAACATTTTGTTATTCAAAAGCATCAGAAACTTGGAAAGGTTGGGTAAGACAAAAAACCAGGCATTACTCTACCTCAAGTCGATATAAGGTTATTAAGAAAGCATTGTTAGGAATATACCCCATATCCTTGTTGTTGGCGTGGCTAACCTTTGTTATTTTGTTGTTTAATGCGAAATGGTTTGCAATTAGCTTAATTCTATTTGGATCTATGCTCATAGTAAAATGGTTAATTCAAGGAAAATGCCTTCGAATATTAAATGAAAAAGGTTTTGCGTTGGCTTTTCCGCTGTGGGATTTAGGCCATGCATTATTAATGCCGATGTTATATAATTTTTCCGATCATAAAAGGTATAAAAAATGGTAGAAAACGAGCATTTATCAGACAAAGCGAAGCATGATTTTGTATTGGTTGAGGCTGCAAAATCGGGCAAGCAAGCCGCTTATGCAGAATTAATGGATCGCTATCGTGAATCCATTTATTTTATGATGTTAAAAATGGTTAAGAACCAAGATGATGCCGACGATTTAACCATTGAGGCCTTCGGTAAAGCATTTAATCGATTGGAACAGTATTCACCAAGTTTTGCTTTTAGTACGTGGTTATTTAAAATTGCTTCAAATAATTGTATCGATTTTATCCGAAAAAAACGCATTCAAGTGTTGAGTATGGATACTGGAATCTCTACGTCAGATGGTGAGACTCGTCGCATTGATGCTAAATCAATGACGCATAATCCAGAGGAATCATTGATATACGGTCAGCGTATAGTTCACATGCGGTTATTGGTTAGTAAACTAAAACCTCGTTATAAAGAACTTGTTGAAAAACGTTACTTTGAAGAGCTTAGTTATGAAGAAATCGCACAGCAATTAAACTTGCCATTGGGCACTGTGAAAGCGCAGCTATTTCGAGCCAGGGACTTTCTAGCGAATATGATTGAAAAAACAAAGGATACGATTTAAGTGATAAGTATTAGATCTTATTTTAGTGAGCTTTCAAAAAATCAAGCACGGCAATTCGAAAAATTACCGAGTTTATATCGTTTCTGGAATGAGCAAATAAATGTCATTTCACGGAAAGACATGGAGAATTTTAATGAGCGCCATGTACTTCACTCTTTAGGAATTGCTAAAGTTATTTCGTTTAAAAAGGACACACACGTATTGGATGTTGGAACAGGTGGCGGTTTTCCAGGAATTCCATTAGCGATTCTATTTCCGGAGGTTCATTTTACATTGGTAGATTCGATTGGAAAGAAAATTAAAGTGGTGAAAGAAATTTCAAACGAATTAGGCTTGCAAAATATAAGTGCGCACCATCTGCGTGCAGAAGATGTACAGGGGAAATATCATTTCATTGTAAGTCGCGCAGTGACACAAATGCCTGAATTTATAGGCTGGGTATCCTCAAAAATAGAAAAGAAATCAGCGAATGATCTAAAAAATGGTATTCTTTACCTGAAAGGCGGAGACTTGAAAGAAGAGCTGTCTACTGTTAAACAAAAGCATAGAATTTATTCATTAAGCGATTATTTTGAAGAACCTTTTTTTGAAACAAAAAAAGTGGTGCATGTAGAACTTAATTGAGAAGTATCGGATAAGTTAAGACAAAGGCTGGTATTTCTGCCTTAAAAACATCACCCAATACTAAATCTTTAAAGGTGTAATGCCCAGACATTTTTCCGTAGGGCATAAATAATTCTGTAAAACTTGAATATTCAAAACTTTCTTCAGGATTAATTTGGGGAGTAAAGCCTATTACACCATCTCCTTCTACTTCAGCATTTCCTAATAATACGTGCTCAATTTTCCAATATCGCCTTAATAATTGAACGGTATTGGGCAAGTGATTGGTGATTTTAACGTCGTACCTGTAACGAAAAGGACCATTTGGGATACTTGATTCTTGTTCCAGAAAACTACTTTTTACCTCAATTTCAATACGTATGGTTCGCTTATCAATCATTACTTCTTACTTATATCAATAACACTTGAATGAATTAGTTTGTTTTTCAGGCACTATATTTCTAATAAAAATAGTTCAATACTTCCAATAATCAAAAATAAGATAAAGATTCATTGTTTGAAAAGCGATAGATTAATATCGCTAATAAGAAAAAAGCTTCCGCAGATGACAATTGTTTCGTTAGGCAGGGTGTAGCTAACTATTTCGTTTAAGGCTTGATTTATTTCTTTATATACTTTTTTTATGGCGCTATTTTCTGCAGCCAATTCTGATAGAACATCATAAGTTGTACTTCGCTCATTTTTGAAAACACATAAATTTAATTCGCTTGCAGTAGGAAAATTGGAGATCAGTTTTTTTAGGTCTTTATCTCCACTGCTTCCAACGATAAATTTTAATTTTTCATTCGGCGTATCCTGTAATTCTTTTAATAGGATTTTTATTCCCGCTTCGTTGTGCGCAGCATCTATAATGATTCTTGGGGAATTATTGATTTCTTGAAAGCGTCCGAAAAGACCAGTATTCTTAAATAGATTTTTAAGGGCCAAACTTACTTCGGAATCAGACACATCAATGTCAATGATCGACAATCCTTGTATTGCTGTTTGCAGATTTGTTTGTTGGTAATTTGCAATGCCGTCTACTTTAGTATGGGTAGGATTTAAAAAATTAATACTCGTTTGCTTTTCTTGGGCGTGGCTTAAGAAAATATTTTTTGTTCCTGCTGTTTCTTCTGCGATAAATA
The DNA here is from genome assembly GCA_044336865.1 of Crocinitomicaceae bacterium. GTDB lineage: Bacteria > Bacteroidota > Bacteroidia > Flavobacteriales_D > Crocinitomicaceae > UBA952. The sequence continues at coordinate 23,642 of JBIIOQ010000026.1, read as the reverse complement.
CGGGGATATTTTTCTTGATAATTCCTGCTTTTTCTCTCGCAATTTCTGCTATGCTATGCCCAAGAAATTGTTGATGGTCAAGTCCTATATTTGTAATGATACTGAGCAAAGGAAGCACCACATTCGTAGCATCTAAACGTCCACCTAAGCCTGTCTCTATTATCGCGTATGTGCAATTGTTAGTGGCGAAATGATGCATTGCCATTACGAACGTAATTTCAAAAAAGGAGGGTTGAAAAGGCAATTCGATTTCTCTTAGTTTCGTGCAAAATGAAACAACATCCTCCTCAGAAATAACTGTTCCATTTATCCGTATTCGCTCCTTGAAATCAAAAATATGAGGGGAGGTAAAAAGTCCCACTTTTTCGCCTTTTTCGGTAAGAATGGACGCTAAAAATGAACAAGTAGAACCTTTTCCATTTGTTCCGGCAACATGAATTGTTTTTGTTTTATGGTGTGGATTGCTAAATGTACTTAATAGCTTTTCAACCCGCTCTAAACCTGGCTTATATGCCTCGGCTCCAATTTCTTGATACGATGGAAATTGTTGAAAAAGCCAATCAATGGTTTGATTATATTTATTGCGCACGAATTTTACACGTAACAAAGGTAAATTGTAAGCCAACACCTTTTTCTTTTTTATACTTCACTTGTTTAATTACTTCACTAATGACGCCGTTAATAATTCGTTGATCTGTGGTGGTTGTTTTTGAAGTAAGGTTGTTTGCACTGACTACTTTTCCGTCCTCATTAATGATTAGTTTCAAATGTACATAAATGTCTACATCGGTTTTATATAATGGGATTACAGCATCGTTTAAGCGCACTCTATTTTTTCCGTCTCCAGTTCCGGTGCCAGTTCCATTACCTCCTTCACCTTCCCCAGAACCTGGTCCGCCAAGGGCACCGTTTCCTGTTCCAGTTCCACCGCCTGTACCACCTGTACCAAAAGGATTTTGGGAACTATTATTTCCGTTATTTACTGGACCAGTAAAGTCATTGCCCTTAACTGTATTAGGATTATCTTGTTTTACTGGATTTACAGGAGCATTATTTTCTGTACCACCGCCAGAGCTACCTCCTGTTTCTGCTATTTCTACATTATCAATGACGAATTCTTCAATCACTTCATCAGATCGAAGAGGGGGGAGGTCCTTTGGTAGCGGTGATTGAACAAAAAGGTGAATAAAGCATGCTGCAATCAATGTGAATGAAATAAACATAGAGGATGAAATAATAGCTATTTTACGCTCTTTGTTTTCGTCTTCATTTTGATACCTTAATGTGTAAATTTCCATGCTTTTTAATATATTTTCAGTTCGATAAAGAACGCTATATCAACTAAAAGGTTACTTAAAATAAATCTTTTAGTTACTGCTCTTCCGTTGTAGCAATGATAATTTTGAGGTTGTTTTTCATTCCAATACCAAGTAAATCAACTAATTCTTGTACTTGCGATTCTTTAGGTATTCTTAAAACAACGGTTTCATCTTTTATCTTCGCTGTTTCTGATACAAGCCTTGCTTCAATTTGATCTCTTGCAACTTCCTCTTTGTAGATGTAATATTTTTTATCCATCGTTACGGTGAGGGTTACATGTTGCTTATTCGTTTTTTCATTCGCATCTGATTTCGGTAACGGAACCTTTATCACATTAGGGTTAGCTAAGGTGGAAATGATTAAGAAAAACAAAAGCAAGAAAAACATGATGTCGCTTAATGCCGAAGTAGCTACTTCTACATGGAAGCGTTTATTGCGCTTTATTGCCATTTTTTTGTCTAAGAAGGTTTGCGAAATCTAAACTTACTTTTTGTATGTTCAAAGCATAATTATCAATCATACCGTTTAGTAAATGATATCCTGCGAATGCAATAATACCGACTACTAATCCAGAACCGGAGCTAATCATTTTTTCATATAGTCCGCCAGAAATATTGCTAATAGAAACATTTTCTGTAATTGAAATGGAGTAGAAGATTTTAATTACACCGGATATAGTACCTATGAATCCTAATGTTGGGGCAATTCCTGCAATCAAACCTAGGTGCCCTAAATTCTTTTCCATTTTACCAACTTCAATATTTGCGACCTTCTCCATGTTTGATTGACGTTCCAAATAAGGTCTATCCATTGATAAAACCCCTTCACTAACAACACTCCCAAAAGCGGTTTTGTCTTTCCCTAATATATTGAGTGCCTGATCAAAATTATTTGAACTAAGGTCCGATTTAATCTCGGCTAATAGACTTGAATTATAACGTGTCATTTTTCGAATATAACGGTACTTTTCAACGATAACTATTAAGGAATAAAATAAGAGAATTCCAATTGGAATTAAAAATATCCCACCTTTCATTAAAAATTCAAACGCTGTGATATCAGACGATGTTTTCTTTGCGGCTGTTACAGCTGGTTGTGCTATTGCAAAAGCGCTGATAAGAATAAACGATAAGCTAATGAATACTTTGGTTTGTTTTTTCATATTTTATGATAAAAATTGTTACTCAAAATTAAAAATAAGGCATACGCTATTTTTTAAAATGAGAATTAGATATCCACATTGAATTGTTACCTTTTAATAAAAAAATGAAATGATAAAAAATCGTTACACTTGTTTCAATAAAAAAAACAAAAATTAAACGAGTTGCTGTAGGGCAATTTCGAGTGCTGCTTTAGCAATTCCAGTTTTTGCATCATGCTTGGCATAAGCAGCTAGTAGCGCTTTTTTAATAATGTCACTGGTATCCTCAAAAATTGCGTGATCTTCAATCGTATCTAAATCGTTACTCATAAGATAAGCAAATACCCGTGCCATGCCGCAATTAGCAATAAAATCAGGAATTAATGATAAGTTGTTATCTGCTTTTTCTGCGATTGCGCCAAAAAATATTTCCGGATCAGCAAAAGGGACATTCGCTCCAGAGGATATCACGCTAATCCCAGCATTAAGCATGCGAGTTAATTGTTCCTCGGTTATCATTCTGCTTCCAGCACAAGGAATAAAAATAGCTGCCTTTAGGTCCCAAATACGTGCATTAATTTCTTCAAACGTTAATAGTTTTTCGTGGTGAAGCGCAGTTCCTTTTTTTGTCAAGTACAAGGAACGAACTTCCTCAAATGTAAAACCATTTTCATTGATTAATCCGCCATCTCGATCAATAATTCCAACTATTAAAGCACCTTCTTTTGCTAAATAATACGCTGCAGAGGAGCCAACATTTCCCCATCCTTGCACGAGTACTTTTTTACCTTTTAATTCACCTCCCCAAATGGAATAATAATGTTTAATAGAGGCAGCTACGCCAAAACCTGTAATCAAATCAGCAACAAGGTATTTTCGACTAACTGATGGAGAGTAGCGCTCGTCTTCAACCACTTTAGAAACACCCTGTCTTAATTGTCCAATTCTATTTATTTTTTGAGATTCTTTCGGTTGAAAGTGCCCGTTAAAAACACCTTCTTGTGGATGCCATACGCCGCAATCTTCGGTTATCGGAATGACTTCATGAATTTCATCTACATTTAAATCTCCTCCTGTTCCGTAGTAGTTTTTCAGCAAAGGAGATACTGCAGCAAACCATCTTTTTAAGACTTCTTTTTTTCTAGGATCAGTGGGGTCGAAGTTGATTCCTGACTTTGCACCACCAATTGGCGGGCCTGCAACGGTAAATTTAACTTCCATTGTTTTCGCTAGCGATTCAACTTCTCTTTTGTCAAGTCCTTTTCTCATTCTAGTGCCGCCGCCAGCCGCGCCTCCGCGTAGGCTATTGATAACGATCCATCCTTCTGCTTCCGTTTCACTGTCTTTCCATTCGAAAACGATTTCAGGTCTTTTACCCTCAAATTTTTTTAGTAATTCTTTCATATTGCTCACTTATTAGCGCCGGCAAAGGTACACTTTTATATTAGTTGTTAAATATACGCTGATTATAGTGGGATTAGTAACCGGGTATATGTAACACGCCGCTTACTATGGCTCGATTTGCTCCGGTAGCGCTAGGATCATTAGTGACTTTATTTTCCAAGTATCGATACCCAAGAAACGCAAAGATAATTGCTTCCTTAAAATCAATAAGTTCTAGTTCAGGAATAATAATCTTACCTGTATAATGGGCTGCGATGCGTTCAATTAAGAAATTGTTCTTTGCGCCACCGCCTGTAATATAAACGGAGCTTAACTTCTCATTGATAAGAACCTTTGCTATTTGGATAGCTTCGTGTTCAACAATGGTTCGCATAATGGAACTGGGCACTGAAAAATCATTTATTAATGAAAGAAATTCTGAACTTAGCCATTCAGTTCCAATAGATTTAGGACCACTATTATTATAATATTCAATCTGGTTTAAGGTCGCTAATAATTCGGTATTTAATTCGCCGCTTCTTGAAATTTCCCCGCCGGAATCAAAATCCTTCCCGTATTTATTAGCAAATCGATTAATTGGGAGATTTCCCGGGCAAATATCAAATGCCTTGAGTTGACCATCTTTCTTAAAGCTGATGTTAGTAAAGCCACCAATATTTAAAAATGATGCTGCAAGATTTGAAAACAAATATTCATCGCCTAATGGAACCAAAGGTGCTCCTTGTCCACCGGCTAAAATATCCCGGGTTCTAAAATCATTGATGACATTAATTCCTGTTTGGAATGCTAGGGTGCTTCCGCAGCCAATCTGGGTTGAAAATCCTTTGCTCGGTTGGTGAAAAATAGTTTGACCATGGCATGCAATGGCAACTATGTCTCTTGGGTTAATCCCAAGTTGATGAAGAAAATAGTTAACAGATTCGCCATAAAATTGACCTATTTGCTTATCTAGTTGATATAAATTACTCGCTGAAAGTGTATCAATGCTCTCTAAAGCATCAAGGATATCTTTGGGGTAGGCGATTGTTTGACCGTGGAGCAGTTTGAATGAGTATCCTTCAACACTCTGTTTAAAAGAAACATGCGCAATATCTAATCCATCTTTTGATGTTCCAGACATTAAACCGATTATTTGAGTCATTTGTGATAACTTTTAAGGAATAAAGAACAAAAATCTCTTATTTTTGTAAATATAATGCAATAACTATTTACTATGAATTTTGATTTAACAGAGGAACATAAAGCGGTTAAGGAGGCAGCGAGAGATTTCGCTCAAAATGTATTAAAGCCAGGCGTAATTGAAAGAGACAATCTTCAAAAGTTTCCTAAAGAAGAAATAAAGCAACTTGCCGAATTAGGCTTTATGGGGATGATGGTTGATCCAAAATACGGAGGCAGTGGAATGGACACCTTATCCTATGTTTTGGCGATGGAAGAAATTTCTAAGGTAGATGCTTCTGCGTCTGTTTGTATGTCGGTTAATAATTCTTTGGTATGTTGGGGTATAGAAAAATTCGGAACAGAAGAGCAAAAACAAAAGTATTTACCTCCCTTAGTAAATGGTGAAAAAATTGGTGCCTTCTGTTTGTCTGAGCCCGAAGCTGGATCAGATGCCACTTCTCAGGTGACTTCCGCCATCGATATGGGGGATCATTATCTCTTAAATGGCACAAAAAATTGGATTACGAATGGATCAACCGCTTCCGTTTACTTGGTTATTGCGCAAACGAGCAGAGAGTTGGGTCATAAAGGGATCAATGCATTAATTGTGGAGCGAGGAATGGATGGTTTTATTGTCGGTGCAAAAGAAGATAAATTGGGTATTCGCGGAAGTGATACACATACTTTGCTATTTAACGATGTCAAGGTTCCTAAAGAAAATAGGATTGGGGAAGATGGTTTTGGATTTAAATTCGCAATGAAGGTATTAAGTGGTGGCAGAATTGGAATTGCTGCTCAAGCGCTCGGTATTGCTGCAGGTGCATTTGAATTAGCCTTGGCTTATTCGCAAGAACGAAAAACATTTGGAAAAGAAATATATAAACATCAGGCTATTGCTTTTAAGTTAGCAGATATGGCCACGGAGATAGAAGCAGCACGTTTGTTGGTTTATCGTTCTGCACTTGATAAAGATGCGGGAAGAAACTATGATCAATCGAGTGCAATGGCAAAGCTTTATGCTTCTAAGGTAGCAATGGAACAAACGATTGAGGCCGTTCAGATACATGGTGGATATGGTTTTGTGAAAGAATACCATGTTGAACGCTTAATGCGTGATGCAAAGATCACTCAGATTTATGAGGGAACTTCTGAAATTCAAAAAATTGTTATTTCTCGGGGTCTCTTATCTGATTAAACAGCAAGTTGCTTTACAAATTCTAATGCTTTGCTAACGTGCCCAATTGGGTCTGTTTGAGAATTGTAAATACCATGAATTTTTTTATCCTTTCCGATAATATAGGTAACTCTACCCGGTATTAATCCAAATAGATTGGTCGGTACGGCGAATAATTTTCGGATTTTACCACCTTCATCACTTAATAAATCAAACGGTAATTGGTAATTAGCAGCAAATTTTTTGTGACTTTTAGTTGAGTCGGAAGAAATTCCAAAAACCGTACAACCAAGGTCTTGAAAATCTTGATGGGTATCTCGAAAACGACACGCTTCTTTTGTACAACCAGGGGTATCATCTTTTGGATAAAAAAATAAGATAATAATCGAATTTCCTAGTTTTTCACTCATGTCAATACTCAAGTTGTCCTGGTTTAGCAACTTAAATCCTGGGCAATAATCGTCAACTTTAATCATACGTTTGATGTTAATGCTTGTTTATATCGTGCTAAAATTCGTTCTCGTGCAAAAGTATGTTCTATAATTGGTTTTGGGTAACTACTTGTTCCAAATTCAGGCACCCATTTTTTTATGTATGAAAATGTTGGATCAAATTTTTCTTGTTGGCTTGTTGGATTGAATACTCGGAAATAGGGTGCAGCATCGCAGCCTGAACCTGAGGCCCATTGCCACCCACCCACATTACTTGCCAATTCAAAATCCAATAGTTTTTCGGCAAAATAGGCTTCGCCTAGCCTCCAATCAAGAAGTAAGTGTTTGGTTAAAAAACTAGCCACCACCATTCTTACTCGGTTATGCATGAAGCCTGTTTCGTTGAGTTCACGCATGCCGGCATCAACTAAAGGATATCCTGTTTTCCCTTCGCACCATGCTTGAAAGTGCGCTTCATTACGTTCCCAATTAATTTGATCGTAAAGCGGTTTAAAAGCATTATTGATTGTTTTTGGAAAATGGAAGATAATCATTTGGTAAAAATCTCTCCAGATTAATTCATTGAGATATGTAGCGTTGTGTTTTAGGGCATATGCCGCTAGTGAACGAATGCTAATGGTGCCAAACCGTAAATGAATGCTTAAGCGTGATGTGCCTGATAAAGCTGGGAAGTTTCTGGTCTCGTGGTAGTTTGAAATAATCGTTTCAGGAAAAAGATTACTTGGAAAAATGGTCTTGATTTTGGCCTCAAATCCCATTTCTTCCATCGAGATAAGTGAAGTAAATTCATTCGCTTGTCTAAGTTGATGAGTATGCTCGCTGCTTTCAAAGGGGGCTAGTTGGTCTTCAGTTAATAGTTTTCTCCATTTATTAGCATAAGGAGTGTAGACCGTATATGGTAGCCCATCGTCTTTTGTAACCTCACTTTTTTCAAAAATAACATGGTCTTTGGCTTCAATAAACGCACAGTTTACACTGCTAAGTTTTATCTTGATTTCATTATCTCGAATGAAGGCATAAGGTTCGTAATCTGAGTTTGTAAAAACATGGCTGCACGCTAGTTTTGAACATAAGTCAGGAATGCTATGCGTGGGATCGCCGTATAGTACAAGTAAATCAGTTCCGAGTGATTGATACTGTTGTTTTAAGCGACGAATTTCTTGATAAATAAAAGCGACTCGTTGGTCATCTTTCGCTAAATTAGAGAGGATTTGCTTATCAAAAATAAACACAGGTTGTACCTTGAATCCTGATGTAAGCGCCTTAAATAATCCTGAATTATCGTTGATTCGAAGGTCTCTTCTATGCCAAAAAAGTACGGTATTGCTCATGTAACAATATTATTTTCCATCGAAATAAACAATGTTATTTTCGGTTTCCCATAGAGTAATACTCAGCTCATATTTCTTATCCATGGCTTGTCGCATCAGCCTGTAAATTACTGCAGCAATATTCTCGGCAGTGGGATTTAAATGTTCGAATTCTGGACAATCTAGGTTTAGGTTTCGATGGTCAAATCGATCAATGATTTCTTTTTGAATGATTGTTTTCAAGATTTTTAGGTCGATAAGGTATCCGGTCTCAGTGTCCACTTCTCCCGAAACCCACACTTCTAAGGTGTAGTTATGCCCATGGTAGTTTGGGTTATTGCATTTATCAAATACAGCCTCATTTTTTTCATCAGACCAATCAGGGCGGAATAATCGGTGTGCCGAATTAAATGTACTTCTTCTACAAACTTTAATCATGATGTTACTTGTATAAATTGATCAGAATGATACTCAAAAATTATTTTTATCCATTCAGTATACTGCTGAGGATAGTCCTTCATTTCTTTCTTTAAATCGTTGATTGAAATCCATTTAAACTGAGCAACTTCTTCCGGATTAGGTTGTGGATTTTCTTCATAATTGCCCACAAAGACATGGTCTATCTCGTGTTCAATTAATCCGTTATCCATGGTGGCTTTGTAGGTAAAAGAAAATAGTTTATGAAGCTCACAAGAGATTCCCATCTCTTCATTTAATCGGCGACTTGCTGCATCATCAAGCGTTTCATTCGGATATGGATGGCTGCAGCAGGTATTTGCCCATTGGCTTGGGGAGTGATATTTAGTTGCTGCCCGCTGTTGAAGTAATAGTTCATTTTTGTCGTTGAAGATAAAAATAGAAAATGCACGATGAAGTAGTCCTAATTCATGAGCTAAATTTTTTTCCATTAGACCAACTTCTTGGTCATTTTCATCTACTAAGATAACGTCTGTACTCATTATATTTGGTTAATTCTGTTTTTTAAGTAGGACATCATTAAAATGCCTATTTTCTTATTGTTTGGAATTCTAATTCTTTCTTTTAGAATTTTTTCTATGGATGTATTTTTAATTTTTTTGAAAAGCTTAAAATAGTATCGGTAGGCTAAATAAACACCTAGTCGGGCTTTTTTCGGTAGCTTTTTAATTCCTTCATACCCCGCTTTAAAGTCGATTTCAATATCGTCTTCAATTGTTGCTTTGATTTGGGCGTTGAATTCATTCATACTAAGACCAGGGAAGTAGGTACGCCCTAATTCTTGGAAATCGGTGCTTAAGTCCCTTAAAAAATTAATTTTTTGAAAGGCAGATCCTAACTTCATTGCAGATGGTTTCAGCGCCTCATATTCCTTGATATTGCCTTCAACAAAAACACATAAACACATTAATCCAACTACTTCTGCTGATCCAAGAATGTATTTGTCGTATGTTTCTTTGTCATAATCTTGCTTCTCTAAATCCATTTCCATCGAATGAAGAAAAGTATCGATTAAATCCATCGGTATGTTGTAGGTGTTAACTACCCATTGAAAACTATTAAGGATTGGATTTAATGATATTTTGGATTGGATGGCTTGGTGAGTTTGGTTTTTGAAGTCTTCCAAAAGTGCTTTTTTATCAAAATCATGAAATGAATCGACAATTTCATCGGAGAAACGTACAAAGCCATAAATAGAATAAATCGGTTTGTGTAGGTCTTTGTGGAGTAAGCTAATACCCATAGAAAAGGAAGTGCTGTACCGCTTGGTAGTCAACTCACTCATTTCCTGACTTATGCTATCGAAAAGTGCTTTCATGGCAATAGACCTATTTATGGGTTTTCAAAATTAAATTAGCCACAACTTCTCCTGAAATTATTGAGGGAGGAACTCCTGGTCCAGGAACGGTTAACTGCCCTGTGTAATAAAAATTACTTAGTTTTTTACTCTTAATCTTTGGCTTAAAAATAGCAGTTTGTTTTAGGGTATTCGCCAAACCATAAGCGTTGCCCTTGAAGGCGTGATAATCATTTTTAAAGTCTGAAATACAAAAACTCCTTTTGTAAACGATATTATTTTCTATATCATTGCCGGTTATCGTTTTCAACCTCAGAAGTAGGCGTTGAAAATATTCTTCCCGAATCTCTTCGGAATCTTCTAAATCTGGTGCGATTGGCACCAAGAAAAATAAATTTTCATGTCCTGAAGGCGCTGTGCTGGCATCGGTTAAAGAGGGAACAGACAAGTAGAATAAAGGCGCTTTTGGCCATCTTGGATTCTTGTAAATTTCTTCTCCATGCGCTTCGAGCGATTCATCGAAGAAAAGGTTATGATGGTTCAACTTTTCAACTCGTTTATTAATCCCAACATAAAAAATTAAGCTGGAAGGAGCCATGGTGCGCGAATTCCAATAGTTTTCATCATAGTTAGCTTTATCCTTCAGTAAACTAGCTTCAGTATGGTGATAGTCTGCACCCGAAATAAAAATATCGGCTTCATATTTCTCAGTTGCTGTTATCGCAGCTGTTGCTTTATTTCCTGCGTATTCGAATGATAGAACTTCTGAGTTTGTTTTGATGCTTACTCCTTGTTCTAGAGCTATTTTTTCAAAAGCCTCTATGAATTTATACATGCCGCCCATAGGATACCATGTACCTAATGATAAATCAGCGTAATTCATTAATGAGTAGAGTGCAGGCGTATCTTTTGGCATAGCACCAAGAAATAAAACCGGAAATTCTAACAAGGAAATTATTTTTGGATGCGTAAAGTATTTTCTGATATAACTTGAAAATGATTGGGTAAGATGTAGATTAAATATGCCTTTAAGAATACGCATGTCGGCAAATTCCAAAGCACCTAAACTAGGTTTAAATACCAAATCATTCATGCCAACATCATATTTGTATTTGGCATCTTTTAAAAATTTTTGAAGCTTCAAGGCACTTCCTGGCTCTAATGATTCAAACCAATGTTCAATTTCTGACATTCCTGCCGGAATTTCTGATTTAGAATGATCTGGCCAGTAAACGCTGTAGGAGGGATCTAGGCGTTTGAGTTCATAAAAATCAGAGGTGGTATAACCGAATTTTTGATAGAAGTTCTCAAAAACATCAGGCATCCAATACCAACTTGGACCCATATCGAATATGAATCCTTCGGCTGAGAATTGTCTGGCTCTGCCTCCAATGCTTGAATTTTTTTCTAAAATTGTCACCTTATGACCTTTTTTAGCTAAAAAAGAAGCAGCGGAAAGGCTGGCAATACCAGCGCCTAGAATGACAATTTTTTTACTCATTTAATTTGACGAATAGGAATAGTCTGAAAGGGCTACCATTAATTTTTTACGAGCGATAAAGATACGACTTTTAACTGTTCCTATTGGTATTTGTAACTCATTTGCGATTTCTTGGTATTTAAAACCCTCAAAATGCATTTCAAAAGGCTTCTTAAATTCCGAGTCTAATTTTGAAATTTTGTTCCGTATGTCTTTGGTTGAAATATATTCTAGCGGGGTAGATTTTGAACCAACCATATTCGAAATGGTTTCCAACTCCTTGGAACTATCAAAAATACTTCTTGATTTCACTTTCCTTCTGTATTGATTAATAAAAATATTACGCATTATAGTAAAAACCCAAGCTTTAAAATTTGTTTGAGGAGTGTAATAGTTTTTATAGGTGATTGCTTTTAGCATCGTTTCCTGCGTTAAATCTTGCGCATCAGCCTTATTTCTAGTAAAACTCATCGCAAATGAACGTAGATTAAACTCTAAATCTACGAGGGCTTGGTTAAATTCTAATGTTGACATACAATTTTGTTTAATGTTTACGATACAAACTTAAACAAAATTGTTTAACAAAAATCAAAAAAGATTAAACAAATTAAAAAAAAATTATTTTTTGATGTTTTTAATCATCTCATTAACGATTTTCGGGAGGTCAAATCGTGCCTTCCAACCCCAATGCTGCTCAGCAATAGCATCATCGATCGAGTTTGGCCAGCTGTCTGCAATGGCTTGTCGAAAATCTGGATTATACGTGATATTAAAATTAGGCAGCTGTTTTTTAATCGCTTCGCTTAATTCTTTGGGGGTAAAACTTACTCCTGCTAAATTATAGGAGGATCTAATTTTTAGTTGTTCGCTTGGCGCTTCCATTAGTTCAATGGTAGCTCGGATAGCATCATCCATAAAAAGCATAGGTAAGGCACTTGTTTCATTGAGAAAGCAGTCATAATCAATTCCGGAAGTTGCTTTATGGAAGATATCTATTGCATAATCCGTTGTTCCGCCTCCTGGGGGACTTTTATAGGAAATTAAACCAGGGTAGCGAAGGCTTCTGACATCCACTTGATGTTTATTGTGATAGTATTCGCACCAGCGTTCTCCTGCTAATTTAGAAATGCCGTAGACGGTGCTGGGTTCCATAATGGTATACTGTGGGGTTTTGTCGGCAGGGGTTGTTGGTCCAAAAACGGCAATCGAGCTTGGCCAAAAGATTTTGTCAATATGTTTTTCTTTTGCTAAATCTAATATTGTAAACAGGCCTTCCATGTTAAGTTTCCATGCAAAATCTGGATTTTTTTCTGCTGTTGCAGAAAGCAGTGCTGCAAGTAAATAAACCTCCTTTACATTATTTTCAATGATATATGACCTGACTTGTTGTTTGTCAAGAGCATCTAATTGAATGTAGGGACCATTATTTATGATTGGTGGACAATCATTTTTTAGGTCTGCAGCAATTACTGATTCCTCGCCATTTTTTTGCCGTAATGCAAGAACCAATTCTGTTCCGATTTGCCCACAGGCACCCAATACAAGTATTTTTTTCATCTATTTAATTTAAGCAAATTTAACTTTTGCTTTTTGATTTTTGCCCCGCATTAACAAAAAAAGAACTCTTTTGGTAATAAAACTGATAATAGTCATATAATTTAAGTGTGATTATATCTTACATTTGTTTTAAACGAAAATAAGTCCTTATGCCATTTTATCATAAATTAGGAAAAATACCACACAAACGTCATACTGTTTTTAGGAAGGAGAACGGAGAATTACATCATGAACAGTTGTTTGGAACAGCAGGATTTGAAGGGATGTCTTCCTTACTTTATCATTTACATCCTCCTACAATCGTAAAGGAGATTTTGGGTGAAAAAGATTGCGCACCAAAAATAGCTGTTGGTAAAAACATGAAAATGCGCAGTTTTCAGGGATTTAAAATAGAACCTGTTTCTGATTTTCTTGAAAGTCGTAAACCTATTTTGGTCAATAGCGATGTGTACCTTGAATTGGCGGCACCAACTTCGTCATTAACTGATTATTTTTATAAAAATGCCGATGCGGATGAAGTTATTTTTATTCATAGAGGGGAAGGCACCGTAAAAACTCAATTGGGAAACATCGCATTTAAATATGGCGATTATATTGTTATTCCTCGGGGGATGATTTATCAAATTCATTTTAATTCCACCGATAACAAATTATTAATTATTCAATCTTTTCATCCTATTTATACGCCAAAACGTTATCGGAATTGGTTTGGGCAATTATTAGAGCATTCTCCATATTGCGAGCGTGACATGCGTCCTCCCACTGAATTAGAAGTGCATGATGAGCAAGGTGAATTTCTTGTGAAAATAAAAAAGCAAGATGTTTTATATGATTATGTATACGCCTCTCATCCTTTCGATGTTGTCGGATGGGATGGATACAATTTTCCTTATGCATTCAGCATTCATGATTTTGAACCCATTACTGGACGTGTTCATCAACCACCTCCCGTTCACCAAACATTTGAAACGAGTGCGTTTGTGATCTGTTCTTTCGTTCCACGACTTTATGACTATCATCCTTTATCAATTCCTGCGCCTTATAATCATAGTAACATTGACTCCGATGAGGTATTATATTACGTTGATGGGGATTTTATGAGCCGAAACCATATTGAAAAAGGTCAAATCACGCTACATCCATCAGGTATTCCACATGGACCGCACCCGGGTGCATATGAAAGAAGTATTGGAAAAACAGCCACCGAAGAATTAGCAGTGATGGTTGATACATTTAAACCATTACAACTTACTACCTTTGCAATGGGAATAGAAGATGATGATTATTCAAAATCGTGGTTAACACATTAAAAAATAGTAATATGTCAACAGAAATTAAAAATTTAAAAGACCTTCAAAATACAGAATATAGTCTGAAGAAATTATTCAACGATGCACAGGATTTTCTTCCCTTATTGGGAACTGATTATGTTGAATTATATGTAGGAAATGCGAAGCAATCTGCTCTTTATTATAAGACGGCATTTGGTTTTCAATCGGAGGCTTTTGCTGGATTAGAAACGGGATGCAAGGATCGTGTCTCCTATGTTTTAAAGCAGGATAAAATCCGTTTAGTGCTAACTACTCCCTTAACGAAGGATGGCGTAATCAATGAACACATTAATAAGCATGGCGATGGGGTGAAAATAGTTGCGCTTTGGGTGGAAGATGCTACTTCGGCATTTAACGAAACAACAAAACGAGGAGCAAAGCCATTTATGGAACCTACTCGTGAAGAAGATGAACACGGATATGTAATTCGTTCAGGTATTTACACTTATGGGGAAACCGTTCATATTTTTGTTGAAAGAGCAAATTACAATGGCGTTTTTCTTCCCGGGTATAAAGCATGGAAGTCACATTATAACCCTTCGCCAGTTGGATTGAAATTCATTGATCACATGGTAGGAAACGTGGATTGGAATGAAATGAATACTTGGTGCCAGTTCTATGCTCAGGTTATGGGCTTTGCACAGATCATTTCTTTTGATGATAACGACATTTCTACTGAATATACAGCATTGATGAGTAAGGTAATGAGTAATGGGAATGGTCGTATTAAGTTTCCAATAAATGAACCCGCAGCAGGGAAGAAAAAGTCTCAAATAGAGGAATACATTGATTTTTATAATGGACCAGGCGTGCAGCACATTGCGCTTGCAACGGATGATATTATAACAACAGTTTCTGCGATGCGCGATCGTGGGGTTGAATTTTTATACGTCCCTGACAGTTATTATGTCGATTTATTAGAGCGTGTTGGAGAAATAGATGAAGACGTTGAATTATTAAAACAACATGGTGTTTTAATTGATCGCGATGAAGAGGGATACTTGCTTCAATTATTCACAAAGCCAGTGGTTGATCGCCCAACGATGTTTTTTGAAATCATTCAGCGTAAAGGTGCGCAATCATTCGGGAAAGGAAATTTCAAAGCCTTATTTGAAGCGATTGAAAGAGAACAAGAAAACAGAGGGACATTATAGACTAGGGTAATTAATCCGTTTAAACGGTCATAATTTCCTTTTCTTTCTGCTCTAGTAAATCGTCAATTTTCTTAATGAATTTATTGGTAATGTCTTGAACAACAGCTTCAGCATCTTTGGTCATATCCTCCGATAAACCATCGGTTTTCATTGTTTTAATAAAATCCAAGGCATCTTTACGATTATTTCGAATACCAACTTTCGCAGATTCGCCTTCTGCTTTTGCCTTTTTCACTAAATCTCTTCTTCTTTCTTCCGTTAGTGGTGGCACAGCAATTAATAATTGTTCTCCGTTGCTTTGTGGGTTTAATCCAAGATTCGCATTCATGATGCCTTTCGCGATATCGTTCAGGGTATTCTTCTCGAAAGGTTGAACCGTTATCGTACGGGCATCCATTGTATTCACATTCGCGATTTGCTGTAATGGGGTCATTGCTCCATAATATTCCACCATAACTCCAATCAGCATAGCGGGTGTTGCTTTTCCTGCTCTAACTTTTAGCAATTCATGATCAAAATGCGTCATTGTTTTATCATTTGAACTCCGCAAATCATCGTATACCATTTCAAGTTCTTCTGTCATATCAATTTATTTTAGTTATGAACGATTGTTCCTATATGATCTTCCGTGAGCACTTTAAGAAGTGTGCCGGGTGTATCCATATCAAATACTATAATGGGTAAATTATTTTCTTTACAAAGTGTAAATGCGGTTAAGTCCATGACATTTAATCCTTTGGAGTACACTTCATCGAAGGTAATGTGACTATATTTTGTCGCTGTTTTATCTTTTTCTGGATCTGCGGTATAAATACCATCAACTCGAGTTCCTTTAAGAATAACCTCTGCATTTATTTCGATTGCGCGCAAAGAAGCGGCTGAATCAGTTGTAAAATAAGGATTCCCTGTTCCTGCTCCAAAGATGACTACGCGCCCTTTTTCTAAATGCCGAACTGCTTTTCGGCGAACGTATGGCTCACAAATTTCTTTCATTTCAATGGCAGATTGAAGTCGAGTTTCCACTTGAATTGCTTCTAGTGCAGCTTGAAGGGCCATTGAATTAATCATGGTGGCTAGCATGCCCATATAATCGCCATGGGTTCTATCCATTCCACCTTGTTCCGCTTGAACGCCTCTAAAAATATTTCCACCGCCAATTACAATTGCTATTTCAACTCCTGCCGAGCAAATTTCTTTTATTTGTTTGGCATAGGACGTTATTTTCTCATTATCAATACCAAATTGCTTATTTCCCATAAGGGATTCGCCACTGAGTTTTAAAAGGATGCGCTTGTATTTCATAGTACGTTTTACTGAGGACAAATATAGCAGGATTATTTTAGATTTTTAATCCTCATCGATGTCCCAAGCTAAACTTGCATCTTCTGTTTTGCTTGAATCAGCAATTAACAGTTGTAATTCGGCTAATTCCTCCTCTTCTAAATCGCGGTATTGACCCAGGGGAAGGTCTAGCGAAATGTTTAGTATACGCATTCGTTTTAGCTCAACTACTTCATAATCAAGGAAGCTGCACATTCTTCTTATTTGTCGGTTCAAGCCCTGCGTGAGAATAATTTTAAAGGTGAAGCTAGTTATTTTCTCCACACGGCATTTTCGTGTAACAGTATCCAAAATGGGGACTCCATTGCCCATTTGTTTTATAAATTCTTTGCTAATTGGGCGATCTACTTTTACGAGGTATTCTTTATCGTGGTTATTTCTTGCGCGTAAAATTTTATTTACGATTTCCCCATCATTTGTCAATAAAATAAGACCACTGCTGTATTTGTCTAGTCGTCCCACAGGAAAAATCCGAGTAGGGTAGTCGATATAATCTATGATATTATCAGGAACATCTATATTGGTGGTACATTCTATTCCTTCTGGCTTGTTAAACGCTAAATAAACGAGTTTCTCTTCTGTTTCATTAATTGACACACCATCAATACAAACTTTGTCGCTGGGTTTGACTTTCGTTCCCATTTGAGGTACAATACCATTTATAGTGACACGACCATCTTCAATGAGTTTATCAGCTTCTCTGCGCGAGCAATACCCTTTTTCACTAATAAATTTATTCAGTCTCTTGTGTTCAGATTCCATCACTCAAAGGTATTTAAATCGACGTAGCTCAGCAAATTCTTAGAGTTGCTTCATAAAAAATAAATCAAAAAAAAATCCCGCTTAAAAAAACGGGATAGTTTAATTCTATTGTATCAACGATTAACTTAATGAAAATCGCTTAAATTCAGTAACTGTCAACCCTTTTTCAGTAGAATTTAAAAATTGTTCTACACTTAATTTATTATCTCTAACAAAAGGTTGGCTTAATAGTGTATTTTCTTGAAAGAATTTGTTCAATCGGCCCATGGCAATTTTTTCTGCCATTTCAACTGGTTTTCCTTCCTGAATAGCAAGATCTTTTCCTACTTCAATTTCACGATCAATCGTTTTCTGATCAACACCGTTTTTATCTATCGCTACTGGATTCATTGCTGCAATTTGCATCGCAACTTGACGTCCAGCTTCTTCAGCATCACTCACATTACTATTTAAACCTACCAAGGTCGCTAATTGATTTCCAGGGTGATTGTATGCAACCACTTTATTGGATTGGATTAGAGCATAAGAAGACAATTCTAATTTTTCGCCGATACGACCAATTTGCTCTATAATTTTTTCTTCTAAGGTAAGCTTCTCATCATAAGCAAGTGCTTTCAATGCGTCAACATTAGCTGGTCTGTGATTCAATGCTAAATCAACAATTGACTGAACAAATGCAACGTAACCCTCGTTTTTAGCTACGAAGTCTGTTTCGCAATTCAATGCAAGAATAACACCTGACTGACCATCAGTTGAAGCTTGAGCCATAATTAAGCCTTCTTTTGCGTCATTATCACCTCTTTTAGCAGCGATTTTTTGTCCTTTTTTACGAAGTATGTCAATCGCCATTTCGATATCACCATTTGATTCTACTAATGCGTTTTTGCAGTCCATCATTCCTGCTCCTGTTTGTTGACGTAAGTTGTTCACGTCAGCGGCTGTAATTGCCATGTTCTTTAAGTTTATGGGTTAAAAAATATAAGATTATGCTTCTTCGTCTTCTTTGTTTTCTTCAACAACTGGTGCTTCTTCAACAACTGGAGCTTCTTCAACAACTGGAGCTTCTTCAGCAACTGGAGCTTCTTCAGCAACTGCTTCTTCAGCAACCGGAGCTTCTTCAACAACTGGAACTTCTTCAGCAACTGGAGTCTCTTCAACAACTGGAGCTTCTTCAACAACTGGAACTTCTTCAGCAACTGGTGCTGCTTCGGCTACGGCCTCCGTTTTATTAATACGTTTTCTAGTAGTTTGAGTAGGCGCTGCTTCAAGTGTATCTTCTCCACCTGTTTCTGCATCAGGCTTTATATTTTTTCTATCTTCTAGTCCAGCGCTAATTGCTTCACAAATTTCATCTAAGATTAGGGCAATTGATTTAGTTGCATCATCGTTAGCAGGAATAGGAAAATCAACCAATTTTGGGTTAGAGTTCGTATCTACCATAGCAAAAACCGGAATATTCAAACGTTTCGCTTCAGCAAGGGCGATATGCTCTTTCATGATATCAACAATAAATATAGCTGCTGGTTGTCTTGTCATTTCTGCAATTGAACCAAAGGTTTTTTCTAGTTTTTCACGTTGACGTGTTTTGAATAATTTTTCACGCTTATTCAATGTTTCCCAAGTACCATCAGACTTCATTTTGTCAATCACAGTCATTTTCTTGATTGACTTTCTTGTCGTTTGAAAATTTGTTAACATACCACCAGTCCATCTTTCAGTTACGTAAGGCATATTGATTTTAATAACTCGCTCAGAAACAATTTCTTTCGCTTGTTTTTTAGTAGCAACAAAAAGTATTTTCTTACCTGATTTTGCAATTTGTTTCATTGCGGCACAAGCCTGACCAAGGTGAACAATTGTTTTATTCAAGTCAATGATATGGATTCCTTTTTTTTCCTCGAAAATATAAGGAGCCATTGCTGGATTCCACTTTCTTTTTTGATGTCCGAAATGAACTCCGGCATTCAAAAGTGTTTCAAAATTTAATTTAGACATATATTATTTTATTTGTTTACGTTCCTTAATTAGCTCAACAGTTGAGGGATCTTACGATAGGTACTCAATAGTTTGGATACTAAACCACCAATATCGATTAACGTTTCGAGAATTGGAATTTTTTTCTTGCCTTTGGTTGACCTGGCTTTTTACGTTCTACCATTCTAGGATCACGTGTCATTAAACCATCAGCTTTTAGTAAAGGCTTATAGTCAGCTGAAATTTCAACGAGTGCACGAGAGATACCCAATCGGATAGCTTCTGCTTGTCCATTGATACCGCCACCCATTACATTAACTTTTACATCATATTGACCGACAGTTTCGGTTAAAACGAAGGGTTGATTTATTTTTGCTTGCAATACATCAATTGGAAACATAATAGCCATTGCCTTTTTGTTTATTGATATAGTGCCTTTTCCTTTGGATAAATAAACACGTGCAACTGCCGTCTTTCTTCTTCCTAGAGCGTTTATAATTTCCATATTATTTAAGTGAATCTAAATTTAACAATTGTGGTTGCTGTGCTTCGTGCTTATGCACATCGCCAACATATACTTTAAGGTTTGTGAATAATTGTCTTCCTAGCGTATTTTTAGGCAACATTCCTTTAACCGCTTTTTCAATTAGTCGTTCAGGATGATTTTTTAACATGTTTTCAGCTGTGGTAAATCGTTGTCCACCTGGATATCCCGAAAACCGAACATATTCTTTATCCGATAATTTTGAACCTGAGAAAGTTATTTTTTCTGCATTTATCACGATAACATTATCGCCACAATCTGCATGAGGAGTAAAGTTAGTTTTATACTTTCCTCGAATAACTTTAGCAACTTTACTTGCTAGTCTTCCAACGGTATGTCCTTCAGCATCAACGATAAACCACTTTTTATTTGCGGTTTGAGCATTGCCAGAAATTGTTTTATAACTTAATGTATCCACGTTTTAATCTTTAATATGAGCAATAATTCCCTTAAATTAGGGGTGCAAAGATAAGATTTTTGTTTTTATTAACAAAGAATATCTAAAAAAAAGAAAATAATTTTTTATCGGTTTTTAAAAGCTTGAATTGCTTCGCGCGTAAAATCGCTAAGGACAAGTGCGCCACTGGTAGCAGCACGGTTTATTAGTAGGGTATCCCAATCGTCAGTTCCTTCCCAAAAAATCTTTTTTAAGCCAAGCATTGCTGCAGGATTTGACTTCGAAAGCTTAGCGGCCAATGCTTGAATCGCCTCATCCATTTTTTCGTGATTGTCAAAAATCTCATTAAACAATCCTTTTTGCATTGCCCATTCGGCACTTCTCCACGAACTAGCATTAATAGCTAATTCACTCATTGCCGATAGGCCAATTTTTCGTTGAACGGCTGGACCTACCACAAAAGGACCAATACCAACGGCAAGTTCGGATAATTTTACTTCTGCATGTTTGGTGGCAAAACAATAATCAACGGCACTTGCAATTCCAACCCCGCCTCCTACGGCTTTTCCTTGAACTCTCCCAATTATTAATTTTGATGAGGTTCTACAGGCATTAATTACCATTGCAAATCCGGAGAAGAATTTTAAGCCTGTCTCAAGATCCTCGATGGCAACGAGTTCATCAAAGCTAGCGCCTGCGCAGAATGTTTTTTCTCCTGAAGATTGCAGAATAATGACCTTAACATTCGGATCGTCGCTTGTAGTTTTTATAGTCTTTGCTAGCAATTGTAATAGGCTACCTGGAAGCGAATTGCTTTGAGGATGGCCGAAGGTAATGGTTGCGATACCGTTGTTTGTTGAGGATTCAACATGGCCCATTTCTTCCATTTATTTGATATTTATTTCAGAGTAATACTATCTGTTCCGATAACAACGCCGTCGCAAATAATTTTTATTTTATAATTACCTTTTACAGCCTTTGTTGATTTAAAGTCATAAAATATCGACATATCAATCGCTTGGTTTTGATAATCAATATCTTTTTTGTCGGAATAGGCAACATTTCCTTGCTCTGTATCAACAGTATTACCTGAATTAGCTTGAAGTACTTTTCCATCAGGATTAATGATTTGAAGGTAGATTGATTTTTTTCCTGCTTTGGCAAGTGGGTTTTGAGATATAGTAAAACTTGATGCCAGCTGAATGGTGCTTTTTGCTTTATCAGTTTCTTTCGTCGTGTTGTTCCATTTAGACTGCAGGGCATAAGTCCGGAAGGTATATGCTTGCAAGCGTGCACCTTTTTTTACTTGTTCTGATTTTTCTTCCGCGTCTTTTTTAAATTCATCTCTTTCCGTGATCGTTGTATTTAATTCAGCGGAGGTTTCGTCAAGTTTTGATGTCAGGGAAATATTTAGAGTGTTTAAAGCATCAATTTGCTTTACGTATCCTTTCATTATATTTCGAAGGGTTTCATTTTCTTTTCTTAAGGTAAATAGCTGAGATGCCGTTAATTTTTTATTAGAATTTAATTCGTCTAATAAACCTTGAATTTTTTGTTTTTGGGTATTTAAACTATCAGCCTTACTTTGGTCTTTCTCAATTAATTTATCATATGTATCCAGCATGTTCTTAAAATCTGTCTTGAGATCATTAGAAAGATTACCTACATAGCCAGCCATCATCTTATTCATCCCATCCATATCCGATTTAAGCACTAAATTTTCATTGGTACAATTACTTAATTCGGTTCTTTTACTTGACCACATGTAGGTTAGAAATGCCATTCCTACCAATAAAATAAATATGCAGATTAAATAAAATCCATTTGAACTTTTTGATTTCTCGGAATCCATATTTTAAAAATTTATGTAATTAAAATTTTTCGGGTTTTTAATAATTTTCAATGGTAAAATGATAGGTCTCCATAATCTGATTTGCTAACATTTTTTTGCATGCCTCCTCGACTTTTGCTTGTGCACTTTCTTTATCAGCACTTTCAATTAATAATCTAATGTGGCGTCCAATTCGTACGTCATTAATTTCGGATAGACCTATATTTTTAAGGGCACTATTTACTGCTTTTCCCTGTGGATCTAATAAGGCATCTTGCGGCATTATATCAATTTCAGCTCTGAATTTCATTTGTTTTATGTTGAAGGTTACCAATTAAGGACAATAATAAATACAAAAATACAATTATAGGAATAGACCAAAGGTAAAAAAGTATAAAACTTATTAATGAAAAGACAATTAAAAGGTAACGAAATTTATTATCTGCCCATCCAAAGTTTTTAAATTTTAGCGCAATTAGTGGAATTTTAGCGATTAACAAGAAGGAAAATAGACTGGTAATTAAGGCAATAGTATAACAATCAAAAACTGCTAATACAAAGGGATTTTGGCTATTCCATTCCGAAAAATTGGCATAAAAAAATAGGGGGAAGAATAGTATGAACAACGTGTTTAATGGAGTTGGGACACCAATAAATTGATCACTTTGATTTTCATCGATATTAAACTTTGCTAAGCGAAATAAGGATAAAAACGGAATAAGTAAGCCAAGAAAAGGAAGGTATTTTATAGATGCGTCAAAATCATTAGGTACAGCATAAAAAACCGCCTGCATCCATGCTTGAATTTGAAACCACGTATAAGAGGAGGCTTGAAAGTTATAATCATGTGGAGCAATGGGGCCATCATGTACACCAACAATTATCATCACCATTACGATTATTCCTGGTGCTAATCCAAATGAAACCATGTCGGCTAATGAATCTAATTGCTTTCCAAGAAGTCCACTTTTGTTAAGTTTTCTTGCCAAAAAACCATCTAGAAAATCAAATCCCATTGCAGCGAATAAAAATAAAGGAGAAATGTCTATTCTTCCTGCTAAGCTTGCTAAAATAGAGGCTATTCCGCAAAGCAAATTCATACCAGTAAGTAGGTTCGGAATAGTAAACATTTAGTTATTTATTTTTTTTTTCAACTATCACCTAAAATAGAAATTAAATAAAGTATTTTTATCGCAACTATTTTTTGAAGTACAAATAACACAATTTTTTGCCAATATTGGGGTTAACTAACCCTAAAATTTTAATACAATGAGAGGTTTAGCCTATTCTTTTTTACTTTTTCTTTCCTCATTCCCTGTGGTTTTCGCTCAAAAATATTCAAATGAGTTTTTAGCGATAGGTGTTGGTGCAGATGCATACGGAATGGGAAATGCTGTTGTTGCTTCGGCTGATGGTGCAAGCGCTGCTTATTGGAATCCTGCGGGTTTGGTGGGGGTGAAAAGCTGGTTGGAGGTTAGCGCGATGCACTCTGAGTTTTTTGCTGGTATTGCTAAGTATGATTATGTCGGATTAGC
>JBIIOQ010000006.1:0-112557 GCA_044336865.1 Crocinitomicaceae bacterium | reverse complement strand
GAATCGACATTGTAATTTAGTGCTTCTAGTATCCTGCCGTCTGAGGCATACCGTTCAACAATGATGTGCTGGCCCTCCTGATCTTTAAGAGAATAAACCCTGTGGAATTCTTCCTCTAAACCATTGGCAACATCACGATAAAGGTAAATTTGAGGGGTTTCACTATACGGATAAAAATAATTTACTAAAGGATGAGTGCTTTTAATTTGTTCCTTAGAACCGCACGAAAGTAACAGTATAACTACTAAAAACAATGACAATAGCTTCATAAAGATTTTGACATTTTCAAGAAAGATACTTCTTGTTCTGTTAAGTGCCGATACATACCACGTGGCAAATCTTTTTTTGTTAGGGTGGAAAATTGAACGCGATCTAATTTTATCACCTCATAACCAAGCGCTTCAAATAAGCGCCTTACAATTCTGTTTTTTCCTGAATGTATTTCTACACCAACTTCTTTAGACGACGCATCTGTAACGAAAGAAACTTGGTCAACTTTAGATCGGCCATCCTCTAAATCAACCCCTTTTAAAAGCTTGTCGAAATCTGCCTTATTAACGGATTTATTTAATTCAACATGATACAATTTTTTGGATTGATACCTAGGATGCGTTAATTTTTTTGCCATATCGCCATCATTAGTAAACAATAGTAATCCTGTCGTTTCTCGGTCGAGTCGTCCGACTGGATAGATCCTTTCCTTACACGCTTTACTCACTAAAGTCATCACTGTTTTGCGGCCTCGAGGGTCTTCCATGGTCGTTATAAACCCTTTTGGTTTATTTAATAGTACGTAGCGTTTTTTCTCTGCATTAATGGTCTCGCCATCATACTGCACAACGTCTTCTGGTTTAATCTTATAGCCTAATTCCGTGATGGTTACACCATTAATAGAAACAACACCCGTAGCGATTAAAACATCGGCTTCTCTTCTTGAACAAATTCCCGCATTTGCTAAAAATTTGTTTAATCGAATGGCGTCCTCATTAAATGAAGGCAAGGGATCCCCTTTTTTAACCTTTATCTTATAATCTATGTATTTTCTTTTGTCCCTAGCTGTAACTTCTTTTGTATCCGTTTTTTTTTCAGACGTAGGTTTTGCCGTTGTTTTTCGAGTTGGCTTCTCCATTCTTTTTACCCCTCGTTTAGAGGTTTTAGGTGTGTTCATCGCGAGCAGATTTTGACAAAGATACAGCTATTTAAGTCTTAAGCAATAGGACTGAAAGCATCTTCAATATGGATTATTTTAGTGTGATACTGATTATGGACAATTGATACCACATCAAAGCGAACATCTATTTCACGATCTTGAGATTGCACATAATAATTAGCAACTTTTATGATTTGCCGCTGTTTATTTCTCGTTACGGCTTTCCATGGCTCACCAATTTCGGCTGTTTGGCGCGTCTTAACCTCGGCAATTATCAATGAATCATTTTTGCTTAACACAATGTCTATTTCGTGCTTCTTAAAGCGAAAATTTCGTGCTACAATTTTATATCCTTTAGATACTAGTAAATTACAGGCTGTTTCCTCGCCCCATTGTCCCAACTCTTCATTTGTCATAACTTCTTTTTATGAAGTTACGTTTTTTTTACTACTTAAGCAAATGAATAAAACCATGTCCTTCTAGCTCTTGACCACCAATTCCAATAGCAGTAAATTTATAAAAATAAATTCCATCACTTACCGGTTTCCCATCTGAATCGCCATTCCAACTTGGGTTGTTATTGATTAAATCATCACTAAACTTTTCAAAGACAACATTTCCCCATCGATTAATAATAACCAGATTCAGTGAAGTGACATTTTTCCAAGTCAAAAAGAAATCATCATTTTTAGTGTCCTCATTTGGTGTTAATACATTAGGTACACTTATTTCTGGATAAGGATAAATACAATTTGATGGCACATTAACATTCGCCAGTGGGTTATAATTGGTTGCTTCAGGGTCGTTGCAGTCGCACACATCAACCTGAATAACTAGTGTAAACGTATCCGAACAAAATTGCCCTTGCGAG
Organism: Crocinitomicaceae bacterium; assembly: GCA_044336865.1. GTDB lineage: Bacteria > Bacteroidota > Bacteroidia > Flavobacteriales_D > Crocinitomicaceae > UBA952. The sequence continues at coordinate 110,536 of JBIIOQ010000006.1, read as the reverse complement.
ACCACCAAGGTTGCTGTGTAGCTTTCAGGATCAGGTGTGGTATACGTCATGCTTTGGTTACTGGTGGTAGTAGCATTAGCCGTTTGGCCATTGCCAAAATTCCAATTGTACGAGGTGCCGTTTTGACTGTTGTTGGTAAATTGAACTGTCAACGGAGAACAACCGGAAACAGGAACTGCGGAAAAATTAGCAACAGGAGGGGCAATGATATCAACAAATGCACTGTCTGTCGTTGAACAAACCGCATCAGTTACAGTCACTTGATACCAAGCACTAACTATATTTTGTATGGATTGAGTTGTTTGACCCGTAGACCAGCTATACGTCACATTTCCATTGGTTCCTGAGGTTTGAACAGACAATGAACCACTGGGTACACACGAAGAATTTACCACGGTAATATTGTCAATGGAGATTGTTTCTAATACAGTTACAGTGGCTGTATCCGTTTGAGTAAAATTACATTGGTCAGTAGCAGTCACTAAATACTGAACGACACCATTTTGAGATACGGTAACATAAAATGAGTCAACGATCGAAACAGGACTCCCCGTTAATGTCGTCCACACAAAATCATATGGACCATAGCCCCCAGAGGCCGAAGCAGTTAATAATACTGAGTCCGGGAAACATTGAACTAGTACATCTGATTCTGTGATGTTTATTATGGGCCCATCGCCAATGTAAATGGTGCCCTGCGATGTGATGGTGTCACCACAAGGATTGATAATGGATACCGTAATTGTTACCGATTCAAAGCCCTCATTCAAGCCGTCTTGGACAGGAGTTAGATTCAATATAACCGTATCTTGACCTGGCAAAAATACAATAGGATTTATCATATTGTTATAGTCTACTCCTTGAGTTGCCGTTCCATTGATCGTGTAGTTGATAATTAGAGTATCGCCCATTTGGGTATCTGGTCGAGTAAAAATAAAGTCTGCATAGGTGCATCCCTCCACAATCGTAGTGTCTCCCGAAACTGTTGCTACGGCAACACTAACAGCAGAAGAGGAAAAAGATCCTGCTTCTAAGAAAACCCCTGAATCATAGGCTTGATCTAAGACATTCGCAATGGCAAACTTAATGTGATACGTTTGGTTGCACTGAACAGAAGCCGCTGCTGTTAATTTAACCGTGGTCCCGTCGTACTGAATGGCATCGCCATAGGTATCTTGAGGAAATTCATTAAAGACGTAGTATTGAGAATTGGTAACCGGATTTATATTGTTAATTGTAACAGGTATTCCACCCGGAATAACCGCAATGTTTGCCCCTCCGTTGGGATAACCTGGAAAATTAAAAGGCCCAGAAATGCCCGGCCCCCACAAGAAAATACCAAAGGCATCATTGAATGAAGAATTGTTTGGCGGAGCAAACTCAATGTACTCATCCGAGCCGAAAAGATAATTAAAAATTAGGGTATCACCGGCAGGAATAAAATCAAACTCTAAAAGAACACCATTCTCAATAGATCCATTGGCAATGGCATTCAAATCAGGGTCGAAAGACACAGATTGTGAGGTGCCAGGATTGGTTGAAGTTCCACTGGAATTGGGTCCTGCAGCACCCATGGCATCTCCGGTTGTTAGAATGATGCCCGAAGTCATGGGAAAGGTACCGTTCGCATTGGTAAAGTAACCAATATTACCAAAAGGTGTATTGGCCATTCCAGCAACACCATTGATGGTGATATTAGAGGCCGTAACACCAGAACCCAAGAGGACGCTGTTAACCAATTGCTGAGGTGTTTGGGTACTCGTAACGTTAATATTTTGAGAAAAAATGTGTGCGCAGACACTAAAAAATAGGGTAATTGTACAGACTAACTTCATTCGTTGACTTTTTATTTAATGTAACATTGTCGTTTAGACCTAAACTTTCTTATTTTAGTTGCATTTCAATCCAATTCATGCCAAACATTCATCAAAAATATAGTATTTTCGAAAGATAATTAAAAAATTAATATTACTGATGTTAAACAGCCAAGCGTATATCCAAAAAAATCGGGAAAAATTCTTGTCGGAATTGCTTTCCTTACTCAAAATACCCTCTGTTTCCGCTGACCCTTCATTTACTAAAGATGTAAATGATTGTGCCGAAATTCTCGCCAAAAACCTTAAGGAAATTGGAATAGAAAGAGTCGAAATTTGTCAAACTGCAGGTTTCCCAATCGTGTATGGCGAGAAAATTATCGATGATTCATTACCAACTGTATTAGTGTATGGGCATTATGATGTGCAACCAGCAGACCCTATAGATTTATGGACATCACCTCCTTTTGAACCTCAACTAAAACAAACAGAAATACACCCTGACGGTGCCATTTTTGCACGAGGTTCATGCGACGATAAAGGGCAAATGTTCATGCATGTAAAAGCGGTTGAAGCGATGTTACAATCGGGCGAATTACCCTGTAACGTAAAATTTATGATTGAAGGTGAAGAAGAAGTTGGAAGTGTAAACTTAGGCGTTTTTATAAAACAAAATAAAGAGAAACTTAAAGCAGACATCATTATTGTTTCAGATACAGGCATGTTGGCGAACGACGTCCCTTCTATTACCACTGGTCTTAGAGGACTAAGTTATGTTGAAGTAGAAGTAGTTGGACCAAATCGCGATTTACATTCTGGATTGTATGGTGGCTGTGTTGCGAATCCCATAAATATCCTTACAGAAATGATTGCGTCCTTGCACGATGAAGAAGGAAAAATAACCATCCCAGGTTTTTACGATTCCGTGATCAATCTTTCGGATGAAGAAAGAGCAGAAATGGCGAAAGCGCCATTTTCTCATGAGGCATACTGCGCCGCACTTGAAATACAAGATACGTATGGCGAAAAAGGATACACAACAATGGAGCGCGGCTCTATTCGTCCGACCTTAGATGTAAATGGTATTTGGGGTGGATATATTGGGGAAGGGGCAAAAACAGTGATTGCGTCTAAGGCCAATGCTAAAATATCCATGCGTTTAGTGCCTAATCAAGCGCCAGAAATAATAACGGATTTATTTACCAAGCATTTTCAATCCATTGCCCCAAAAGGTGTTAAGGTAACTGTTAAACCTCATCATGGGGGAGAATCAGCCGTGACACCAATTGATTCAATCGGTTATAAAGCGGCCAGCATGGCCTATGAAAAAACGTTTGGAAAAAAACCCATTCCTGTCAGAAGTGGTGGTAGCATTCCTATCGTTTCTATGTTTGAAAAAGAACTCGGCCTTAAAACGGTTCTGATGGGTTTTGGATTAGATAGTGATGCTATTCATTCCCCTAATGAACATTTTGGGCTCTTTAATTTTTACAAAGGCATAGAGACTATTCCTTACTTTTACCACTACTTCAAAACCTTATGCAAGCCATAAAACTGATTTTTATTTGGAGCATTATGCTGGTAGCGGTAAGTGCTTGTTCCGTCTTTGAAACACCGGAATTAGTTTCCTTCAAAGGGTACAAATTAACTAAAATGGAAGGGAGTTCCCTTAACTTTATGGTAAATGGAGTGATCTCAAATCCGAACTGGTATGCCATCAAAGTCAAGAATTCAAGCCTTGATGTACTTGTTGACAACCAGAAACTTGGTGAGATACAGCTAAACGATAAAGTAAAAATGAAAGGCAGGCGAGAAAATGATTTATCTGTTCCCCTCACTTTAGAATTAGAACCCGGCGCCATGGTAAAAATGATGGCTTGGGCCATTCGGGATTCAGTAAATATTCAGTTCAAAGGCCCCGTTAAGGCCGGTGTTTTTTGTATCTACAAAAAAATTCCGATTGATGTATCAAAGAGCGTTTCAACTAAAAATGGAATTAGAAATTTATTTAAAAACCCTTAACTATGTTATCAGCACAAGCAGCGAAAAAACTATTCCTTTTAGATGCATATGCCTTAATCTACCGTGCCTATTTTGCGTTTGCTAAAAATCCGCGCATTAATTCAAGAGGAGAGAATACCTCCGCAGCCTTTGGGTTTACAAATGTTTTAATTGATGTCATCAAAACTGAAAAACCGACCCATATCGCCGTTGTTTTTGATCCCCCGGGAGGCTCAACCCATCGCCAAGAACAATTTGAAGCATACAAAGCGCATAGAGAAGAAATGCCTGAAGACATTCGGTCCATGATTATTCCGATAAAGCGAATCGTTGAAGCATTTAATATTCCACTTTTGGAAATTGCTGGGTACGAAGCAGATGATTTAATTGGCGCATTGGCTAAAATAGCCGAGACCAAGGGTTTTATAACGTACATGATGACCCCCGATAAAGATTACGCACAATTAGTAAGTGATAAAACATTCATATACAAGCCTGGAAGAGGGGGGAATCCACCCGAAATATTGGGCGTGAAAGAAGTTTGTGAAAAATTTGAAGTAGAGCGGCCCGAACAAGTAATCGATATCTTAGGCTTATGGGGAGATGCCGCTGATAACATTCCTGGAATTCCTGGTATCGGTGAAAAAACATCGAAAATACTTATCGCTAAATATGGATCGATTGAAAACCTGATTGCCAATGCGCACGAATTAAAAGGAAAACAACAGGAAAATGTCATCGAATTTGCAGAGCAAGGAATGGTATCAAAAATGCTGGCAACTATTATTACCGACATTGATGTTGAATTCGATGAAGATAAGCTTATCATGTGTGATGTTGATACGGAAAAAGTAAAAAACATTTTTACCGAATTAGAATTTAGGAATTTAGCTAAACGAATACTCGGAGAGGACTTAGTAATACAAACGGATTTTGCACATCCACAGAATGGAACAAATAATCAGCTTGATTTATTTGGCGTGCAAAGCATGATTGAGCCACAAGAACCTGTTGAGACGGCCACTTACAAAACCATTGTTAGTGAGAAACCAAGCTATCATCTAATCAGCACACAGGAAGAACGCGATGAATTATTAGGGATTCTGCTTCAGCAAAAAGAACTTTGCTTTGATACCGAAACAACTGGTATTGATGCGTTACATGCCGACCTAGTTGGTATATCCTTTTCATACAAAGCAAGAGAAGCTTTTTATGTTCCCGTTCCCAAAGACTTTGAAGAAGCAAAAAAAATAGTTCGCTTTTTTGCACCCTGCTTTGAAAACACCTTGATAGAAAAAATTGGACATAACATTAAATACGATTTAAAAATTTTAAATCGATATGATGGAAAGGTGCTTGGACCAACCTTCGACACCATGATTGCCCATTATTTAATTAATCCAGAAGCTAGGCAAAGCATGGATTTCTTAGCTACCTACTACCTAAACTATCAGCCTATCTCCATAGAAACACTGCTTGGAAAAAAGGGCAAGGGACAAGGAAATATGGCAGATTTAAAGCCTGAGGAAATTACTGACTATGCCTGTGAAGATGCTGATATTACTTTTCAGCTAAAACAATTGCTAGCGCCCGAAATCCAAAAACCTCATTTGTTTGATCTATTCTATAAAATGGAAATGCCCTTAGTTGAAGTGCTTAAAGACATGGAATTTGAAGGAATTTCAATCGATGTGCCAGCGCTGAATAGTTATTCTAAAGAATTAGACCTTATTTTAATTGAGCTAGAAAAAGAAATTAAAAATGATGCTGGTTTAGACTTTAATATTGACTCTCCGAAACAATTGGGTGAAGTACTTTTTGAGCACTTAAAAATTTCATCTAAAGCAAAAAAGACTAAAACAGGGCAATATGCGACGGGCGAGGATGTTTTGCAAAAGCACGAAAAAGACCACCCCATTATCCCCAAAATATTAGAATACCGTCAGCTTCGTAAATTAAAATCAACTTATGTGGACCCATTGCCTATGCTTTGTGATGCCGTAGATGGGCGAATACATACCAACTTTATGCAGACTGTAACAGCAACAGGTAGATTAAGTTCGAACAATCCAAACCTTCAGAACATTCCTGTGCGATCAGCAAAAGGACGAGAAATTAGGCGGGCATTTGTTGCAAGGGGTGCTGAATTTAAACTCATGGCAGTAGATTATTCTCAAATAGAATTAAGAATTATTGCTGCTCTAAGTGAGGACGAAACAATGATTTCGGCTTTTAAAGAAGGGCTCGATATTCATAGTGCGACCGCAGCGACCGTTTTTAAAATCCCCTTAACGGAGGTCACAAGAGATCAGCGTAGCGCAGCCAAGGCAGTAAATTTTGGGATTATTTATGGGCAATCCGCTTTTGGACTAGCACAAAACCTTTCCATTTCTAGAACAGAAGCCAAAACAATCATAGATAGTTATTTTGAGCAATTTAAAACGATTAAATCCTACATGGAAAAAGTGGTTTCTGACGCAAGAGATTTAGGCTATGTTGAAACTATTATGAAGCGCAGAAGATATTTGCCAGACATTAATTCTACCAATGCAATTGTCCGTGGATTTGCAGAACGAAATGCGGTTAATGCACCCATACAAGGTTCCGCTGCTGACATTATTAAACTAGCGATGATTGCTGTTCATAAGGCTATGAAATCCGAAAATTTAAAGTCTAAAATGATTCTTCAAGTGCACGATGAATTGGTTTTTGATGTGCATGTGTCGGAAGAAATAATGATGCAATTATTGGTTAAATCTGCGATGGAAAATGCTATTGACCTAATCGTTCCGATGGAAGTTGAATTAAAACTTGCACAAAATTGGCTGGAAGCCCATTAAACTATTGCTATGAAAAACATTGTTTTATTTGCTTTTATTTCATTCTTGCTTTTTGCTTGTAATAAACCTATTTATGATTATCGAAGTAAATATGTTGGGACTTACCATGTGATTCAATATAATCAGAGCTATTCGATGGGACAAGTATTTTCCTATGACACGAGTTATTATGATCTAAAAGTAGAACGTTCGGATGAAATTTATTATGTGAATTTTATTTCTGATGGTGGGGAAACAAACTATCTTTTAGAAAAAGACGGGACCTTACATAAAAAAAGTTTCTCGGGGTCTTATTTTGAAGGAGGATTTCTTTCAAAATCAAAATTTACACTCAGTGGTGGGTATTTTAGCCCAGGAGGAGGAGCTTCTTATACATCCACCGGGATTAAAATAAAATGATGCAAAAACACATTGAATTGGTTAATTTTGACAAATGAATAAGAAGAAGGGAATTGCCATACTAGGCTCCACAGGTTCCATTGGGACGCAAGCATTAGAGGTGATAGTTGCTTATCCAGACTATTTTGATTTACAAGTAATTACAGCCCATAAGAATGTAGACTTACTCATTGAGCAGGCCTTAAAATTTCGGCCAAATTCCGTGGTTATTTCCGACGATAGTCAATATAAAAAATTAAAAGATGCCTTGTGGCAGGAAGAAATTCATGTCTATTGTGGAGAAGATGCGCTGTGCCAAGTAGTTGAATCCAGAGAAGTAGACACTGTATTGACTGCTTTAGTTGGATATGCGGGCTTACGGCCTACCATTTCAGCAATTAATGCAAAGAAATCTATTGCCTTAGCTAATAAAGAAACGTTAGTAGTTGCAGGAGCCTTAATTACCCAATTGGCAAAAGAGCGAGGAGTCAATATCTATCCTGTAGATTCTGAACATTCCGCTATTTTTCAATGCTTGACTGGCGAATTTCATAATCCAATCGAAAAAATTTACTTGACGGCTTCAGGCGGACCATTTCGAGGATATTCAATCGATCAACTATCAAAAGTAACCTTAGAACAAGCATTGAAACATCCGAATTGGTCGATGGGGGCAAAAATAACCATTGATTCTGCTACGCTTATGAACAAGGGACTCGAGGTAATTGAGGCAAAATGGTTATTCAACTTAAAGAGCGAACAAATCGATGTTATTGTTCATCCTCAATCCATTATCCATTCCCTCGTTCAATTTGAAGACGGGAGCATGAAAGCACAGATGGGTTTGCCTGATATGAAATTGGCTATACAATATGCCCTCACCTATCCTGCCCGATTAAAAACTAATTTCCCACGCTTTAATTTCATGGATTATCCTTCTTTAACATTTGAACAAGCAGATAGAAAAGTGTTTAAAAATCTGGATCTGGCTTACCGAGTAATGGACATGCAAGGGACTGCTGCCTGTGCACTTAACGCAGCAAATGAAGTTGCTGTTGCGGCATTTTTAGAAAATAAAATATCGTTTTTAGCTATTTCCGAGTTAAATGAACACGTTGTAGAGGAAATGACAAATATTCTTTCCCCAAAATACGATGATTTTGTTGCAATTGACCTCGCTGCAAGAGAAATTACCCTTCAAAAAATTTCATCCCTATGAAATGGGGGTATTTCAGTTTAATTTTTTTATGCTGGAATTTAATAAGCGCTTGTCAAGCTACTCATATTCATCTGCATGGCACTATTCATAAACCCTATTGTGGCGGTGCACGGCCTACAGAGGAGCAAGCTCAAGGGATTACTATTGCGGCCTCCAAAATGGTGTTTTCAGTTTTTGAACAACTTGGTGCCGAGCAAAAATTTATTAAAAACATAAGCCTAGATGTGAGTGGAAATTATGATGGCGAATTAAAAGAAGGACAATATTACCTTAAGCGCATTGAAAAGACATGGGAAATACCAGCAATCAATGCACATTTTTTAATATTCGATACACTCTATTATCGTCCAAAGAGTGAAAAAGCTATTACGCAATGGCGAACAGAAGCAGATGCCACATTTGATGCTAAAAAAGGAAGGTTGAAACTCGAAGTAAACATTCCGTTAACAGAAAAGTGTTTTGTTGGTTTAAATCCCTGCATAGAATATATCGGACCTAAACCCCACTAGTATATTGGGGATTATCTTCCGATTCCGAATAATATTTGTTAGCGATAAAATAATCTATCATCGCTTCTTTAATCAAATGTTGTTGTTCACGGTCGGTAATAGCAGGAATCGCTTTTAACACCTTAAAATGTGGCCAATTTTCTTGGTCACGTCCTTCAAATTGGTAATAGCCATATGGTTCTAAAAGCGTACAAATCGCAATATGTAGTAGGTCTGTTTTCTCCGCTTTTGTATAATTTTTATGCCCTTGCCCTAATTCATTCACCCCAATTAAAAATAAAATCGCCTGTACATCCATCCCTCCACCAAAAGTCAGCTCAAGATGAGTTTTTAAAGCGTTAAAGCGTAATTCAATATCAAAATCCATGGAGTAAAAGTACAAAAGATATAAGGATCATAAAGGAAACATTTAGGATAATACTAATTCCAATCTTCCTTAATTAATCAAAACCGTTAAGCTTTTCACTTACAATTCGGTCAAGGTACAATTTTTCGACCTTGGCTCTAGCCCAAGGCATGCGTCTCAAAAATTTTAAACTTGATTTTACACTTGGCTCGTGACTAAAACAATTTATGGGAACAAAATAAGCAAGTTTTTCCCAACCAAATTTTTCATGGAGTTCAGTGAGCATTTTCTCAAGCGTTATCCCATGCAAGGGATTATTCGATTGGTCTTGTGGTGTAGGCATCCTTATATATACTGACAAGATAAAAAAAAATATTCATTAAACTGAATTACCCATTTTATAGACAAAAAAAAGGGGCGAAAAAATCGCCCCTTTTACTAAGTATTGATAACCTTAATTCCTAATTATTCTGATTGTTTGGTTCTCTCCTTTCACAGTGAAGTTCAAGAAATAAATACCAGCTCTTAGGCTCTCTATATTGATGCTACTTTCATTGCCTTTTAATGCAATTACAGTTTCACCCATAATATTTGTAATGTTGTTCAAGATTGCTGATGAATTAGATACAACAGCCAATGTTCCATTAGATGGATTTGGATAAACCGATACCGCTTGGCTTGATAAATCTTCGATGCCAGAAACACAAGCAGCGCAAGTGTTAAAACACACAACGCCTAAATCAGCTATTCCAGCAACGGTATATGAACGATTCGTAAATCCTCCATTTGTTACTGTGCAAGGTTCACCACCAACAAATTGCTCTTGACCAATCCAACCATCTAGGGTGAACTTATATTCAATTGCACCATTTGGTAATGGAATTGTAAGATCCCAAATTCCATCCATATTTGAGTCCGTCATTGGATTACACGCTCCACACCAATTGTTGAATGTTCCATTTAAGAAAACACCTGTGAAAGGTAGACCAACATAATTAGCCATGTCTACTTTGAAAGTAACATTACTAGCACAAGCGGTACAACTGTTATAACAAACAGTGCCTAAAGTAGCATCGCCAGTAACAGTGTACGAACGATTTGTAAATCCTCCATTAGTAACAGTACAAGACTCACCGCCAACAAATTGTTCCTGACCAATCCATCCATCAAGGGTAAACTTGTACTCAATAGCGCCAGCCCCAATTGGAACTGTGGCCTCCCAAACGCCATCCATATTTGCATCTGACATTGGGTTTGATGTACCATTCCAACCGTTGAATGTTCCGTTAACAAATACGCCAGTATATGCAGGGCCAGTGTACTGGCTCATATCTACTTTAAATGTGATATTTGGTGTTGGAGGGTTAATAACTACGGTTTTTTGATAAACAAACTGCCACCATCCTGAACCAAAATTAATTTGAACAGTCATTGTATTTCCTCCATTAGAGAAAGCCACATTATACGTAATAGTAGAAACAGCTCCAGCTGGACTAGTGAGCTCACCTGCGTTGTTTACTTTAGCCAATCCCATGTGTGCGCCTAAACCATTAACGGTTAAGGTACCTAAGGCGGCATCAAAAGCATACGTTGCTGCACCACCAGTATGAGGAGCGACAGGCGTACCGCAACCTTCAGGAGCGCCTTGCCATCCTTCCAACCAAGTGCTTCCGTCCATGTAATGCGTCATAGCACCTCCAGGTGCAAATTTAATAGAGTCGTCGAACAAACAAGCTCTCGTGGTAACATCGCCTAAAGAACTTGAAAACCAAGTTAGATTATTCAATGCTGGACCAACAGCTAAAGATCCCGCTTGTGGAGCCAGTTTCCAAGTTCCCTCAATTTGGGCAGATACACCTAAAATTGGGAATGCTAAAAGAAGTAATAGTTTTTTCATAGTAAAATAATTTAAGTTAAACTGAATAACAATATAAATTTAATATAGTTCAAATACAAATATAGTAAGAAATACAATAAGTAGTTGTTTTTTTAACTTAATTGGCTAAAAAACTATTAATTAGTTAATAAGAATTTGAAATCAAGTAACTGATTACCAATCGTAAGGGTGTAATCTCCTTGTTCAAGCATATCCATTCCTCTCTGATCAGCAAATTTTAAATCTTCTGGGTAAAGATAAAAAACAAGCTCTTTGCGCTCATTCGCTTGAAGCGTAACTTTCGAAAACCGTTTTAGACTTTTCCCGGTAGGTACAAAACTGGCATATTGGTCACTAAGATACAATTGTACAACCTCATCAGTTTTCTGATTACTTTCGTTTTGGATAAAAACTGAAACCCTAAGGCTATCATTTTTATGCATCGTAGAATTATTTAACGTTAGCTTAGAGTAAGTAACTTTTGAATACGATAAGCCAAATCCAAAATCCCATTCTGGATCATAGGCATCAAAAGGGCCATTCTTTGATCGGTCTACACTCCTCGGATGGTCATAAAATTCGATTACGCCATCATATTTTGGATACGTATAAGGAAGTTTGCCGCTGAAATTTGCCTCTCCATACATCAAATTAATTAAGGCCTCTGCGCCGTAATCTCCTGGCAGATAACATTGAATAATGGCCGAAGCGCTATCAACAATATCATGAATAATTCTCGGTCTTCCTTCTAAAAGAACAAGTACAACCTTTTTATTTTTTGCATAGGCCAGCTTAGCAAGTTCACGCTGTTGTGGGTCTAAATTTAAGCTATGAATATCCCCCGGTTTTTCGGTAGCGGGAAGCTCGCCTAAACAAAGAACAAGAACATCTGCTTGATCGAGCATTGAGTTATATTCTTTTAAGTCGCTATAAACTGTTTTCTCAAAGCCGTTTTCGTCAAGGGTAAGTGATGCCCCAGCAGCATAAAGACAATTTTCTTTCCCTAACTTTTGTTCAAATACTTCCCTAATGGTTAAGCATCCCTTGGTATTGTATTGTTTTTCTACTCCTTGCCATGTATGCGTCCAGGCGCCATTAAGAAAAATTAAATTATCCGCTGTAGGTCCAGCAATCATTACTTTTTGTTTTGTGTTTAAAGGAAGCGTGCCTTCATTATTTTGCAATAAGGTTATTGATTCTATTGCCGCTTGTTTAGCGACATTCTTAAATTTGGCCGATCCGAAATCGGGATACATCGAAAACGTTGGAATTGGATTCTTAAAAAGATCCAGTTTCATTTTAACGCGTAAAATTCTTCTCACGGCATCATCTAAGCGCTCCATCGTAATTTTCCCGGCTTTTACCGCTTCCATCATGAGTTTACAATATTCCTGATACTGAGGACTGAGTGGTACCATACTCATATCAACACCTGCATTAAACGATTGTATGTAGGCATCAGCAAGCGTAGGAGCTGTTCTATGAACCGTATGAAGCATTATGAAGTCTTCCCAATCGGAGACGGCAAAGCCTTGAAATCCCCAATCTTGCTTTAATGTTTTGGTGATTAAATCATAATTCATGTGGCCTGGAATGCCATTCACGACGCCACTATTAATCATCACAGTTAGGGCACCAGCATCTACTGCTTTTTTAAACGATGGCAAGTACAATTCCGTCATGTATTTTTGAGGAATCCAAGCAGGTGTTCGATCTCTGCCAGTTGTAGTTGCAGAATAACCGACAAAATGTTTCATACACGCCGCTACATGAAAAGCATCTATTTCGCCATTTCCTTGGTAACCAGTCACTATTGCCGCTCCCATTTGTGAGGCTAAATAAGGATCCTCGCCAAGTGTTTCAAATGTTCTCGACCATAATGGTTGACGTGCTAAATCCAAAACGGGCGAAAAATTCCAAGGAATGCCTGAGGCTCGCAATTCATAGGCTGTGATTTTACCAAAACTGCTAGCTAACGTTGGGTTCCACGTTGCGGCCAATCCTATTTCTTGGGGAAATAAAGTGCCTCCTATCGTATAGTTTACTCCGTGAATAGCATCAACACCATAAATAATCGGAGCCTTCGAAAAGCCCTGCTGATAATTTCGATGTACAGCCTTCAAAATGCCTTCCCATTCAGAAAGACTTAAGGTATGGCTGCCGACATTTAATACTGAACCTACTTTATATTCCTCAATGGCCTCTTTTAACTTTTCCTCATCAATCTCAGCCAACGCTCTTGCTGACCCATCGGGCATTGTTTTCAGTAAGACATCAAGTGTAATTTGACAGGTCTGACCAACCTTTTCCGCTAAGCTCATCTTAGCAATCACGCTATTAATTTCCAGTTCTTCTTCAGTTAAAAGCGAAAAAGATACTTGTTGATTAGATGCAGGAGCGACAACTGCAGTAACACTTTTGCACGATGACAAAACACATGAACTCACCACTAAAATGAACAAAATAACTTTCATACAAGACAACTTACTATTTGATTTGATTTTCAATTCTTATTGAAAAACTCTTACATAATCCACGTACATAGATTGAGGCAAGACCGTGGTGCCATCTGGATTTCCTGGGAAATTTCCGCCAACAGCCACGTTAAAAATTAAAAAGAATTTTTCCTGAAATTCGCTAAGCTCTGCAGGTGTTGTACTAACAGATTTAAACTCCACATTATCCAAAAGCCAGTGAATACCCACTTGATCCCATACAATTGAAAACACATGAAATTCATCGGCAAATTTTCCGCTTGCCAAGGTTTTTGTACCCCCGTATTGTGCATGAGTGCCATTGTCTTGCCAGTGTATAGTTCCATAAGTAGTTCTATCATTAGCTCCTGCTCCACCTTTCAATTCCATGATATCAATTTCACCACAAGCCGGCCAACCAGCAGAGGTGATATTATCCCCCAACATCCACAAGGCGGGCCACATTCCTTGTCCGTACGGGAGAGCTGCTCGAATGTCAATTCGACCATATTTCCAAGATTTTAAGCCCTGAGTTTTTATCCTTGATGACGTATATGCCTGACCATTGAACTGCTCTTGTTTGGCCTGAATTTGCAATACGCCATTAGCTACTGTGGCATTCTGGCTGGTATAATACTGCAACTCATTATTCCCCCAACCCCACGAGCCATTGCCAATATCATAGGTCCAATCACTAGATAAACTCGACCCGTTAAATTCATCTTGCCAAACTAATGTATAATTTGGATACGTTAGCGGACTTGTATAACCCGTAGAAGGCTGACCGCCTTGCCCATTGGAAACCGTAACTTGCACTAAATCTGTTTTCGATATGTAATCAGCATAAGTAGCGTGAGCTTTTGTTTTAATGGTGTATGTCCCCGATGAAGTGAATACGTGTGAAGCTGTACCTGCTTGAGATTCCACCACTGTCGAGTCATTTCCATGATAGAAGGTCATCGTATAAAAGTTTGCATTTTCGGCCTGGGCTGAAACGTCTACCGTTCCATTAGAAACAACAACAGTTGTTTGGAGGTTACTTGGTAAGGTAACTGCAGGAGGAACGGGTTTTTCACACGCTGTAATTCCCGCAAAGAAAATGATCAATAAGTAATTAATGTGCATCTTTTTATAGTTAGTTATTCTGTTTTTAATTTCAAGTACCACTTCAAACCACCAGCATGGTGACCATATTGTAGTTGCATGGTTGAATCAGTTAAGTCTAATATACGATATGTTAATACCCCTGTGTAGAATCCTAAAAAGGATCCATTTGAAACGGTAATAGTAGGTGAGGCGCCTTCAGTTAAGAGCCAAGTTTTATCTAATTGATCTCCATATGGGGCTGTATAATCGCCTAGGTTTTGGAAAGACCCTGGAAAACTGCCGGACAAGGAGTTATGCACATAAACGTCACCATTGGTAATCATATCAAACTTAAATCCGTTCAACGTAAAAATATATTTATCGTTGTAAAGTCCTACCCCTGGTTTATCCAAAGGTCCTGCAGCCCACCACTCAGGAACTGTTCCTAAGGCACTTTCTGGGTCTGGCCCTACGCCCATATGCCCTGTTTGGGCAGAATCAATCACCCACGTTTTATATCCAGGTCCACTTGCTCCCCCAGTTAACTTGGTAAATATTGGGTTGTTAAGGAGAGATAAATCTGTTTGAGCGATAACAACATCTTGTGTAGTGCTTCTGCTTCCACCATTATTAAATACCGTTAGCTTTATAGTATACGTTCCAGCGTATGGATAAGAGGCTACTGCTGTTGCTCCTTGAGCTTTTACCCCGTTTCCAAAATCCCACAAACATTGGTAATTTTGGCTAGTGGCCGTTAAATTAAGAACATTCGCACTTGTTGAAGACACGCTATACGTAAACGATGCCTCAGCTAAAGTAGGTGGATTTCCTAATTGTGGATTATCTTTTTTACACCCAATAAAGAGCATAGAAATACTTGCTATTAAAAAAAGAGTCTTTTTCATCTATATAAATTTAATATCCATTATTTTGAGGCCAATTTCCTCCTGCTAAATCTATTTCCACTTGAGGTATAGGAAAAACCTCATGCTTTCCAGTAACAAAACCATTAATAAAATCGGCGGCTTTTCCTGTTCTAACTAAGTCAAAAAAGCGATGTCCCTCTCCAGATAATTCATAACGTCGTTCTCTGTAAATGACATCAAGGGAATTAACAGGAATAGGTTGAACACCAACTCGAAGACGTACTTGAGTAACTAAGGACTGCGCTGTGGCTGTATTTCCACTCTGATAATGCGCTTCAGCTGCCATTAAAAGAACATCTGCATACCGTATTACTCGATAATTCACAGGGCTAGTTAAATCATTGTCCGGCAATCCAATTTCACCTTGTCTTTTGATGTATTTATTATTGTAATAACCGGTATGCCCGCCTGCGCCAATAGCATAAGAAATAGAGGATGCATTTGGCTGTGTCGCTATAAAAGCATCAATATCTAAAATTGTCGCCCCTCTGCGAAGATCAAGTGAAGAAAAAGCATCATAAAGCTCTTGCGTTGGGAGATTATAACTATTTCCATCACCATAAACTGGTCCATTATATTGTCGTATTCCTTGAAAACCAACCGCTGCATTTCCTTCTAAGCAAATGTAGCAGCCATAAGAACCTCCTTCTAAACCAGAGTATTGAACATCAAATACCGTTTCACTATTATTTTCATTACTAGCAGAAAATAATTGATTGTAATCAGGAATAAGACTATACATGCCCATAGCAATCACTTCATCAAAAGTTGACGCTGCTTGCGCAAATTTGTTTTGATATAAATAAGCCTTCCCTAAAAATGCCAATGCAGCTCCTTTTGTTGCGCGACCTTTTTGACTTGCAACCGGATTTAATATGGATGCAGCATAGGTGAAATCCTCTTCTATTTGAGCATAAACTTCTGCTTTAGGTGTTCTTGGCAATTGCATTGCCTCTTCAATACCAATTCTTTTATCAATAATAAGCGGAATGTCCCCAAAAAACTTTACCAGTTCGAAATAATAATACGCCCGCAAAAATCTAGCTTCAGCAATAATATGTTCTTTCCCTTGAAAGTCTATTTTATCTTTATTCTCTAAAAGATAATTTGCGCGGGTGATCCCAGCGTAATTCCATCTAAGTACATTTCGCAACTCATTGTTCACGCCACCATGGGTCATGTCATCAATTTGATGTAAGCCCTGAGAGTCATTTACACTTTCTCCACCAGCAATTGAATTATCAGAAGCTATTTCACCAATCCAAAATGACATAAACGAACCCTGAAGTAAATCATATGCTCCAGTTAAAGCGCGTTCATAATCCTCCTTTGTTTCAAAAAAGTTTTCGACATCCTGCGTGTAGGGAGGATCTATGTTTAAGAATTTATCGCAACCTGCAGATAAAAAAACAATCAATACACTAAAAATAACCTGTTTAAATCGCTTCATGTCTTAAAATTTAAGTTGAATACCTACCATATATGTTTTTGCTTGCGGATAAAATCCGTAATCTACTCCAGCTGCTAAAACTCCTGGAGAACCAATGTCAGGATCAAATCCTTGATACTTGGTTAAGGTGAATAAATTGTTTACTGCTGTATAAATTCGGAAAGAATCTACTTTCAAGCGCTTTAATTTCTGAGTAGGGACGGTGTAGCCCAATTGAATATTTTTTAAACGAGCAAAGGAGCCATCTTCAACAAAATAGGAAGAAAAAACATTATTTCTAGTCTGACCAGTAGTTACTCTTGGGTGCTCATTGGTCGATCCAGGTCCTGTCCAACGATCTACCACATAACCTAACTGATTGGCATAAGGTTGTTGACGTTCGTAGTTTCTGATAATTTCCTGGCCGATCGCCGCATAAAGACTTCCTGAGAGATCAAACCCTTTGTATTTTAAATTAAACGCAAATCCCATGGTAAAGTCAGGAATTGGAGATCCCAAATACGTTTTATCCAAATCACCATTAAAATTTACCACACCATCACCATTTTGATCAACAAAGATTAAATCCCCCGGTTGAGCGCCATCCTGAACAACCGCTGCATTATCAATTTCTTCTTGCGTTTGAAAAATTCCCGCCGTTTCATAGCCGAAAAAATAACCGATTTCATACCCTGTTTGGAACCTTGTGGCTACATCTCCTCCTACGCTAAATTGCGCACCTGGAATATAATCAACTCCTTCTGGAACTGCAGTAACTTTATTTGAAATTGTCGTAAAGTTTATATTTAAATCGGCCGTGAACGGTTTTTTGCGCTGCGTTTTGTAGGCCAATTCCAATTCAACTCCTTTATTAGATACATTTCCAGCATTTATTATTGGCGGATATCCACCTGGGCCATAGGAACCTAAAACCGCGGTTACTTCGGGCTGAAAGAGTAAGTCGAAGGTGTTCTTGATAAAGTAATTTGTCGTAAAGTCTAATTTATTCCAAAATGTCATGTCTGCACCAATGTTAAACTGTCTTGTTGTTTCCCATTTCAAATCTGGATTTGAGGGTCTTCCAATTGCAACGCCGGGGGTAATTACATCATTAAAAACATACACGCCTTCTCCGTTTAACAATCCACGGTAAGCAAAGTTCGGAATCTGATCATTTCCTGATACACCAAAACTAGCCCTAAACTTTAAAAAGTTAATCCACTTAATGTTATAAAACTTTTCCTCCGAGAGTAACCACCCACCCGAAAAAGTTGGAAAAAAGCCATAACGGCTATTCGGACCAAATTTACTAGACCCATCTCGTCTTAAAATAGTTGAGAAAAGGTATTTAGAGTCATAAGCATATTCCAAGCGCATAAAGGAAGAAATCAAACGCTCTTTGAATTCCCACGAACCAACATTATTTAAAAAACCACCTTGTGCCGTATTAGCTGAAATATCGGCATAATCTAAGGAGTTATTCGGAATACCGAAGCCCGTTCCATTAAGTGATTCGCCTTTCCGTTGAAAAATAGAAATTCCTGCAGTTCCCTTAAAAGTATGGACCTCTTGGAATGTTTTTTCATAATTTAAGAAGCTTTCATAGCTTAAATCCAAATAGCTTGATCGTTCTTCGTAAACCGCTGCACCACGCTCAATAAACACACTATCTGCAATCTCAACCGTTGGCGATTCTAGTGCTTCATTAATCGCTGTATTGGCATATTTTCCGTCACCATACCAAACCAATGGTGAGAATACTTTTGAATTAATGATAGAATAATTATAATTGAATCGATTGGTAAAAGAAAGGTTTTCATTAAAAGCATAAACGAACTCTTCTTTCCCAACGAATTTTGCAGCGGTTCCCCAGTTGTATTGATTTTTAATTTGTGCGATTGGGTTAATAATGTCGCTCACTTCTTCAAGATAAGAAAATTGGCCATTAGGGGTGTAAACCGGCTGGTTTGGAAAAGCATTTATAGTATTGTACAAAACCGAACCAATTCCATTTTCAGGTAATGTATTCCTTGAATCATTGGAGAAAAGAAGAACCGAATTTAATTTTAGCTTTGCCGACATATCGGTACTAAAATTAAGTCGAGCATTATATCTAGAAAAATGTGATTTAGAACCACCAACGATTCCATCTTGAGTAAAATAGCCTAAACCAATAGAATACTTGGTGTTTAATGTCCCACCGCTTAAACTTAAATTATGACTTTGAACAGGTGAGGTAGTAAATACAGAATCTTGCCATGGCGTGCCAATTCCAATATTTGTATTGGCAAAAGGCATTGCTTGTCCGCCCATTGCGAACATTTCATTTTTTATTACCGCATATTCTTGGGCAGTAAGTAAATCAAGCTTTCGAGCGGTTTGTTGAATCCCGTAATACGCATTGTATTCAAATTTTGGCTTAGAATTCATGCTGCCATTTTTCGTTTCAACGATAATAACACCATTTGCAGCGCGCACACCATAAATTCCTGCAGTCGCATCTTTCAATACATTCACCGACTTTATGTCCGATGGATTTAAAGCATTTAAACCCTCAGAGTCGTAAACAATTCCATCAACCAAGATCAAAGGATCATTGTCGCCGAAAGTAGAGATTCCCCGTATTCTAATATTTGCAGAACCACCGGGCGATCCAGAGTTTGTAGAAACATTTACTCCTGCAACTTGACCTTGCAAGGCTTGGTCAACTCGCGATATATTTAGTTTTTCAATGTTCTCTCCCCCTACTTTTGTGCTGGCTCCTGTTAACTCTTTACTTTTAGCAGAACCATAACCAACCACTACCACTTCCTCAACATCTTTGGTAATGAAATTAGACATAATCACATCGACAATCTTTCTTCCATTAACCGGTATTTCCGTTTTTGCATAACCCGAAAACGAAAAAATTAAAATTGCCTTGCTTGTATCGATTAGTGTAATGCTATAATTTCCCTTAAGATCGGTTACCACGCCATTTTTTTGTCCCTTCTCAACAACTGTAACAAAAGGAATTTGCTCGTTTTGCTCATTTAGAACTACGCCAGAAACCGTAGTGCTTTGAGAAAAGGCATAGATTCCAGAGAGAAACAAGGTCAACGTCAGTAGTATATGTTTAATCATACGATAAAGTTTAGTTAGCAAATATACTAAAAATTTAATTATAGTAAAAAGGACAATAAGTTTTAATTAAAAGACAAATATGCCTACATTTTAAACTGATAATCAATGGTTTCGACCTTGGTTTTATAGTCTTCTTTAGCAAAGGAAAATAGTTTTGCTGGGCGGTGCTTTACCATTTTTTGTTTCTCATCATGCGCTAGAAGCGGAACATGCTTTATTTTTTTTCTAAAATTCGCTTTGTCCAATGGCTGATTATACGCATATTCATAGAGTTGCTGGAATTCGTTTAAGGTAAACCGATCCGGCAACATATCAAAACAGATGGGTTCCACGCGCAATTTTTGCTTAAGAAGTTCAATTGTTGTGGCCATAATCAAGTTGTGATCAAATGCCAAAACTGGAATATCATGAATGGGAACCCAAGAAATTTCATCTGCCCATGAAGATGCTTTTGCATTAAAATCCTCTATTCGAACCATTGCAAAGTAAGAAACGGTGACAACTCGGCCTTGAGGGTGACGCTTAGGGTGCCCAAATGATTGTGCCTGATGTAAACCAACATCAGATAAACCGGTGAGGTCTTTTAAAATCCTATTCGCAGCTTCGTCAAGATCCTCATCAGGATATACCAAGTCTCCAGGTATAGCCCAAAAATTATTATACGGTTCCATTGCCCGTTTGATTAATAACGCTTTTATCTGTCCTTGAGAATAACCAAATAACATACAATCAACAGAAAAAGCGGAGGTAAAAAAATCGCTAAAATTTATCCGGTACATGGTGAAAAGTTTAATTAATGTCCACTAGATGAAATTGAAAAATCAGTCAAGCCTTGTTTCTTCAGAGTTCGTTCAACCAAAATAGCAAATAGTGCTAAATATGCAAAACAAATAACGGGAATAAAATAGGATGCTTGAATTCCAATTAAGTCAGCTAACTTACCTTGAATTGGAGGGATAATGCCCCCCCCTAAAATCATCATTATTAAAAAGGCTGAGCCTTGAGATGTATATTTTCCTAATCCAGCAATGGAAAGTGTAAATATACAAGGCCAAAGAATTGAACAAAATAATCCGCCACTTAAAAAGGCGAAAACAGCAATATTTCCTGTTGCAAAGATCCCTACCAGCATTGCCAAGGCGCCTAAAAACCCAAATACAAGAAGTGATTTCACTGGTTTATCGCCAACAAAATAGAATGCAATTATCTGTATTAACACACAAATTATATAATAATACAATTGACTAACATCGTACTTAGCAATTGTATTGGTAAGTAAAATAATACCAAACGCTATTAATGGAACAAGGAAAATTAGTAGTTTTTTTGTCGTCGATTTAAAATTAAATGCACTTATAGCACCTGCCCATCTACCAATCATTAAACTACCCCAATACATGGAAATATATGGTGCAATTTCAGATGATTTTTTCCCTCCAAATTGAGCTTGTTTTAAAAGTTCACCCAAATTTGATCCAATTGCAACCTCTACACCAACATAAATAAAAATTGCAAGCATACCTAAAACTAACTGAGGATAACGCATCGCTCCCCACCCATCAGGATTACTGCTTGCCGCGAAATTTGTAAATAATAAACTACCAATTACTACGGCGAGCGCAATAAACAACCACATCATTCTTGTTTTTTCTAGCGGTTGCTTTAGGTTTTTTATCTTAAGTTGAATTGATTTAGAATCGGTTTCACTTATGCTAATCTTTCGATTAGTATCCTTAAATAGGGGACTCTCAACTTGTTGAGATTTTAAAGCAGGCGCAATAATAATTTTTAATGAATCAACTTGAGCGTTAATTGCCCCTAATTTATTTTCATACTGCACTATTTGTTTTGCTTCTTTTGAACTATAGCTTGAAAAAACAGGCGCGAAAATTACGATTAACAACCCTGTCATTATCAATAAACTTCTTAAAGCTTTTTTTGAAGGCTCAAATTTTTCATCAATTACTCCACTAGGAACTGATTTAGAAAGTCCAAAAATCGCAGCAGCTGCGATAAATAAGATTCCAACAACAGCATATAGAATGATTACTTTTATTAAATCTAATTGTGCAATCATTTCATCTGTAACCGCCGCAGAAGAACCAAATAGTGCAAATGCTACAATGAGAGGCCCAATCATTGTTCCAAAAGAATTAACTCCACCTCCTAAGTTCACCCTGGTAGAACCTGTTGCTGGATCACCCAAAGAAATTGCAAATGGATTAGCTGCAGTCTGCTGCAAAGAAAAGCCCAATGCAACTATAAACAGGCCAATTAGCATGCCCGAAAATGTATTCCCGTATACTGCAAATATCATTGCTGTTGCGCCTAAAGCGGAAAACAATAATCCAAAAACAATACTCTTTTTATATCCCCATTTTCCAACAAAATCTTTTCCTGAAATAGAGCCCAATATAAATAAAAATAATGCACCCAAATAATAGGCACCATAGAAGGCAAAGTCTACCAATTGACTTTGAAATTGATCTAAATGAAAATAGCTTTTGCAAAAAGGTATGAAAACACTATTTCCTGCAGCTATAAATCCCCAAAAAAAGAAAACGATTGTAAGTGTGCCTAGCGCACTAAAATTTGTTTTTTTCACCTTTATTAATTTTAAATAATTGTCGAAAATACAATAATTAAAATTGCTCCGCTCTTTTTAAAAATAAATTTTGATGAAAAACTGCTTTTAAACACTAACTAAAAGCAGTCAAAAACTAGTACAGGAAAAGGTAAGATTAACCCGCTTGAATAAATGACGAAGTAGACGAATGCGTAATACTAACAAGCTTCTCAATGGTTTTTATAATGGCCGCAACATCAAATCCACATTCATCCCACAATTCTTCTTGTGTACCATGATGAATATATTCATCTGGAATGCCAAGTCGCACCACTTCTGATTGATACTTTTGGTCGACCATAAATTCAATAATTGCTGAACCGAAACCGCCCATAATACAACCATCTTCTATGGTGATGATTTTTTTAAACTTACTGAAAATTTCATGTAACAACATTTCATCCAAAGGCTTTACAAAGCGCATGTCGTAATGAGCAATAGAAATCCCAGAATCGCTCATTTTAGCTATTGCTTCTTGAGCAAAATTTCCTGGGTGCCCAATAGAAAGTATGGCAATATCTTCACCATTTGTAATTTTTCTGCCTTTCCCAGTTTTAATTTCTTTGAAGGGCGTTTTCCAATCCAACATCACGCCATTTCCTCTAGGATAGCGAATAGTGAATGGACCTTTATCCTCTAGTTGAGCAGAGAACATTAAGTTTCTTAATTCTTCTTCGTTCATTGGGGCCGAAACTACCATATTTGGAATGCAACGCATATAAGCCAAATCATAAGCTCCATGATGAGTTGCTCCATCTGCTCCAACTAATCCACCTCGGTCTAAGCAAAAAACAACATTGAGATTTTGAAGTGCAACATCATGAATTACCTGATCATAGGCCCGTTGCATGAATGACGAATAGATATTGCAAAAAGGAACAAGCCCTTGAGTTGCCATTCCAGCACTAAATGTTACCGCGTGTTGTTCCGCTATACCAACATCAAAACTTCTTTCTGGCATGGCTTTCATCATAATATTTAATGACGAGCCCGATGGCATGGCGGGCGTTACGCCAACTATTTTTTTATTTTTTTCAGCTAATTCAACAATCGTATGGCCGAAAACATCCTGATATTTCGGCGCTTGTGGTGACTTTGGAATTATTTTAACAATTTCACCTGTTTCTTTATTAAATATACCAGGCGCGTGCCATTTAGTTGGATCGCCCTCTTCTGAATACTTGTATCCTGCCCCTTTTCTAGTTATACAATGTAATATTTTTGGGCCGGGGATATCTTTTAAGTCTTCGAGGACTTTTACTAAACTCGTTACATCATGGCCATCAACTGGTCCAAAATACCGAAAATTTAAGGCTTCAAATAAATTGCTTTGTTTTAAAAGACTCCCTTTTAATGCAGTAGAAACTTTAGAAGCAATAGATTGTGCATCGGGACCAAAAGCTGAAATTTTACCTAATAATTTCCACACCTCATCTTTAACTTTATTGTAAGTATGAGAAGTAGTAATATCGGTTAGGTATTCTTTTAACGCGCCAACATTCGGGTCAATTGACATGCAATTGTCATTCAATATCACTAATAAATTTGCATCTTTTTCAAAACCCGCATGATTCATTCCTTCAAATGCTAATCCCGCAGTCATAGCGCCATCTCCAATTACGGCAATGTGCTGCATATCCTTTAACCCTTGAATTCTATTCGCTACTGCCATTCCTAATGCAGCAGAAATTGAAGTAGAAGAATGGCCAACACCAAAGGTGTCATACTCGCTTTCTGATCTTTTGGGAAATCCAGAAATTCCCCCTTTGAGTCGGTTGGTATGAAAATTTTCTCTTCGTCCAGTTAGTATTTTATGGCCATAAGCTTGATGTCCTACATCCCAAACCAACTGATCTTCGGGTGTATTAAAAACATAATGTAGGGCAACAGATAATTCCACAACGCCAAGACTAGCCCCAAAATGACTGTTGCCTATTTCAGAAATTACGTCAATAATATATTGCCTTAATTCATCAGAAACTTGAATAAGATCATCTGATTTAAAAAGTTTTCTAAGGTCGTCTGGGTTCTTAATTTGACTTAAAAATGGCCCTGGGATATGTTTATTACTCATTGTTGAATACCAAAATTAATCTTTTTTATAGTTTCTAAACAAAGATTTATGCGCTTTGTTTGATTTTTTTTAAATAACCTTAATTGAAAATTTTGGATCAAAAATAACTAATTTTGTCGCCAATGGAAGAATTACTACCTAAGCCCTCGATTTTAAAAATTTATTTAGTCTTTACGAAATTTAGGCTTTCATTTTTGGTAATTGTCTCTGCGCTTTCAGGCTATTTATTTGTTGGGGGCAAAAATGGGATGGAAATATTATTCTTAATGCTCGGTGGCACCCTTGTAACAGCAGCTTCAAACGGTGCAAATCAACTATGGGAATGCGAAATTGATAAGAAAATGATGCGTACCTCAAAGCGCCCATTACCGATGGGTTGGATGAGTAAAAAGGAAGCCTTCATAATTTGTTGTGTGTCCCTAATCGTTGGAGAATTTTTCCTGTTGAATATAAATGTAAAAAGTGCTCTGCTCGGACTTGGTGCTTTTTTAATCTATGTTTTTATTTATACTCCGATGAAGCAAAAAACTTCCTGGGCAGTTTTTATTGGAGCAATACCTGGTGCTGTACCGCCATTTTTAGGTGCTATTGCACATACAGATGAATTTAGTTTTGTTCCTGGACTTCTTTTCTTTATTCAATTCACGTGGCAATTTCCTCATTTTTGGGCAATTGCCTGGGTCTTACATGAAGATTATCAAAAAGCAGGTTTTTTTCTATTGCCGTCAAGTACAGGTAAGACTAAAAACTCCGCTTTTCAAATTGCCGCTTATTCGTTAGCACTAATTCCCTTTAGTTTAGCCCCTTGGTACTATAATTTAACTGGAAACACAACATTAATTGTGGCCAGTGCACTAGGAGCTGCATTTTTCTTCTTAGCCTATCGTCTATTTCATAGTTGCAATGATTCAGACGCACGTAAACTTATGTTCGCATCGTTTGTTTATTTACCAATCATTCAGTTCACTTATGTTTTTGATAAGTTATTATAAAATTTAAATTAATTAGTCATGGATTATTCAAAAGAATTGCGGCCAGAAGTGCGAAAAAAAATGAAATTGAACTTGGTCTATATTATAGCGTTTAGTGTAACGATGTTGTTTGCTGGGTTAACTTCGGCTTACATCGTAAGTATGGGAGCGGGGTTTTGGCTTAAATTTTCATTGCCTAAGGCTTTTTACTGGAGCACCTTATCTATTGGCTTGAGCAGTGTAAGTTTTATTATTTCTGTAATGGCTGTCAAAAAAAATAAAGCTGTTCTTCAGAAATATGCTATTTTAACTACGCTGTTTTTTGGAGTACTATTTATTGTTTTTCAATTTCGCGGGTTCAATAAATTAATTGAAAGAGGGATTCATCCAGCGAGAAACTATATTATGGTTACAGATGGTCGCTATGGAGACTATTTTGAAATCAAGTACAAAGGAGAATTTATTGAAGTGGATGGTAACGATTACAAAATAAAGGGCCGAATAATGAGTGACAATGAATTTGAGGCGCTTCAGGACTTCACCAAACAATTTATTAATCCTTCCCAGAAAAAAGCGCTTTATGTTACGGAGAACGCTGACTTCAAGGTATATTTAAATGATAATCCACTATTGTTAAAGTCAAATCATTTTTATATTACAGATAGCATTCAAATGCAGCATGTAGACGAAATTCGTTTAGGTGATTTAGCGATTAATATTAGGGACAAAAGAGGTGATTTTTTTGCCCGCGGCACCTATGGCAAGGACTTTACGATCTATTTTAAGGGTAAGGCCCTTGGTTATAAGAATAGGCAATTAGTGTACAAAAACCGAGTTTTGTCGCCTTCCTTGCAAATAAAAGCGGCAGAAGCGGCTGATGCAGCAAGTTCATATTTATTTATCCTTACTTTCTTGCACGTACTGCATGTTATTGTGACCCTTGGCTTCTTAATTGCTGTTGTAATCAATTCATTATTAAATAGATATACATCCGAAAACTATCTACCTGTATTGACGACAGGTGTTTTTTGGCATTATTTAGGTTTTTTGTGGCTTTATCTATTGCTATTTTTAGTTTTTATTCACTAAATTTGCTGAAAAAATTTGGTAATGGGCGAACATTCAATAGAACTAGATTCGAAAACACTTTGGGGAGGTAAAGAGTCTCCTTTTTCGACCAGTTATGGAAAATTAATGATGTGGTTTTTCTTGGTCTCTGATGCATTAACTTTTACTGGATTACTCATTGCTTATGGCTATACACGTCATGCTGCCCAAGCTGCCTGGCCTATTGGAGAAGAAACATTTAATTCCATGCCTTTCTTAGGTCACGGATATCCATTATTATATGTAGCACTGATGACCTTTATTTTAATTGTCTCCTCAGTTACTATGGTGTTAGCCGTTGAAGCGGGGCATCGCATGGACAAGTCAGGTGTAATAAAATGGATGATTGCTACCATTATTGGTGGGTTCTTTTTCGTTGGTTCGCAGGCGTGGGAATGGAGCCATTTTATTCATGGTTCAGAATTTGGAAAAATAGAGTTGACAGATGGCTCTCAAGCTATTGTTAGGGGGCACTTTGGTGAAATAGAAAGCTTTACAGTATTGCAGGGCGGGACACATTTAAAGGCCAATCAAGTAATTAAGACAGATTTATTACATCAGTTTCAGCATGCCGCTGAAACAGGTGGGTTGTATAGAAGTGAAGAAATGGTCAACAACCTACGAGAACAAAAGAATGTGATTGCTGGCTTAAAAATGGATACCGCTGGAGTTGAGGGATCTGCGATGAAAGTTGCTACATTAAAAGCCAATTTGAATTCCCTCAAGAAACAATTAGAGGTAATTAAATCAAAGCCTATCACAAGCGGGGTAATCGTTTTGCATGATGGGGCAATCGCCAAAATTAATAAGGAAAGCGACGAGCATGTGATGTTAATCACTAAGAAATCCGGGAGCAAATACATCGTAGGCAAAGCTCCTATAGAAGGCAAGAAAGCAGCAGACATGTATTATGCGTCCTTGCAGGAAGGGGTTCCGAATAAAGTGGTGTATGGTGCTAATCTGAAGCAAAATGAATATGGCCCACAGCAATATGGTCAATTTTTCTTCTTTATTACTGGCTTTCATGGCTTTCACGTTTTTTCTGGAGTAGTTATTAATATCATTATTTGCATAGGCGTTGTTATGGGAACCTACCACAAAAGAGGTCATTACGAAATGGTTGAAAAAACAGGATTGTATTGGCATTTTGTTGATTTAGTTTGGGTTTTTGTTTTTACTTTTTTCTATCTACTTTAAAATTATTTTATGTTAAGAGACGATCTAATAGAATACTCACTTCACACACATCATTCTGAAGAGCACGGCAAAAAAGTCCGTAAAAAAATATTCTTTGTAACAATATTACTAACGGCTATTACTGTTGGGGAAGTGCTTTTAGGGGCTTTTATTCATCAAAACTCAAGCTTTTGGCCACTCGTTAAATGGACTTTCGTAGCATTAACTCTGTTGAAAGCTGGATATATCGTTATGGTATTCATGCATTTAGGGGATGAGAAAAAATGGATGCGAAATGTAATTTTAATTCCTTATTTTATATTTGTTGCTTATCTAATATTTATCGCTATTTGGGAAGCATTGGAAGTAGGAAGTGCTGTTGCCACATATGGTAATTAAATATGTCTCAAAAAACAAATAAGCCTAAAAAGAAAGCGATTCTGGCATTGATTCTTGTTTTTACCCCTGCTATCATTTTAGTGTTTTTTTCTTCTATTGGCCTTGAACATAAATTTCAAAAGCTAGATGATTTTGGGGCTGTCAAGCCTTTTATATTCATAGATGCCGATAATAATACTAGAACTTCTTCAGAGTTTAAAAATGATATTGTTTTAATCACAACTATTCAAAATGATTGCCCTAATGCGTGTGCGATTTCACTTTGGCACTTAAACCAATTGATTTATCAA
Organism: Crocinitomicaceae bacterium; assembly: GCA_044336865.1. GTDB lineage: Bacteria > Bacteroidota > Bacteroidia > Flavobacteriales_D > Crocinitomicaceae > UBA952. The sequence continues at coordinate 81,872 of JBIIOQ010000006.1, read as the reverse complement.
CATGTACGAAAGAATGCTCATAAACAAATGAAGCAGGTTCGTATTATTTCCTTTTTAACAGATGGAAAAGGCGAGCCTCTTAAAAACCTCAATGAAATTAGATTAGCTTTAAATGATCTCGCCGAAGGATATGATCCAAACCTTTGGATTCTAGCGAATGGAAATGCCCGCGAGATTTATAATATTTCTAATAACGGACAAACACTTTTGCAAAAAGGAGACAAGTATTTTGGAGGGGAAGCTTTCCAAGAATTAATGCTCTTAATCGATAAAACCGGACATCTAAGGATGGTTTTACCCGGCAACGAAGAGGGCTTAATCAGAAGGATGAAGGAAAATATTGCTCTGCTCCAAAAAGAATACGACAAATTAAAGAGTCAAAAATGACACGCTTAATTCTTTTAGCTCTTACTTTTTCTTCTTTGTTAGTTTCCTGCCTTGAAAATAAGCCCTTGCCACTTCCAAAACTCGGTAATTTTGATGTCATCTATCACACGAAGAATGGTAAGGTGACAACAGATACCATTTACCCCAAAATACCTATCTTTCATTATCTTAATGAGGATTCCGTTTCGGTATCAAATAAAGATTTCAATAATAAAGTTTGGATTGTTGAATTTTTCTTTGCGAAATGTCCAACGATATGCCCTGTAATGAATAATCAATTAAAAAAACTGGTGAATGAAACCGAAAAGTTAAACAATCATATTCAAGTTATATCTTTCACCATCGACCCAAAAACTGATGGCCCCACTCAATTAAAAGAATATAAAATACGAAATAAGATTACTGCAAAAAATTGGGTGTTCTTAACCGGTGATGAAACTCAAACACATACACTAGGTATTAAAAACTTTTTAACCTTTGCAGGAAAAGATGAAGATGCTGCAGGAGGGTATGCACATTCTGGTTCATTTACCTTAGTTGATAAATCGGGGTATGTTCGAGGTGTTTATGCGGTCACTAATTACGATTTAACCGTCAATAAGACAGAATACCAGCGCTTAGCAAATGATGTAAAAAACTTACTTAAATATGAATACAATGTCAACTAATGAATTAAAATCTTCGAAGTACAGAAAAGTGGTAATTGCCTTGTCTATTATTATTCCCATAGCCGTTGCTGCGCTTTTTGGTATAAAAATACCCGGGATAGACCTGTCTTTTTTACCCCCTTTTTATACTGGAATAAATGGGCTAACAGCCATTTTATTAATATTAGCATTGGTCTTTATCAAGAATGGAAAAAGGAGAAGCCATGAAATAACGATCAAAGTATGTATGGCATTATCTGTGGTGTTTTTATTAAGCTATATTGCCTATCACATGACTTCAGATCCTACCGAGTATGAAGGGAAATATAATCTTGTTTATTATTTTATATTAATATCTCATATATTGTTGAGTGTCGCTGTTATTCCGATCGTACTCTTTGCCTATCTATTCGCCTGGGAAGGTGATTTTGTTAAACACAAAAAATGGACACGATTTGCTTTTCCAATTTGGCTATATGTAGCCATTACAGGAGTAGTAGTATATTGGATGATTTCTCCTTTTTACTAGTTAACTTTGATTTCAACCCGCCTATTGGCTTCTCGTTGACTATCATCGATAGGGTTCTCAAATAAAGGTTTAGAATTCCCAAATCCTACAGCTTTTAATCGCTTGGCATCAATTCCTTTAGTTATTAAATATTTCATTATTTTTTCAGCTCTTTTTTTTGAAAGACGATGAGCGCTCATTGAATTTTTACCTTCCTCATTTACATGACCTTGTATTTCAATAGAAATCGTGGGGTTTAACAATAAAAAGTCTTTTAGGCGCTTAAGCTTTGGTAACGCCTCGTCTGCAATAACAGCCATTCCCCCAACGAAATTAATATCCTCAAGCTTTGCAATTGCACCACTCGTAATTGGGGTTAAACAAATTGTGTCGTGAGAACTTTTATTGCCTACTATTTTATGTTCTAATAAATCCTTTGAAAAGTAACCTTGTGCATCAATTCGAAGCGTTGCTTTTATGTTTTTTGTGTTATTTAGGCGTAAATCGCTAGCACGATAGGAACCATCTAAATTCCCTGTTGATGATATATAAATTCTAGCGATGACGGGCTTTTTAGATTTCTCATCAATAATATGAAGCGCGTAAACTGCTTGGTCATATCGGCTTACCAAGTTTAAGTTAAGAGAGTCTTCTACTGGCACACCTTGTAAATCAGTTGGTTCAAACTGTAAAATAAATTCCAAGGGGTCAATACTGCCTTTGATGGTATTAAAAGCAATATAGTAAGTGCTTTGAGCCTTAAGTAAAACCGGATTTAAACGATTATTTGTAAGTTTTGAACTTCGAAAATCACATAAAATTAAGCCAGCACTTTTTTCTCTAATTTCTGTGCAAGGAGATGATGTTGCACATTCAAAAACAAAAATTGATAATGAATCCGGAGCGTTTTTAATAACAAATTCTAGATTTCCATATGAATTTGGCAGGAGGCTTGTCCAAATGTAATTGTTAGATATATTAGGCATGTTGCAATAGCCAAACAAATTGTTGGCATCTATATTTTTTTTACCCAAAAAATTTAAGGAATAGGAAACGTTTTCATTAACTAAGGCGCTGCCTTCACAACTTGATATGTTATTGCGCTGCCCAAGCGAAATAACACTAAAAGATAAAAAAACAACCGTTGTTTTAATTGACCACATGCGGTCATCAAACGCATTAATTCAATTTAAGTTTCAATTCACCTACGATCCCTGTTCTAATAATTAAATGATTATCGCTCAAATGAATGCTTTTTACCTTCATTGAATTAATTACCCCTTCCATTTCAACACCATCGGTTATTGTTCCATTTAATTGGGTGCTGATTACCTGCTTTGCGTCGTTAAGCATGGGGCGCAAATCGTAACTTGCCGCCTTTTTAATTTCATTAATTATTTTATCATTAAATAGCCACTTTGCCGTCTTAAGCAAAGCGCTTTTTGTTTTCAATTCAAATTCAATATCAGTTACCGAAACAGTCTGGGTTGTTTCGTCAAGCGTAGGTTTTCCCAGCAAAAAAACAACACCCTTCTTTGCTCCGTCAAAAGTTACCGCAAAAATCATTGTGCTGTCTGATGTTCCTGTTATTGAAATGTTTTTAAGTATTATTTTCTTTCGTTTAAACATGAACTCCTTATCTTTTAGGGAGGTGTTAATGATGGAAGTTAACGAGTCATATGAAGCATCAATATCAACGACCATTTCTAATCCATTCGATTTAGTAAATGGTGCCATTTCTGGCAAGATACTCACTGGCAGCGCTAGTTTTTCTGTTACAACCATTGGAGCAACACCCAAATTCAAATCTATATCCACTTTATTTTGGGAAAAATTTAACTTTCCAAGCGACATTGCTTTTGGTTGAATATATAAAAATCCATAGCTTTCAATTGGAATTGGTTGTTGAAGTTCCTTCCAAACGTCGACCAATGAAGATCGAATATCTACTAATTCAATTTGTTTATCAATTTCCTTTTCTAGGGCTACTAATTGCCCTTTAACCTGCTTTTTAACTTCTGCTGTTGCATCATAATTAAAGACCGTGATTTTACATGGGTCAAGCATGTCAAATTTATTTAATTGAGTAACAGCATTAAATTTATAATTAGAGCCTATATTAATTTTAGTTGAGTACTCTACTCTTACCCTGCGCATTGGGTCATCGACACCACAACTTGTATAAATACGAGGCACGGCACAACTACCCTTTTCATCAAATAAGTAGTGACATTTTGGACAATAGTTTATCTTTAAGTCAAATCTACCATCAACAGCATAGTGAAGCACATCTTTTTTAAACGTAAAAACAATTGGCTCTCTAAAAAACCGGTAAGAAAAACTAGTTCCTTCGCACTGCTGCTCTTCTCCTGAAAAAGATGTCGGCAAGCTTTTTTCTACCTCTTTTAAATAGGGACTTAAATTTATCTGTATAGGTATATTTATAGAGGAAACTTGCGCGTTAAGGGCCGGAGGTGGAATTGTTTTTGTAATCGGTGCAGCAACTTCAATTGTTTTACAAGCTACCAATAATGCAGGCAAAAGGAGTAAAAAAAATCTCATCGATTCAAAATTTAATGTAAAACCAAGCGCTTGTATTCAAATTAGTTCATTTTATTTTGCAGGGCTTTGTCTAGGGCATCCAAAAACTCTTCGGTGTAGACATAGTGCTGCCCATGATTTAATGTGTTCCCATGAATACAAACGGCTAAATCCTTTGTCATTATGCCTGATTCTACGGTATCGATGCATACTTGCTCTAAATCATTACAAAAATTAATTAATGCTTGATTATTATCTAACTTTCCTCTAAAAGCCAAGCCTCTCGTCCATGCAAATATTGATGCTATTGGATTAGTTGATGTCTTTTTTCCTGCTTGATGATCGCGATAATGCCTAGTTACTGTTCCATGAGCCGCTTCTGACTCCATAATTTCGCCGTCTGGGGTAATTAAAACAGACGTCATTAAGCCCAAGGATCCAAAACCTTGTGCTACTGTATCGGATTGAACATCTCCGTCGTAATTTTTACATGCCCAAACAAAATTTCCGTTCCATTTTAATGCCGAAGCCACCATGTCGTCAATTAGTCGATGTTCGTAGCTTATACCTGCAGCGATAAATTTTTCCTTGAATGCTGCTTGGTAAATTTCCTCGAATATATCCTTGAACCTGCCATCGTATTTCTTTAAAATCGTATTTTTTGTGGATAAATAAAGTGGCCATTTTTTAGAAAGTGCCATATTGAAACAGCTGTGTGCAAATCCTCGAATTGATTCATCGGTATTATACATCGCCATTCCAACACCATCTCCCTGAAAATTATAAACATCAAAGGTTTGAACATCTTCGCCATTTTCAGGAGTGAAGGTCATCGTTAGCTTTCCCTTTCCTTTAAATACGGCGTCGGTTGCTTTATACTGATCTCCAAAAGCATGCCGACCAACAATTATTGGTGCTGTCCAGTTGCTCACTAAGCGCGGAACATTTTGCATAACAATGGGCTCTCTAAAAACAGTTCCATCTAATATATTACGAATAGTTCCATTTGGAGATTTCCACATGGATTTTAAATTAAATTCTATAACCCTGTTTTCGTCAGGGGTAATGGTTGCGCACTTAATGCCAACCTTATATTTCTTTATTGCTTCGGCTGCATCAATTGTAATTTGATCTGAAGTTTCATCACGCTTTTCAATACCTAAATCATAATATTTTATATCGAGATCTAGATATGGAAGAATCAGTTTGTCTTTAATAAATTTCCAAATTATTCTGGTCATTTCGTCCCCGTCTAACTCAACTACGGGATTAGCAACTTTAATTTTTGACATTTTTTATATATATTTAGTTAGGCAAAATTAAGTAAATAAATAGGATAGAATTGATATTTTTTTCCTTAGTTGGTGGTTAATCAATGTCTCCAATCATTTTTGAAGGGTCAACTAAGAAATCGTATTCTTCCGAAGTTACATAACCCAAAAGGATTGCGGCTTCTTTCAGTGTTGTTTCATTTTTATGAGCATATTTTGCGATTTCCGCTGCTTTATAGTACCCAATTTTAGTGTTAAGAGCCGTTACCAACATAAGTGAATTGTCCAAATGTTTTTTAAGAACGGGCAAATTTGCTTGAATACCTACAGCGCAATTATCTGCAAAGGAAACACACGCATCGCCTAGCAATCTTGCCGATTCTAGGACGTTGGATGCAATAACAGGTTTAAAAACATTCAATTCGAAATGGCCGTTTGAACCTGCAATAGAAACCGTCATGTCATTACCCATTACTTGAGCGCAAACCATCGTTAAGGCTTCTGGTTGAGTTGGGTTTACTTTCCCTGGCATAATCGATGAACCTGGCTCATTATCTGGAATGATAAGTTCTCCAATACCACAACGAGGCCCAGAAGATAGCATCCGAATATCATTTCCAATTTTCATTAAAGATACGGCCGATCTTTTGAAGGCACCAGACAGTTCGACCATTGCGTCGTGGGCCGCCAATGCTTCAAATTTATTTTTCGCAGTCACAAAGGGAAAGCCTGTGAAATCAGCAATTTTCTTTGCTACTAATCGGTCGTAGCCTTTTGGCGTGTTTAAGCCCGTTCCAACAGCTGTTCCGCCTAATGCTAATTCTGTTACCGCTTCCAATGCATTTTGAATCGCACGCATTGAATTATCCAGTTGGGCAACATAGGCACTAAACTCTTGGCCCAAAGTAAGCGGAGTAGCATCCATAAAATGAGTTCTGCCTGTTTTTACGATATCCTTGAACTCAACAGACTTAGCGTGAAGTACGTCTCTGAGATGAAGTAGGGCTGGCAAAGTACAATCCTTTGTTATTTTATATGCTGCGATATGCATAGCAGTAGGAAAAGTATCGTTGGACGACTGAGATTTATTTACATCATCATTTGGATTCAATGTTTTTTCTGCATCTTGTAATTTACCACCATTTATTTCATGTCCTCTATTGGCAATTACTTCATTACAATTCATGTTGGATTGGGTGCCGGAGCCGGTTTGCCAAATAACCAATGGGAATTCTTGATCGTGTCTCCCCGTTAATATTTCGTCACAAACGATAGAAATTATATCGCGTTTTTCAATGGGCAGAACCCCTAATTCAAAATTTGCGTGAGCGGCTGCTTTTTTCAAAAAAGCAAAGGCATGAATTATCTCAATTGGCATGGATGCTTCTTTTCCAATTTTAAAATTATTTCTAGAACGCTCCGTTTGCGCTCCCCAATAACGAGATGCAGGGACTTTTACTTCTCCCATTGTATCTTTTTCAATTCTAAATTCCATATTATTGGTTTTATTAAATTATAATTTTTAATTTTGTGCTGTTGATTTATACAAAAATAATAGAAGATGAGCAGTTTTGGTATAGTATTGTTTCTTTTAATTTTCGGAATGGCATTTTGGATGCTTATTTACCTTATGGGATTTATTCTTCCATTCTGGATTACCCTAGGTATATTTGAACAGCTGAAGCCTAAACGTGTTTTTGAAGATAAGGAAATAAAGGAGTAATGTCCCTTTTAATAATAGTGTAAAGCCCGTCGAACAAACGGGCATTTTTTATGCGATATTTTTTTTCTTGTTAACGAGTATTTATAATCTAACCACCTAATTATTGTTTTTTTAGAATTCCGTTTTGAGGGATTTCAAAAGGTAACTCGCAATCGACATCAGGTTTCAAAACCAGACGGCAGCGTTTCTTAACGCTAAATTTTTGCAAACACGCCACAGCACCTTGGCTTTCTACCCCCAGAATATACGCTCCATATTTTTTCCTTTTAGTGGAATCAATTTGCACCAAAACGATAAGCTCTTCATGGGTTTTCGTCGCATTGAAGTATTCGATAGTTAATTTTACTGCTTCACGGATTTGGCTGTGACTCTTTTCAACTTTATCGGTTGCTAAAAAGAAAGCCCCTAGCCAATCGTCTCCTTTTAACTTCCCGCTTTGTTCGGATTCAAACCTTGCATTCATATTATTGATTGAGTCCATTCCCAAATTCTCTGCAAGATCCCCACCGACATAGACCACCTTAAAACCCCAACTATTTGCAGTTTCTATGATGGCATTGTTCCTTTCATATGAAAAAGGCCTCCCTGTCATATAATAGGTCTGTGCAACTAGCCAACCATGAAGGCAAAAAATAAACAGAGTAAAAATGCGCTTCATCAATACTTTAAGAATTTATACAAGGACACTCCATCAGTGCTGTTGGCTGCCACCAAATAAAGCCCGCTGGCATATCGAGATAAATCAAAAGTGCAGGAATTACTACCACTTACCCCTTGGTGAATCAAGGCTTTGCCCGATATGTCCATCAAATAGACCGTTTGTAACGCATGGCCTGTCCATGTCAAATGAACCGCATCCCCGGCTGGGTTAGGCGATAATACGACCATAAGGTCATGCTCGGAAAGTCCGGATTGATCTACCGTTATACATTGTGACGTATCTGAACATCCATTTAAGGTCACAACAACCGCATAGGTTCCGCTTGCAGCGCTCGTGGTGAAACTTTGGGAGACAGCGCCTGGCACTGGTAGATTAGTAGCACAATCCAGCCATTGGTAATCGACGTTGTTTTGTTGGGCCGTCAAGGTAATGTCATTTTGAGAAATGAGGTTGGAAGGTGTGGATAGTACTGTTAAGTTTTGATTTACCTCATCGGCGCATTGCCCAAGATCAGGAGTAAATAAGTAAGACGTGGTTCCGGGGCTTGCAGATGATGCCGGGGGCGACCAAGTCCCCGATATGCCATTGGTTGAGGTATTAGAAAACTGAATATCTGTTCCTTGGCACACATTTTCAAATGCATCGAATATAGGGGTCACCATCGGCTCAACCACCAAAGAAATGGTGGTGTTGGCTGCACAATTGTTTGGGGAAGAAGTAAAGTTATACGTGCTCGTTCCAGACACAGTTAAATTCAACGGTGGAGACCAAGTGCCTGGAATACCATTGTCTGATTGGATGGGCAAAGCAAAACTAGAGTCATTTTGACAGGCATTGTTAAGGCTAGAAAACAAAGGAGTAACCGTACTTCCACAGGTAATGGTGAAATTATTATTAGAAATATCGAAAAAGGTTCCTGCTGCTGAGATTACCATAACGCGCGCTGTGGTAGTAGACACATTCGGACACACAATGCCCTCGGAACCATCGTTGGCAGTAATGCTATTCAAGACAAATGGATAACTTAATCCGCCATCAACTGATAAGAGAATTTTGACATCAGAACAATTTATGGGGGCAACATCGGTATTGGCAACAGACCACGTAACGGTTTGATTACTTCCACCCACCCATGAAATACCGGTAGCGGAAGGATAATTTACTATAAAAGGACCGGCAGCGGCATTGGTAGTCACGGTGACATCCACATAATCATTACAAGAACCAACGCCATGGTTGTCCCTTACTGTTAATCTAAAGTCCATCACTCTGGCTACAGATGGAAGGCTTTCCCAAGTAAATGGACCATTAGTTGCCAAAGACGATAGGCGCGGAAAATAACGAGAAGAATCTAGAGATGGATCAAAACTACGAAAACTAGGTCCACCAGTGGCCGTGGCTACAGGAGGTTGGGTAGAAGCTTCGTTATCCATTTGTTCCCACAGATAAGTAAGGACGTCTCCTTCTGGATCTGTCGCATGCCCTGTGAGTATAAATGGTGTGGATATAGGAACGATGATATTTCCCCCAGTTGATGTAATCGTTGGAGGCGTATTGTTCAAAGGAGTTATGACCTCGCACTGATGACCATTGCTTAAAATCTCAGCGCTAATTTCACCTAAGTTATAGCCGTGAAAATAATCGTCACTGTTATTCTGAACATTGGGCGAACAAATGCCTGCATATCCCATAATCGTACTGGCACTTCCTGGTTCTCGGCGAGCAGCACTCACGCTATTGCAATTGTTGTTTTGCGTGTGGTTGCCTCCAAATTGATGCCCCATTTCATGGGCAACATAGTCGATGTCAAAAGGGTCTCCAATTGGAGCCCCACTTCCGGTTACGCCTCTCGCTTTTTGCCCACCTGCGCAAACCACCCCCAAACCAGCAAGGCCGCCACTATTGGTTCCAAAAACGTGGCCTATATCGTAGTTGGCACTTCCAATAATATTGTCAATGGTCGTTTGGTTTTGGGTGATCATGGAGCCAGGATTTCCATTGGTAAAAGGGTCTGTGGCGGCAACAGTATAGATTAAATTATTGTTATTGGGAACAATGGTCATGGTAATGGCAATATCTTTCTCATACACACCATTCACGCGGTTCATGGTCGTCACTTGTGCAGCCGCAGCAAGTGCTACTGTACCTCCATGGAAAGTCGTGTATTCAGCTGTAGCTGAAAGTGCCAAACGATAGGTTCGAAGGTCGCAAGTTCCAAACATGCTTTTCTCAGTATTGATTGGCTTAGACTCTATTTCGCCTTGAACATCACAAAACAATTTTTTATCGGTGAGGAAATCTTTCCTGGTATAAACCATATAATATTGGTTGTTTCCCTCGAACATAGGGTCGATAAAGACCGTACTTTGCCCAGGCACAAATATCATGGCGTGCAAGCCAGTTGGAGTAATGTCCCATTTTCCATATGCACCAGACCCATCTATGGCATAAGCATCCATACTTATGATTTGTGGAAACGTTGCATTGTACAAAGGGTGCATAGTTTGGTTGCGCTTAGCTGTAAAAGTATGCATGGTCCCATCAGGAAAAGGGAATTGAAGTTCAGCGATAAATCCATTGATTAAACCTTCTCGGTAGGTGACGCCCTCTAATTTAGATGGTAATGAAGAAACATCTAAGCGAAAAGTTTTATATCCAACTGCCTGAATCTTTGAGGGACCAAGTAAAGAATTGGCCTCAATATCCGAAGTGCGCCAATCCAAGAAAATTGACTTTAAATTCTGAGCGGTTGAAGGAAATACGCTAATTATAATAATAAAGATAGAAAGGTATAAACGTGCCATACTGAAAAGTTTTTGTAAATATAATAATTACCTATATTTATTATTTAAAAGTCGAAAAACTAAAAGTTTAAGCCTAAAAAAAAATAATTTTAAAGAATAGTCATTTTTGAAAATACTTTTAATGATGAAAACCAATGCTAAGAAAAAATTAAATGTTCGAAAAGTATTTTTGAATTCTTAAAAAAAATACTAAGTTTGTCATGAAAAATAAAAATTAGATAATCAAAAATTAAAATTATGACTACAGAAACAGCTAATTCAAAATCAAAACCAAAATCAAATAAAACTTCAGCGGGCTTCACATCTTTAATGTCCGTATTGGCAATCGTTATTTCTCTCGTTGCTGGTGTTTTAATCTATAAATTTATTTTTGGTGATCCAGGAAACTTTGTTGATGGTGATACTAATGGGGAGCCCTTAGACGGTAGTTTACTTGCCACTATTTATAAAGGAGGAGTTATTGTTCCAATTTTAGTAGCTGTCAACTTAATCATTATTATATTTTCTGTTGAGCGATTTATTACCTTATCAATGGCTGCCGGTCGTGGCAAAACAAATTCCTTCGTAAATAAAATTAAAACCTTACTAGCTTCAAAAGATATTGTAAGCGCGAAAGCAGAATGTGATAAGCAAAGAGGGTCTTTGGCTAATGTTGTACGTGCTGGTTTGGAAAAATATGACGCAATGAACGTTGAAACTAGTATGACTAAAGAACAAAAAGTAGAGTCCTTGAAAAAAGAATTAGAAGAAGCTACATCCTTAGAATTACCTATGCTTTCTAAGAACTTAGTTGTAATATCTACCTGTGCTTCCATCGCAACTTTAATTGGATTAATTGGAACCGTAATGGGGATGATTCGCTCCTTTGCTGCTATGTCCCAAGGGGCACCAGATACCGCTCAACTTGCAACGGGTATCTCTGAAGCACTTATCAACACATTCTTTGGTATCGCGGGTTCAACGATAGCTATTATCATGTACAATTTCTTTTCAACGAAAATTGACTCCATGACCTACAGTATCGATGAAGCGAGTTTTACTATTGTACAAGATTTTTCTGCCTCTAAATAAGGCTTATCATTTTGCTAATTAATTTTCTTACAAATGCCTAAAATAAAAGCCCCTAAAGGAAGCCCTAGCATCGATATGACGCCTATGGTCGACTTGGCATTTCTCTTAGTCACCTTTTTCATGCTTTCTGCTTCTTTTAGATCGAGTGAGCCAGTAGATGTTGATATCCCTACCAGTATAAGTGATAAAATCATTCCTGAAAATGTTCTGCTAATCACTATAGACCCAGGGGGGAGAGTCTTCTTTAATATGTCGGATCCTGAAGCAAGAAGAGAGCTCTTAACAAACATGGCTGGGAAATATCAAATCGGTTTTAATGAAGAGCAAATCAAACGTTTTACGTTTATGTCAAGCTTTGGTTGTACCATGAAAGAATTACCTGGTTATATTGATATGGAACCAAATGCCCGGAAACAATTTAATACGCCAGGTATACCATATACCGATTCTACCGCTAATCAATTAAAAGATTGGATTAATTATGGTAACCGTGCGGCTTTAAATTCAGGGAAAACAGCCTTTGTAGAAGCAGAAAACCAAGGGAAAAACCCAGATGCAAATGATTATAAGCCAAAATTTATTTTGCGTGTAGATAGTAAGACACTGTACGTTCATGCAGCGAAAGTAATTGATGTGTTTAGGGATTTAAAACTAAATAATTTAAATTTCGTCACCTCCATGGAGTTGGCTCCAATATAAAATACTAGTATGTCAGAAATAGCAGAAGGTGGTGGCAATGACCAACACAAAGGAAAAAAAAGAGCTAAGAAAAGCTCCACGCGTGTCGATATGACGCCCATGGTGGATTTAGCATTCCTACTATTGACTTTTTTCGTTCTTACAGCAACCTTTAGTAAGCCAAAAGTAATGAGCTTGGTTTATCCAGCAAAAATAGATCCTAAGGATCCTCCTGCTGAGCGGCCCAAAATTAACAACGCAATTACATTCTTACTCTCTGAGGATAAGATTTATTACTATACTGGACAGTTTTATCCAGAAAGCAGCCCTGGACCTAATGGACCTACTAAGTTAGAGGAAACCGATTTTGGCACGAAAGGTGTAAGAAAACTTCTAGCTACCAAAAATGAATATGTGCTGAGTGAAAAAAAAATATATCGCGAGAAACTTGACAAAGAACAGATAGCAGACAGTACCTATTTACGTCATATTTCAGAAGCAAAAAAAAATAAAAAAGCGTTAAAAGTGTTAATAAAAACTGACGATAAAGCAACATGTAAAAATTTCATCGATTTAGTCGATGAATTAAAAATTGCGGAAATAGGTGTCATTGCTCCAGTTGAATTAATGCCTTCGGAATTTTCCTTGATCAAATCTAAAATTAAGTAAAATGAGTGCCATTATTTATCTTATCCTTCTTGTGTTAATCGTTACCCTTTACGATTATGTTTCATCTAAATCTTGGGAACAAGTCTCGTCAACGCAACGAAATGACCTTGTTTTCGAAAATCGGAATAAATCATATGGGGCTTATTCATTACGAAATGAATACGACAAAAGAATGATGATTATTACATTTTCTTTGCTATTACTGATTAGCCTTTTGTTCGTTGCGTGGCGTATTTATAAAAGCATCCCCGAAGTTGTTCCCCCTGCTCCTCCAGTGGACACAACCCAAATGACTATTCCAGCACCTCCAGTAGATGATGTGCCACCACCACCACCGGAAGACATTCCGCCTCCAGTTGAAGAAACTGTAGCGTTCATGCCTCCAATAGTCGTGGATATTCCTGTTGAAGATGAAATACCCATTCAAGAGGAAGTAGAGCAAACTAAGGTAGATACAAAAACTCAAGAAGGTAATGGTGATGAATTTGCACCTCCAACAGACGATGGACCGCCAGTTGAAGAAACAAAAGAACCAGATCCAGAAACCTTTGTGGATGAAGAAGCAGAATTTCCAGGAGGTTATCCAGCTATGATGGCTTGGATTCAGAAAAACCTGGTGTTTCCTGAAACAGCCATTGAAAACAATGTTCAAGGAAAATGCTTTCTGAGATTTGTTGTTAGTGTAAATGGAAATATTTCCAGTGTAACCGTAACAAAGGGTGTTCCAGATTGTCCAGAATGTGATAAAGCGGCTATCAAAGCTATTAAAGCGATGCCGAATTGGAAGGCAGGAAAATTAAATGGAAGAAGCGTTTCCTCTTACTGCTCAATTCCAATTAATTTTGCCATAGAATAAAGAATATTCAACTGTAATTGGGGTTATTTTTGTAATCAAAATGAATATTATTAATACGACTTTATCAGTTTTTACCTTACTGATTTGCATTTCTTTTGCAGTTTATCTACTCATGACTGACTTTCTTCAGCCAAACCTAAGTGGAACAAGAAGGACAATACTCATAATTATTCTTTTCATCTATGCCTTGATTCGCTCTTTTAGAATCTATAAACAAGTTAAAAAAAAATAAACTATGCCCTATCATTATTTTCTTTTCGGCTTATTTTTTTTAATTAGTTCTTGCTCATCAAATGACAATCCTTTTTCCTATGGGAATGACACACATAGTCGAGGCAATATGAACATTTATGTTGAAGGATCTTTTAAACCACTCTTTGATACTAGTATTAATACCTTTGAGGGGCAGTATCCTAAAGCAAAAATAAATGCAGTATTTAGTGCTGAAGACGAAATTATAGCTGCATTTTTCAAAGATTCAACTAAAACGATATGTATTTCTAGGGATTTTACGCAAGAAGAAAAATCAGCCCTAAAGAAAAAGAAAGTTGAGGTTAGAAGTGATAAAATTGCGGAAGATGCAATTGCACTAATTCTTCATCCATCGAATCCCGACTCCTTAATGACCATTCAACAAATAAAGGATATTATTGCTGGGAAAACAACTCATTGGCCTGGATTAAAAATAAAAATAAATGTCGTTTTTGATAAGCAAAACTCAGCTAATTTTAATTACCTCAAAAAATTGTGTGATTTAAATAAGCTGCCCATTAATCTCTTTGCCATGAACTCGAATGAGGAAGTTATTAATTTCGTTAAGAAAAATAAGAGTGCAATAGGTATAATTGGCTTAAATTGGATTTCAGATTGTGATGATTTTGATACCCTAGGTTTTGTAGATGGAATAAATGTTGTTGCCATTGCAAAAGATGATAAGAGCGATTATTTTAAACCACATGCAGGCTATATTTTTACAAGAGAATATCCCTTCTTTAGAGAAATTTGGCTGATTAACAAAGCTAAAAAGTCTGGTGTTAATACTGGATTTGTGCTATTCATGAAAGGAGAAAAGGGGCAATTGATTGTGCAAAAATCGGCATTAGTTCCTGCAAATGCTCCCGTTCGCCTTATTCAATTAATCACCGAATAGAAAAATTACAGCTTATAATGGATTATATTAGAAAAAAAACGTTGCTTTTACCTAATAGAGTTTTAATTTTGGCGCGAGAATTGATTTATTCAATTTAAATAACTTAACCTAACTAATTATGAAATATTTTCTGCTATTTGTATTTACCTTATCTCTTAATCTATTGGGCTTCGGTCAAAACATTAAAGATGCCATCAAGAAGACCGATAATGAACGATTTTCAGAAGCTACTTTAGACTTTAATAAACTGATGCTTTTAGAACCAACAAATGCGTGTAATTATTTTTATGCTGGAGAAAATTATTTTGAAAAGGGAGAAATTGATTCCGCCATCCTGTATTGGAATAAAACCATGGTTATGGATCCAGAGTCTCCATTCTCATTCGTAGGGATTGGTAAGGCAATGCTTATAAAGGGTGATCTAGATGGTGCTACAAAGCAATTTTCTGTAGCACTAACAATGACTAAAAACAAAAATGCAGAAGTGTTAAGGTGTATTGCGCTAGCTTATCTTTCAGCAGAAAAAAAGAACTTAGATGAAGCCATCCGCCTTCTAACATTGGCCATTAAAAAAGAACCTGCCAACATCGATGGGCATCTTCTTATGGGCGATGCATTAAACCTTAAAACACCAGATAACGGTTCCGCTGCCATCAAAAGCTACAATGAAGTTTTAAAACTTAATCCTAAATCCCCTAAAGGCATTGTCCGCACAGCTAAACTATATCAACGTGCAAAAAATTACCCCTTAGCTGATTCATTATATAAAGTCGCAAAGAATATCGATTCAACTTATGCGCCTTCGTACCGAGAAAATGCAGAATTAAATATGATGTTTAATCAATCAGCAAAAGCTATAGACAACTGGAAGAAATACTTAAAATTAAATAACTCATTTGAAGCTAGGTATCGCTATGCTGTTGCATTGTTTAAAGGAAAACAATACTGTGAAGCAATAAATGAGCTTTTGAATATTAAAAACAATGCATTCACAAATCATTATATCGATCGTATGCTTACCTACTCTTATTACGAATGTACGACAGAGCCAGATGGTATTACCAAAGGACTTCAGACCAGTGCGCTATTTTTTGCTTCATGCCCCCCGGAAAAAATAATATACTTAGATTATAAATACAAGGGCTTACTGTTGTCAAAAAATGGTCAGGACTCGTTAGCAATAATTGAATTTGAAAACACATCGCGTTTGGATCAAAAGGCAGCGCTTGAACTATCAGGTGATTTAGCAAAATTATACATGAAGTTCAAAAACTATGATAAAGCCGTCGGAAGCTACGAATTTAAACTCAAAGAAAGTAAACTAAGTGTTGCTGAATATTATGACCTTGGGCGAGCGTATTATTTCGGACCTAAAAATTACGTCGCTTCAGATAGTGCATTATCAATCGTGAATAAATTATCGCCAAAATACATACCTGGTTATTTTTGGCGAGCAAGAGCTCAAATTGCAAGTGATGTTACGAAGGTAAATTGGCTAGCTGAAAAATCGTATAGAAGCGTATTAGAATTAGTAAGTGTAGAAGAAAGAAGCAGCGCAAAGTACAAAACATATGTCCTTGAGTCCGCTAAGTACTTAGGTGATTACTACGTAAATTCAGCTGCAAAAGATTTGATAAAGGCAAAGGAATGTTGGACAATTGTAAATGAACTAGAGCCAGAAGATAAACAAGCAAAAGCATTTTTGGGTATCAAATAACCCTGCCCTAAGCTTCCTTTTTTCTTAAACGAATTGTTTGATTAGCCATGGAATTAATGTTAATATTAATCTTTATTTTCGGTTATGGCTTAATCATCATTGAACATTCCATAAAACTTGACAAGCTCATTCCAGCTTTGTTGATGATGGCGATTTGTTGGGCCTTGATTTCGATGAACCTTAACGAAATTAATTCGTGGATAGACGCCACAAGTTCTAAACTTATTTCGCTATCGAACTGGAGTATTGAAGAAAAAAGAGTCTTGCTACAAGATACCATGCTGCATCATTTTGGCAAGACAGCTGAGATTCTCTTCTTTCTTATGGGAGCCATGGCCATAGTGGAGATGATCGATTACTTTGAAGGATTTAATGCCGTTAAAAAGATCATCGCTAGTAAAAATAAACGCTCGCTTTTATGGACGATTGGCCTGCTTACCTTTTTTCTATCTGCAATTATTGATAACCTTACAACCACAATCGTAATCATCACCGTACTTAGGAAATTAATCTCTGCTAAAGAAGATCGTTTATGGTATGCTGGCATAACAATAATTGCGGCTAATGCAGGAGGCGCTTGGTCACCCATTGGTGATGTTACCACAACAATGTTATGGATATCAGGAAAAGTTAGCAGCCTTAAACTAATTAATTTACTCTTTTTACCTTCGCTTTTAAGCGTACTTGTTCCATTAACAATTGCTTCCTTTCTTCCGGCTTTTAAAGGAAATCTTATCGCTGAAAGAGAAAGTAAAGAGCCTAAAAAATATGGGTCATTCATGCTAGTAATGGGATTACTTTTAATTGTGCTGGTGCCGCTTTTTAAAACCATTGCACACCTCCCACCTTACATCGGCATGATGCTTTCACTAGCCATTTATGCCCTGATTGCCGAAATAGTCAGTAAACGTAAGTTTCATGTTACATTTGGAGGAGGGACAAATGATGTTGTTTCACAAGGACCAACTTTGAGAGCCCTTCAAAAAATTGAACTTCCCTCCATCTTGTTTTTCTTAGGCATTCTCATGACTATTGCCGCTTTGGAGTCAACAGGCATCATATTTAATTTAGGAAAATTTTTAAATGGCAAGTTGCCACAAGAGCTTTATGTTTTACTTATTGGTGTTTTATCAGCTATTATTGATAATGTTCCGCTTGTGGCTGCAAGTATTGGTATGTTTTCAGCAAGCCCTGACGATTCCCTTTGGCATATGATTGCCTATGCCGCTGGAACGGGCGGTAGCATGTTGATTATTGGGTCGGCTGCAGGAGTTGTTGCTATGGGGATGGAAAACATCTCTTTTACGTGGTATTTAAAAAACATTACTTGGCTTGCGGCAATTGGTTACCTGACCGGTTTAGGCGTTTTACTATTAATCAAATAAGAGAAAGAATTATAAATAAGGCTTTGCATTTAATTAATACCTTTATAAATAAATGACTAAACTAAAGAATATGAACTTAGGACTGCGCTCAATCACTTTAATCGCCTTTACAAATGCTTTCTTATTCTGTAATGCACAAACGAAACTTTCTTGTGATGTTCCGAAATACGTTAAAACAATTAGCGCCGAAGAATTAAAAACACACTTAAGCATCGTTGCATCCGATGAAATGGGCGGGCGTGATACGGGAACAGAAGGACAAAAATTAGCAGGGAAATACCTAATCGATCAGTATGAGAATATGGGTGTTTCTTTTCCAAAAGGCGCGAATAGTTTCTACCAGCCCGTACCTGCGGCATTTATGAATGGAAGGTATGGAGAAGGGTTGCCAGACTCAGAAAACATTTGGGCTTTTATTGAAGGAAGCGAGTTGCCAGAAGAAATACTCGTGATTTCAGCGCATTATGATCATATTGGAATTATAGATGGCGAAGTATACAATGGGGCGGATGATGACGGATCAGGAACCGTAGCATTGCTGGAAATTGCGCAGGCATTTCAGACAGCAAAAAATGATGGCTATGGACCAAAGCGTTCCATACTATTTCTTCATGTTACAGGAGAAGAACACGGTTTGCATGGCTCAAGATATTATACCGATTACCCCTTGTTTCCGCTAGAAAAAACGATTGCAGACATTAATATTGATATGATTGGCCGGCGAGACGAATTCCATAAAAAAACAAATGATTATGTTTATCTAATAGGCTCCAATTTTTTATCTAGCGATTTGCACAATGCCTGTGAAAGAGCGAATAAGAAATATGTTGACATTACACTCGACTATAAATACAATAGTAAGAAAGACCCAAATCGATTTTACTACCGATCGGATCATTATAATTTTGCAAAAAACAACATCCCTTCCGTTTTCCTTTTTAATGGAGTGCATGAAGATTACCATGGTGAGGGTGACGAAGTTGATAAAATCGAGTTTGATGCACTAACCAAGCGAACACAATTAGCCTTTGCAATTGCCTGGGAATTAGCGAATGCGCAAAACAGGCCTGTAGTAGATAAAAAGCCTTGAATTAACCCAAACTGCTTTTTGGTTTTAGGGTTTTTCTTTTTTAAGGGATTATGCTGCGCATGATCCAAAGCGCATTGGACATTCCAAGCATAGCGCCCGACATTGCTACGCATTGCCTTGTCTTTTTCATTTCTCCTAGCTTTCAGAAATATTTTCTGACGCTATTCTAAATAAAAAAGCCCACTTCATTCTATGAAGCGGGCGCCTTTTGTGACCCCGGAGGGATTCTAACCCCCAACCCTCAGAGCCGAAATCTGATGCGCTATACAGTTGCGCCACGGAGCCTTAATTTACCGCAAATGTAGTGCGTTCTATCCAATTCTACAAGTCAATAGATTAAGGGGGATAAATCTTGCTGAAAAATTTTAATTAGCTTAACTTTATGCCCAAACTATGTTTTATGAAATTAATTCTACTCGCCTTATCTACTCCATTCTTATGCTATTTAGTGAGTTATGGACAATCTAATAGTTGGCAAGTATTTACTGATTCTATCGCAACCCTTTCCTCTCCCAGAGCCTGTGACCTGAATAATGATGGTATCAAAGACCTGGTTTATGGCGGTGGAACGGATGGTGTGTTCAGTAACAATGGTATCATGGCTATCAATGGTGCCACTGGAAATTTACTATGGAAAAGACCCTCGAGAAATGAAGTCTTTGGTAGTGCCATTTTCAAAGACATCACAGGCGACGGTATTAAAGATGTATTCATGGTGGGTAGACAAGCCCAATTACTAGCCATCAACGGACAAAATGGGGCTTTACTTTGGGATTATTTTCCCTACAACACCAACCCAGCGGACAGTGGATTGTATAATTTCTACAATCCAACTTTTATACAGGATGTTAGCGGTGATGGTATGGATGATATTCTAGTGGCCAACGGTGGCGATCATGCGGCGCCAGCATGGGATACCACTCGCCCTCCAGGACACCTTATGGTTATTAATGTCGTTACAGGTTCATTATTAGCTAAGGCCGTTGTTCCTGACAGTGCGGAAACCTATTGTTCAGCTATCGTTTGTGATATTCAAGGAAATGGAACCAAATGGGTGCTGTACGGCACAGGTGGAGAAACCTTGGGCGGTTCCTTTTGGGCCTGTCCACTACAAGGGTTGCTCAATAATTCCCTCGGTGCCTCTATTCAGTTGGCTCACGATCCTAATTTTGGCTTTGTTGCGCCTGCTTCCGTTTACAAGACAAACGGGAATCAACACAACATTTTCATTCAATCATATAGCGGAAAACTGATTAAAATTAAAGGTAGTAATTTAACCCAGCACTGGAGCTATGACCTTCCAAATACTGAATCGAGTGCTGAGCCAGTTATTGGGAATTTTACTGGGAACAACCATCCGGATGTCTTTTTGTTTTTAGCCAAAGGCTCTAGCTCTGCATATACCGATTACTACCAAGTTCTTTTGGACGGCTCTACTGGACAAGAAATGTTCAAAGACAGCATTGGCAGTTTGCAATTTGCTTCTGGAAATGCCGTGGATTTAAACAATGACGGGAGAGATGAATTGGTAGCATCTATAAATTTCATGGAAAATGGCTACTGGAAACACCGCCTCAAGACCTTTGACTTTCAAAATAATACCATCGTTGACCTCGTTCCCACACGTACTGGTGTGAATATCGGTTCAACGCCTTTATTTACAGACCTTGACAACGACCAACAAATGGATTTGGTTTATTTAGTGAAAAAAGACAGCCTCAATCCCATGGGTTGGAAGGGAGTTACTGCCTACCGGACGGAACTCAATGCTGTTTTTCCAAATGCTGGTATTGCTTGGGGAAGTTATTTATCTACTATGAATGATGGAGAATACCACTACACTTCTGTGGATTGTGGTGCGGGCAGCCTGATAAATTCTGTTTCAGTTACAGCGCCGTGGTGCAACGGAACATCCTCAGCCTCCATTACCCCCACCGTAAATTTGGGCACAGCGCCATATACTTATCTTTGGTCCAATGGAAGTACTTCTGATCAATTGAGTAGTATTCCGGCTGGCACTTACTCTTTACAAGTGAATGATGCTGCTGGATGTTATGAAATTTACAACGTGATCATCAACGACCCCTATGTAATTTCTTTTGGCAATATTTTACCTCCCACTTGCCCCGGAGGAAACAACGGTCAGGCGGTATTGAACAGTACGGGTTGTGTCTGCATGTTTAGTACTTGTACATTTTTGTGGGAAAATGGGATTACTACCAAGCCCAATTACACCTTGAACGAAGGGTGGGCCAGCGTCACCATAACCCATCCTAATGGCTGTGTGGTGGTGGACTCTGTTTTAATTCCCAATAGCGCGCCATTGGTAAGTCAATCGCTGATCCAAAATGTAAGCTGTTATGGTAGTGGGGATGGCGCTATCACTTTGCTTTCGCCACAGGCTTTGGCTCCAGTGACTTATTCTTGGAGTAATGGCAGTACAGTTGATTCCATATCCTCTCTAATTCCTGGCAACTATGTTGTAGTGGTTAGCGATGCACGGCCCTGTGTAGACACCCTAAGTTATGTGATTAGTGAGCCCAATGCCTTGAACTTCATAGTAAATACAATGCCCACGTTATGTGACAACGAAGCTACTGGCTCATTGTCTATCTCGGCCAGTGGAGGCAATGGCGCTTACCTCTACAGCGCAAATAACCTCAATTCATCCAATAATAATTTCGCTGGTTTAGCCGCTGGGAGCTACACCATAAACGTAGTAGACTCATTGGGATGCACAACAACTAGTCAACAAGCAGTCATTACCAATCCAATATCTTTATCGCTCAGTTTCAATGTGACCCCGTTATCTGGCGTCAATCAATTAGATGGAACCGCTACAGTTCATGTCGCTGGGGGTACGCAACCCTATCAAATACAATGGAGCGACCCCAACCAGCAAACAGATAGTATGGCAGTGTATCTGGCACAAGGGTGGATAACTGCTTTAATAACTGATGCAAACGGCTGTTCTGTTTTAGATAGCGTGTATGTTGGAGTTCTTCAATTAACTGAATCAATGCAAGGCCAATTTATTGCTTACCCAAATCCAGCAAATCAACTACTGACTTTTAACAGGCAAAGCGAAAAAATTTGCCTCTATGATGCAAGAGGGTCTGTGGTGCTTACAGAAGATCAAGCTTCTTTTATTCAGGTTTCTCATTTAGCTCAAGGTATTTATACGCTGCAATTAATAGAAAGTGGGAATCCTATTTGTATTCGATTAGTTGTACTGCATGAATAAGGCACTAGTAATTCTTATAATTACTAACTTAATGCTTGTTTTCACAAGCTGTAAAAACAAAACGCTTCGACCTAAAGACGGTAAGGGAAATATAAGCTATGGTGATACGCTATGCTTTTATACAAGTCAGGAGATTACCAATCTATTTCCGTTATTTGCTACAGACCTTTACAGTCATCGGGTAAGCTCGCAGATATTTGAACCTTTATTGCGCTTAGATCCGAATACTAATGAAGTAGTTGGGCATCTTGCAAAAAGGACAGAAATAAGCGGCGACAACAAAAAGATAAAATTGTTTTTGAGAGAAGACGTTTATTTTCATGAGAATCCTTGCTTTTCAACGAGTCCTAATAAATTAACCGCTTTTGACGTTAAATTCTGTTTGGATTTTGCCTGTTCTAATAATTCGCTCAATAATGCAGGTAAAATTTTAAGCGAGAAAATTGTGGGGGGAGAAGAATATTATTCACAAAGCAGCGAAAAGATTAGTAAAGGGGTTTCCGGCATCAAAATAATTAATGATTATTGTATAGAAATAACCTTGAAAGAGCCCTACGTAAATTTCCAAAAATTATTAACTAGCGCAAGCTATGGCATATTTTCCAAAGTAGCATTTGACTACTATGGAAAAAAAATTGTGACTCACCCAATTGGAACTGGACCATTTATCTATGGTGAAAGAAATCAGAAACAGTTGATCCTTAATTACAATCCTAACTATTGGAAAAAAGATAGCTATGGAAACCAATTACCCTATTTAAATGCTTTAAAAATAAAAGTTTCCGCTAATAAGAAAACAGAATTTGATCTGTTTAGAAAAAGGGAAATTGATGTGGTGTTTGAGGTTCCATCTGAGTCATTAAACTATCTTTTAGGGAGTCTACAAGACGCCCAAAATGGCAGTACAATTTCACATCGGGTGTTAGTTTCTCCTGGGACAAGTATGGCATACTTAGGTTTTAATACATCAAGAGTGCCTCTAAGCAATATAAACGTTAGGATGGCTATTGACTACACGATAAATCGAGATATATTATGTAATACAATTTTAAATGGTGATGGCTCACCTGCTTTACATGGCTTCGCACCAACTTCAAGTTATTATAATAACCCCTTAATCCCTATGCGACAATACAATATTGAAAAAGCGAAAAAGCTGCTAGAAAAGGCTGGATACAAAAATGGGGCAAATTTCCCTCCCTTAAAAATGTTTGTTGCTGGAACTAAAGAAAGTGCTTCCTTAAAATGGGGGCAATACATCTGTGATGAATTAAGAAATGCCTTAGGAATAAATGTAGAAATTTTAACTGGAGACTTTGCTGCTCGTGAAAAGGCTATTACAAAAAATGAAATAGATATTTGGAGCGTAGGATGGGTGCCTGATTATCCTGATCCCGAAAGTTATTTTAGTCTTTTTTATAATCGAAGCAGGCAACCCGGATTTGAAGCTTCTATTTTCCCCTATTTATCCTCCGAATACTATAACCAATGCTATTATTCTGCAACAATAGAACGGAACGTAGAAAAAAGACAAGGCCTATTTAATAGCTGCGATTCTATACTAAGGAGTGAGGCTATTATTTTACCGATTTTAATTGATGACTTTGTCGCCATTATCAATTTGAGAGTGCGAAATTTTAAGCTAAATCCCTTAGGGATTGTAGATTTTTCAACTGTTTACATTAAAGAATTGAACTAATTAGCTTAACATTTCGTTCACCCATTGCTTCCCCCAATTGTCAATTTCATCAGCACTCCATAAGGCAGGATAAAAAATTCGCTTTTGGAACCGTGGTGGTAAATACTTTTGCCAATTCGTTCCTCCAGTGGCAGCAACGTCTGTCTCACCCTTATTAAGATAGCGAACGGCGGACTTGTAATGCGCTAAAGGCCAATTAACATTGACATTAAGATCATTTGTGCGAAGGGCATTGATGACGGAAGAACTTTTCTTGTCGTCCTCAGGGAGCCTTAAATAGACCTGCCAGAGGTTATTACTTTTACACATATTCGCCACTTCAATAAATCGAGCTTTATACTTTTGTTCGAATTGTGTAAGGGTAAGTGTTGCTTTTCCAGATACTTCCTCCGTTGCGCCTTCTTTCCAGTATAAGTGATCGAAAAGCTTATGAATATCTGTTTCCATCTTCAAAGCCTCTTTCTTCTCTTTTACAAGTAAATTAATAAGATCCGTACTATAAAATTCAATTTCACGATATTGTGCCGATTGGAAACCACTAGCTGGTAGCAAGGACATCCTAAATTTTAAGAATTGTTCCCTTTCCATTCCACTTACCATAATTTCAAAACTCTTAATTAAAGCTTCAAAATATCGATTTATTCTCGTAACACGATCCACAAAGAATGTGGCGTCTATTTTTAAATTCTTTCCTAATTGCTCAAATTCATTGAGTGCCATCTTAAAATATAGCTCCGTAATTTGATGATAAATAATAAACACTTTTTCGTCAGGGAAACTAGTCTTGGGCTTCTGCAAGCTTAACAATGTTTCAAGTTCAATATAATCCCAATAAGTAGTTACCTCAGCATACAAAAGGCCATCCAAATAAGACAATAAATCTTGACCCAACACAGCATATTTGTCATTTAATAATTCAAGTCGCTTAATAATTTCTGGGGTAAGTTGCATTATTTTTATTTTATCAATCGAAATTACTAATAATATTTAGCTGAGTCGAAACAAAAAATTACTTTTACCTAATTAAATTCCTGATCATGATAAACTACAATCCTAAAAATTGGATTAATCTCATTTTTTCATTGAATAAAAGCGACACTATTCGTATTCTTTGGAAGCAATTAATTTTTATTTCTTTACTCGCAACCATAATAATTATCTTGTTACATCTTATGCCGGATACAACTCAAGATAAATTAAGCTCCTATACTAAGGAGTTAACAGCCATCTATTCTTTAATTGGATTTGTAATGTCTTTATTGTTGCTTTTTCGAACAAATGGTGCCTATGATCGATGGTGGGAAGGAAGAAAACTCTGGGGGGCTATCGTCAATGACTGCCGAAGTGCGATTTTAAAAATCACAACTCGAATTAGTAATGAAGAAGATAAAAAGGAATTTGCGCGTTTATTAAGCCTTTATATTTACAATGCGAAAAATAATTTAAGGGCAAATAAAAATAATTTAGTATTTCAAAAATATGAAGACCCCTCGAAAGACAATAGTCCTGTACAGGTAATGAAATTAATTTACATTAAATTACGTGCATTAGAAAAACAGGGAGAATTAAGCCAGGGTGATCTTATCCAAATCGATATTAATTTAAATGGCTTAATTGCTTCAATAGGAGGCTGTCAGCGTATTAAAAACACACCAATTCCATTTTCATACAGTATCTTTATTAAGAAATTTATCTTTTTATACGTTATCACCTTGCCCATTGTGTTTTTTCATTTTGACTATTGGGCCGTTCTTATCACGACCTTTGTTTTTTACGCATTAGTTAGCATGGAAGTACTTGCAGAAGAAATAGAAGATCCTTTTGGAACCGATGCTAATGACCTACCCTTGGATCAAATTTGTCAAACAATTAAACAAGACCTTAATAACATTATAGAAAATTAGAGTGCGATATGCGATGAACTTATAGTTCTATTCATAAATTTAGAGGCTGCCTCATCAAAAAAGTCACTGTTTTCAGTAGTAAAATAAACCACCGTTCCATCCTTAGAAAGGGTATTATCTAGCTCTGTATGTCGAGATAAATAGTCAATTAATTTATCCGCAACCAGGGGCCCTTGCGCGATTACTTGGATTTCTTTTCCGGCGATTTCTTTAATATAGCTTTGAATAACCGGGTAATGCGTACAGGCTAAAACTAGGGTGTCAATGGCCTTGTTTTGTGATAATAATGTTGAAATATCTGCTTTAATAATCATTTTTCCTGCATCAGTATTATGCATGTTATTTTCAATCAGGGAAACCCACATTGGACATGCATGCTGAACTAAAGTAACATTTGGCGCAAATTTTTTCAACTCAATACCATACGAGTTTGAATTGACCGTACCTTGCGTAGCAAGCACCCCTACACAATTAGTTGAAGTAACACTGCTGATCATTTCCGTACAAGGCCTAATGACGCCTAACACTCTTTTTCGAGTCCCAAAACGCACTAAATCGTTTTGCTGAATAGTTCGTAGGGCTTTCGCAGATGCCGTATTACATGCAATAATAACTAGTTCACATCCTTGACTAAACAAAAACTCCACGGCTTCGAGCGTATAAGAATATACCACATCAAAAGAACGATTTCCATATGGTGCCCTTGCATTGTCGCCAAAATAAATATAGTCGTAACTAGGTAGTTTTTCTAATAATTCAGACAAGACGGTTAGGCCGCCATAACCCGAATCAAAAACGCCAATAGGGACCTTTTTCATAGCTCAAAACTACATAAAAAAAGGGCAACCAACGATTGCCCTTCTAAAATTGATTGAATAAATTATTTCTTCATTGACTCGGCATCCAAACGCAATAATTCAATTAAAACTTCTGCTGTAATATCCATACCACCTTTAAAATAAAGCGTAGTAGACTCGTCGATTACATAATTAATTTTTTTTCTGTCTGAAACAATTTCAACTGATTTCTGAACCATTTCTAAAATCGGCTTATTTAATTCTTGATTATATATTTGCAATTCCTGCTGAAGAGCTGTTTGCCTATCTTCAAGTCCTTGTTGCTTTTTCATTATTTTCTCCTCTTCGATTTTTAAAATAACTGGAGACCAAGAACCTTTATTTTGCTCATATTTTTTGTATGCCTCTTCTAAATCTTTTTGAATTTCAGTAAGCTCTTTATACCCATCTTGTTCAAATTTCTTGAGTTTCTCCATCGCGGCTTTACGAGAAGGCATCGTATCTAATAACTGTTGTGAATTAACGTGAGCTAACTTCATTTGTGCATTTACATTAATTGCGGCAAGCATTAACGCGATAACAAGGACTACTTTTTTCATTTTTCTATATATAAATTAACTAATTACTCTTTACTTATTCCCATTTCCTCTAACACCGTATTACTAATGTCATATTCTTTTTCGGCGTAAACCAAATTACTTTGGTTAGACTTGTCAAATACAAAAGCATACCCCTCTCTTTTTGCAATTTTTTTCATCGCGTTGAACACACGATCTTGGATTGGCTGGATAAACTCTTGTCTTTTTAAAAAATATTCACCGTTAACACCAAAATACTGCGTTTGCAATTCTATTGTTTCTTTATCTAATTTTTCAATTTCGCTTTTTCGTTTTTCTTTTTCTTCATTCGGTAATAATACTTCCTCTTTGTTAAAGTTATCTCGCTTTGTTTTTATAAAAGCAAAGCGATCTTCCACTTCTTTTGTCCATTTAAGGGACAGCTTATCAAGTTTTTCTTTTGCTTCAATATATTCTGGAATGTTTTTGAGAATGTAATCCGAATCTATAAATGCGTAGGACTGCGCTTTAGCAAAGCCAATGCCAAAAAAAAACAAAATACTAAATAATATTATTTTCATTTCAAAAAATTTTGGTGCTTCGGAACGGCGAAGTTAAGATATTATTGCAAATTTCTATCATAATTCGCCAAGATTCATACCAATAGTAAAGCTTAATTTTGGGTTAAATCCTTTTTGCTGAATGGATTGGTCGGAAGTTCCTCCGAGTCCACTTGACCAACTGTCTAGGCGGTCAAACCCTAAGCCATAATCTAAGCCTAACATGCCAAACATAGGTAAAAAGACACGAATTCCTATACCAGCAGTCCGTTTAACATTGAAAGGGTTAAATTTATCAAAAGTAGGATAAGAATTCCCCGCTTCTAAAAATGCTAAGGCATAAAAAGTAGCTTGAGGATTAAGTGAAATAGGATAACGGAGCTCTAGTGTATATTTTGCTACAATTGGATCTCCACCAGTAGAAGAAACTGATTGATCCTCATATCCCCTCAAGGCAATAATTTCCCTGCCACCTAACTGATTAACACCAGAGAGTCCACTTCCCCCTACTGAATACCTTTCAAAAGGCGTAACGCCCTTGGATAAGTTATATGCCCCGATATAACCGAAACCGAATCTTGGCATTAAAATTAATTTTTTATCCGGTGTTAGAGGTAAATACCATTCTCCCGTAAATTTAAAGCGATAGTATTCTAGGTAATGATAGCGGTCTTTGGGAGATAAGGAGCTATAGTCTTTATCTGGTAAAAAGGCAGAATAAGGAAGCGTCGCTTTAGCAGTAAATGTAAAATTAGATCCGCTTTGAGGATAAATTGGTGCGCTCACCGAACTTCGCTGAAGTATATATTTTAATGCTATGTCATTAGCGTATCCTTGCGGGAATAAAGGAAATCGGAAATCTTTAACAACGTCATAATACTGATAACTAAGGTCATAGTATGCGGTAAAATAATCATCTGGCCACTTCTTTCTTCGTTGAAGCCCGCACCCTACACCAGTAATTGATAAGCCAGTATAAGCAGGATTTGATCGAATTAGTCCATTAGACGATAATGCGGTATTATTTATCCAAAACGACAAGGAATTTGCTTTCTTGCCGCCTAACCATGGTTCAGTAAAGGAAAAATTATACCCTTGGTAAAAACGCCCATTTGATTGAGCGCGAATGGAAAGTCGCTGACCGTCCCCTGAAGGTAATGGTGTCCAAGCAGATTTATTAAAAATATTTTTAGCGGAAAAATTATTAAATGTTAATCCCAGAGTGCCGATAATTCGCCCAGAAGATGTTGGCCCTGCGCCACCGTAACCACCTGACAATTCAATTTGATCAGAAGACTTTTCTTCAACAACATACTCAATATCAACAGTTCCTTTTGCAGGGTCGGGAAGAGGATTTACCTGAAAGCCTTGCTCGTTAAAAAACCCTAATTGTGAAAGTTCTCGTTGCGTTCTTATAATATCTGCTTTATTAAAAAGGTCACCAGGTTTGGTTCTGATTTCGCGTAAAATCACATAGTCATTTGTTTTATTATTTCCCCGAATAGTGATTTCCCCGATTCGAGCCTCTTTACCCTCTATAATCCTAATTTGATAACTGATTTTATTATTTGACACATTGGTTTCTACGGGAATTACCTGAAAAAATAAATGCCCTTTATCCATGTAAAGTGAAGAGATATCCCTCCCATCACCATTTCCTTTAAGGCGTTGATCGAGCAATTCTTTATTAAAAACGTCGCCGTTTTTTATTCCTAGAACCGTGTCTAAAAAGCTAGATCTATATTTTGAATTTCCGATCCAATCAATATCCCCAAAAAGGTACTTTTCGCCTTCATTAATGATAATATTGATGGCAAGATTTTTAGCATCAACCTTATAAACGGTATCAAAGGTTATCATAGCATCCCGTAAACCAACAGCGTTAAACTTAGCTAGCAAGGCGAGTTTGTCTTTTTCATAAGTAGACGTGGTAAATTTAGACCGTTTAATAATCCTCAGAATTGACTTCTGTTTTGTGTCTTTCATAGCAAGCTTCAATTTCCATGTTGGCACACTTTGGTTTCCGGAGATAGCAAGCGGTTTAATGCCAATTTTTACTCCCTTTTCAACGTCAATTAAAAATATTTCAGAATCATTAATTAAGGTGTCTTTTATTCGTCTAATATCAACTGATACGTCATAAAATGATTTGTCCCTAAAATAGCCTTTGATTTTATTTTTTGTTTGAAACACTAAATTTTCTGTTATGGTTTTTCCAGAGAACAATGATATTTCTTCACGCACTTTATCTGCTTCCCGTCGCGATATTCCAGTGAACTTGAACCTTGAAAGCTTAGGTCTAGTCGTCAGTTCAATGACAAGGTAAATCACGCCTGCTACTTCTTTCTCGGCATAAATAGAGATGTTTGAAAAAAGACCTTCATCCCAAAGCCTTCGTATTGCATTAGAGATTTGATCGCTTGGAAGTTTGATGTTTTGACCTTGTTTAAGTCCCGCGATAAGTTTGATGCCTTGATGATCGAAATTATCCGCGCCAATAACACGAATTGGTCCTATTTCATATTCAACTGGAGAAGAATAGTCAAAACTCAACTCCCCAATAGTAATGGGGTCTGTTTGAGCAAAGGAAATTATTTGCATTATTAAGAAAAAAAATAAGCTTATTCTTTTCATATTTTTTATGCTATTTGTTCTGAAGTTTTTCCAAATCGCCGCTCTCTTTTTTGATAATCAATAATGGCGGCAAGTAAGTGTTCCCTTCTAAATTCTGGCCAATAGATGCTCGTAAAATGAAATTCTGTATAAGCAATTTGCCAAAGCATAAAATTACTTACTCGATTTTCTCCACTCGTTCTAATCAATAATTCTGGATCTGGAATAGTGTTCGTATACAAATAATTCGCTATTAATTCTGGTGTTATTTGTGCCTCGCTTATGTTTTTTTCATGTAATAAAATAGAGTGAAACGCTCTGGTAATCTCTATTCTTGCGCTATAGTTTATTGCTAATACAAGCGTAATTCCTGTATTATTCTTTGTTTTTTCAATCGCTTTCTCCATGCTAAGCTTGCAGTTTTCTGGGAGCCCATTAATGTCTCCAATCGTCAACAATCGTACGCCATTATTGTCAAGACTATCCAGTTCTGAAGTAATTGCATCAATTAGCAGGTTCATTAATCCATCAATTTCTTTTTGAGGTCTTGACCAATTTTCTGTTGAAAAAGCATAAAGGGTTAAAAATTTTACGCCTAAATCTTTCGCTGCTTTAAGTGTCTCGCGGACTGCCTCTACTCCTGAAGCATGACCAAAAAGCCTGTCCTTCCCTTGCTCTTTTGCCCAACGGCCGTTCCCATCCATTATGATTGCAATATGATTAGGAATATTATTATGGTCTAAGGCCGACATTGACACTATTTATTTATTGCTAAAATAAGGAAAGTATTCACGGTAAAAAAATAATTTGCCTTCAGTACGCCCCTTGAAAAATTAATATCGAGCACCTTTTTATTCAGCAAGAACAATTGCTTTATTCGTTAACATTTCAAGAATGCCTCCTTTAATCTCATAAACGCCTATTGATTTATCCACTGAATCAATTTTTAAGAGGCCTAAGTCTTCTGATTCATTTGACAATTTAATTCTAACTTCTCCTGCCTTTAATGCAGATATAATAGCCGTGTGATTACTTAATAATTGGAACTGCCCGCTTAAACCCGGCAGGGTTACAGAAACGACTTCTCCTTTAAAAATGATTGATTCTGGGGTAACTATTTCAAGTTTCATCACTGTAAATATTTAGGCTTCTGCCATCATTTTTTCGCCTGCATCAATCACGTCCTGTATTCCGCCTTTCAAATTAAATGCTGCTTCAGGATATTGGTCGTATTTACCATCTAGTATATCATTAAATGCTTTAATGGTATCATTGATGTCAACCAAAACACCTGGTAATCCGGTAAATTGTTCTGCTACGTGAAAAGGCTGCGATAAAAAGCGTTGAACCCTTCTCGCCCTATGAACGATTAATTTATCGTCCTCGGATAATTCATCCATACCAAGAATTGCGATAATATCTTGTAATTCTTTATATCGCTGCAGGGTTAATTTAACGCGTTGTGCACAGTTATAATGTTCATCACCCACAATTTCCGGGGTTAGAATTCTAGAAGTAGAATCTAATGGATCAACAGCTGGATAGATACCAAGTTCCGCAATTTTTCTAGACAATACCGTTGTTGCATCAAGATGCGCAAAGGTATTTGCTGGAGCAGGATCTGTTAAATCATCTGCAGGAACATAAACAGCTTGAACGGAGGTAATTGAACCACTTTTTGTTGACGTAATTCGCTCTTGCATTTGCCCCATCTCTGTTGCTAAAGTAGGCTGATACCCAACGGCAGATGGCATTCTGCCTAAAAGTGCAGAAACCTCTGAACCTGCTTGTGTAAATCTAAAGATATTATCAACAAAAAATAAAATGTCTTTTCCTTGACCTTGTCCATCTCCATCTCGAAAATATTCTGCAATAGTAAGACCGGAAAGCGCTACGCGAGCACGTGCTCCAGGAGGCTCATTCATTTGACCAAAAACAAACGTTGCTTTTGATTCCTTCATTTCCTCTAAATCTATTTTAGTAAGGTCCCATCCACCTTCTTCCATTGAATGCATAAACTCTTTACCGTACTTAATAATACCTGATTCCAACATCTCCCTTAATAAATCATTTCCTTCTCGTGTACGTTCACCTACACCAGCAAAAACAGACAATCCACCATGCCCCTTAGCAATATTATTAATGAGTTCTTGAATCAATACTGTTTTTCCAACGCCCGCACCACCAAAAAGACCAATTTTTCCTCCTTTTGCATATGGCTCAATTAAGTCGATGACTTTAATTCCTGTTAATAGTATTTCAGTTGCTGTTGATAATTGATCAAATTTCGGCGCCTCTCTATGGATTGGCATACCACCTTCATTACTTACTACATTAATGCCATCAATAGCTTCACCGATAACATTAAAAAGGCGGCCTTTAATTTTTTCGCCAACAGGCATTTTTATTGCTGAACCTGTAGAAACAACTTCCATTCCTCTGGTAAAACCGTCGGTTGAGTCCATTGAGATAGCCCTAATTGAGTTTTCCCCAACATGAGATTGCACTTCAAGCACAACTCGTGTACCGTCTTTTTTTGTTACTTCTAATGCGTCAAAAATTGTTGGTAACTCTACCCCATTTTCGAAACTTACATCCACTACAGGACCGATTACCTGAGATACTTTTCCTTTTGAAATTAACATGGAAATGTTTTTTAAATTTGGGTGCAAATATAGCAATATATATTTGATTATTCGGCACGAAAAACACCAAAAATTTATTCGGCGATTTATCCTTATTCTCTTACGAGAAATTTCGCGGTGAAAAAAGAAAATAGAGTGCCTGTAGTGATCAAAACCATCATTGAAGTAAAAACTTCAAAAAAGTTTACCTGAATAGGAAATGGTAATCCCCCTCCTGGTATCGTAATTAAACTAAATTTTAACTGTAAAATACAAATCCCTAGTCCAAGCAATACGCCTAAAAAAATACCGGATCCTGAAATTAAAAAACCTTCCAAAAAGAATATTGAAAAAACATTGTTTTTAGTTAAGCCTATGCTTTTGAGCACACTAATACTTTCCTTTTTCTCTAAATAGATCATGGTGATTGACGCTACCAAATTAAATACTGCCAAAAGAAAAATGAATAATAAAATAAGTAAAACAATTAGTTTTTCGCTTTTGCTGGTTTTGTAAATCAACTCGTTTTTTTCCGCATTCGTTTTAACAATAAAATTATCCCCTAATAGTTTTTGAATTTGACCTTTTATTTTCTCATTATCCTCGCTGGATTTTGGTTGAATATATATGTGCGTTAGCTGATTCTCAAGATTGAGTAAATTTTTCACAAAATATAAGTTGGCTAGAACAACCGACTCATTCGTTTCTTTATTGTAATTTATGATGCCATTAATATTGAAAGGTGTTTGAAAAAATGGGTTTTTCCCTAATTTTAATTTTATGTTGTTTTTTGGGGCGTAAATTATAATGTTGTCTGTTTCATTACTAACATTACTAAGCGATAAATTATTGGCAAGGCCGGCTCCAATTAGCCCAAAATTATTTTCTTCTTGTTCGTCTTGCGGAAGTAATGGCTTTCCCAAAATTAAATGATCTTTTTGGTGAATATTAATCATCTCCAAAAATTGCAATTCAACCCCCATTATGGTGGCATTCACCCATTTCTCTTCATTCCTTAAAATTACCGTTTCTTCTATGCCTTTAGAAATACGTGATATGCCTTTCAGCTTGGATAACTTTGTCCAAGGGATTTGGTTTTCAATCATCGTTTTTCCCTTACTTGGCGTAATGATTACGCCTTGGTCAAATTCCGTATACAAATCACCAATCATCGATTCGATGCCGTTAAAAGATGACAATAATATAATCATTGCGGCGGAAATGACCATAACGCCCATTACAGAAATACGCGTAATAATAGTTACGGCTTGACGCTTGTTTTTAGAAAACAAATACCTAAGCGCTATGTAGAAGGGAACTTTAATTGTTATCTTTTAAAAGTTCATCGATTTTACTGGCATATTCCATTGAATCATCAATATAAAAGGTAAGAGAGGGTATTTTTCGAAGATTTTTTAGGCGTTGACCAATTATCCCCCTTACTTTTCCTTGATTTATTTGAATTGATTTTAATACTTCTTCAGGACTAGGATGCGCATAAATACTTAGATAGCACCTCGCAAGGGATAAGTCTTTGGTTATTCTCACCACTGTTACAGACACCATGGCGCCTAAACATATTTCTGCAGAAAGTCGCTGAAATAAAACGCCTAATTCCCCTTGGATTGCAGCTTCAATTTTTTGTTGTCTTACACTACTCATAAAGCAAAGTTAAGAAACTTAGGTGCTACTAATTGAAAAACAAGTATACAAATGTATCTTTGTTGTTAAATTGTCTGCTTTAAAACAAATATATAGGTATACCTTCAGGTATAAAGGCGTCGCTCTTCTTGTGGTGTTGTGTAATTTATTATTTGTCGTATTCAATTTACTTTCACTTGTTTTATTTATACCAATACTTCAATTAATTTTCAGGAAACCAGAAGAAATTGTTCCGGTAAGTCCGCCATTATGGGATAGTTCTTTGGGCGGCTTATTTACTTATGTAAAGGATTGGTATAATTTTACCATGTATGACTTGGTTTCTCAAAATCCGAAAGAGGCCCTATTATTCGTTTGCATTACTGTCATGTTAGCTTTTTTCTTCAAGAATCTATTTCGTTATGGAGCGGTGTATTTTCAATCGCAATTAAGAATGGCGGTAGTTAGGGATGTACGAGATAAATTATTTGAAAAAATTCTTGTTTTGCCTTTGGCTTACTATTCTAATGAAAGAAAAGGCGACTTGATGGCTAGAATGAATAGTGATGTTGGGGAGGTAGAAATCGCAGTTGTAAGTATGTTAGAGCTTTTGTTTCGAGAACCCATTGCAGTCGCCATAAATATTATTTCACTAGTCTATCTAAGCCCTGAGCTGACCTTAATTTCATTGTTTTTATTGCCAATATCGGCTTTCGTTATTTCTAGTATAGGGAAAAGTTTAAAAAGAACTGCAAAGGCAGGGCAAGAGCAAACCGGACTACTTTTCTCTGCGATGGAAGAGGCTTTATCTGGTATTCGTATTATTAAAGCGTTTAATGCAAATGCATTCATATTAAAAGGATTTAAGAAAATTAATCTTACTCATCAAAAGCTTATAACAAAAACGTTTCGAAAAAAAGATCTTTCCCCACTCCTCAACGAAACCTTAGGGGCAATGGTAATGCTTTGTTTGGTTTGGTTTGGCGGCGGGCTTATTCTGGACAATAAAGGTGCTGGACTAACCGGTGAGGTATTTATGACTTTTATTATTGTTTTCTCTCAATTACTTCGGCCTATTCAGGGAATCTCTTCTTCGATTGCAAACATGACCAAGGCAAAAGTTTCTTTAGATAGAATCAATGACATTATCCAAGAAGACGAAAAAATAGTTGAAAAAGAAAATGCAGTAAGAATAGATGACGTAACATTGGGGGTAGAATATAAAAACGTATCGTTCCGTTACGGACAAGAAAGTATCCTAAAATCAATCAATCTTTCTGTTAAAAAAGGCAGTACTATCGCCTTGGTGGGCGAATCTGGCAGTGGAAAATCAACCATGATGGATTTACTGCCTCGTTTTTACGATGTGGAATCAGGAGAAATCACAATTGATGGGCTTAACATAAGAGACTTAACAATTCATTCATTGAGAAATTTAATTGGTATTGTTTCGCAGGAATCGATTTTATTTAATTCAAGTATTACAGAAAACATTGCCTTCGGTGATGAGAATCCGTCCCATGAAAAGGTGATACAAGCCGCAAAAAATGCTAATGCTTATGACTTTATTATGGAATTAGGAGATGGTTTTGACACTGTAATCGGAGAGCGAGGAAATAAACTTTCAGGGGGTCAAAAACAACGCTTAAGCATTGCGAGAGCAATTTATTTAGACCCTAAAATCTTAATCTTAGATGAGGCTACTTCTGCATTAGATACTGAATCAGAACAACTTGTTCAGGAGGCATTAGAGCGAATCATGGTCGGAAAAACAACCTTTATCATCGCTCATCGATTAAGCACCATTATCAATGCAGAACAAATCATCGTTTTATCTAAAGGCGAGATTGTTGAGCGAGGTAATCACCTAGATTTGCTTAAACAAAATGGTTTCTATTCAAAATTTTGTGCGCTTCAAGGAATAAACATAAAATAAACCCATAAAAACGACAACGTTTTGCTATAAATTGCGTTACTAAATCCCATGCGTGCTGCCCTACACCCGTATTTATTAATCATCTTTATAATTCTTGTATTTACAAGGGTTCAAGGGCAATTAATAACAAATACGGCTCAGCCACCTCAAAGCTTGGTTCAAAACGTATTGTTAGGACAAGGCGTTACGGTTTCGAACATCATGTTTAATGGCAGTAATGCTGCCATTGGCTCATTTACCGCTGCAGGTACAAACCTCGGAATAAACCAAGGGCTTGTAATGACTACCGGAACAGTATTAAATAATGGTTCTGGACCACATGGCCCTAATAACTTGGCGAGTTGCGGAATGGATAATAATATTGGTGGGTCAGGATTGCTCTCTAATCTTATTGGTAATACACCAACGTATAATGCTGCGATTTTAGAATTTGACTTCATTCCCTTTTCAGACACGGTTAAATTTAAATATGTGTTCGGTTCAGATGAATACCCTGAATTCGCTCCACCTAACAACTCAGGATATAATGACGTCTTTGGTTTTTTTATTTCTGGTCCAGGAATAGTTGGCATGCAAAATATTGCTAAGCTTCCAAATAATGGGGGTATTGTATCTATAAACAATGTCAATGCAATTACCAATCCTCAATACTTTAATGCCAATGGGGATGGTAATATGGCTCCATATAATGGTTCACCATTCTATATTCAGTATGATGGCTTTACAGAGGTGCTTGAAGCTATTTCTCAAGTTCAATGTGGACAAACCTATCATTTAATAATCGCGATTGCTGATGTTGGCGATGGAAGTTGGGATTCGGGAATATTCCTAGAGGCAAATAGCCTGAGCTCCATAACTCCTGTAAGTATTTCCTATACTATGTCTCAACAAGTTTATCAAGATCCCGCGTGGATGGCCGAGGGATGTGTAACGAGCACGGTCACCATACAAAGAAGTAATAACATCAATACGGCTTTAACTATTCCCATTGTCATCAGTGGCTCAGCCCAAAACATGCTCGACTATTCCGGGATACCTAACAGCATAACTTTTCCCGCAGGTCAAAGCTCGGTTTCTTTCACGATTAATCCATTAGCGGATAATCTAACCGAAGGATTAGAAAGTATAATTATGAATTTTGGTGTAACAGATCCTTGTGGTAATCTAACCCCAATACCACTCACCCTTTTCATTCAAGATGTAATGCCATTAGTCTTATCTCTCCCGGACGCTGCAGTTCTTTGTCCCGGTAATGTCGTCAGTATTACGCCAACATTATCTGGAGGCATTCCCCCATACACTTACATCTGGAGCACTGGAGCAAGTACAAATTCCATTTCAATTGTTGCTAATTCATCCTCTACCGTGTTTCTTACTATTAATGATAATTGTTCTGGACAAACGATTTCTGATTCTGCCATCATTACTGTCCCTGTTTATGCTCCCTTATCACTAAGTGTTTCAAATGATATTGTTGAAATTTGTCCTTACTTGCCTCAAACACTCTACGCATACCCATCTGGAGGTGCTGGATCATATAGCTTCACATGGAAAAAAAATAATAGTGTTGTGGGAACATTAGACAGCTTGATTGTGAACCCTTCGGCAACAAGTGTTTATGTCGTTACGGTTGTCGATAATTGTGGGGAAACTTTGTCGGATACGATTACCTATACCATCTCAAGTCCTCCATTATTAGTGAGCACAAGCCCTGTAATTAAAATTTGTATCGGTGATAGTGCATACATATCTGCAAGTGCAACCGGCGGCTATGGTAATCATTATTTTTTCTGGCCCTTAACTGGAGAAACGAGTACAGGTATTTGGGTGCATCCCACCGCTAGCTCGGTCTATCAAGTAATCGTTTCCGATGAATGCCAATCCTTTACTGTCAGCGGTTTTTGTCAGGTTCTTGTTGTAAAGCCCGTGGCTAATTTTATGATTATGAGTAATTCAATTACTGAAGGACTACCTATTTCATTCTTGAACCAAACTCAAAATGGCTATGGCTATACTTGGCAATTTGGTGATGGCGGGACATCATACGATATTCACCCTGTCCATACATATGGCACTGAAGGCACTTATTATGTTACCTTATTTGCAACAGACATCAACGGTTGTAAGGACAGTATAACCAAGCCGATTTTCATTCAAGAAGAATTTTACATTTATATCCCAAATACTTTTATCCCGGATGAAAATAGAATCAACGATTTTTTCTCTGGTTCTTTTGTCGGGGTAGAATGGATTAAAATAGACGTTTTTAACCGATGGGGTGAACTTGTATTTAGCTCAGAAGATTTAGACTTTTCCTGGGATGGAAAATACCAGGGTGTCGATTGTCAAAGTGGTGTGTATACCTGGAAACTTTTTTATAGACCTAATAATCTTCAAGAGTTATTAATGATGGGCCATGTTAATATTATTCGATAAAGCAAGTTGCCCTTTGTTGCTTTAATCGTAATTTTGCAACTGTATGAAAAACATTCGAAATTTTTGCATTATTGCGCATATTGATCACGGAAAAAGCACCCTGGCAGATCGGCTACTTCAAACAACGGGGACCATTTCCGACAGGGACATGAAAGCGCAAGCCCTTGACGATATGGATTTGGAGCGAGAGCGTGGAATTACGATTAAGAGTCATGCTATTCAAATGAATTATTCTAAAGACGGGCAGGACTATATTCTTAATTTAATTGACACGCCTGGGCACGTTGATTTTTCATACGAAGTTTCTCGTTCAATTGCCGCTTGTGAAGGAGCGCTATTAATCGTTGATGCCTCTCAAGGAATAGAAGCACAAACTATTTCTAATTTATATTTAGCCTTAGAACACGATTTGGAAATCATTCCCATTTTAAATAAAATGGATTTGCCTGGGGCCATGCCTGAAGAGGTTTCTGATCAAATAATTGAATTAATCGGTTGTGATATAAGCGAAATCATTCAAGCTTCAGGAAAAACCGGATTAGGTGTGGAAGATATCCTTTCAGCCGTAATTAATCGTATTCCGCCACCCAAAGGTGATGAGAATGCACCACTGCAAGCTATGATTTTTGATTCTGTATTTAATTCGTTTAGAGGAATTATTGCCTATTACAGAATTCGAAACGGAGTTATCAAAAAGGGCCAAAAGATTCGCTTTATGAATTCTGGTAGAGATTATAATGCCGATGAAATTGGGATTCTTAAAATGGAGTTGTCTCCTAGAAAAGAGGTCCGTGCTGGAGATGTTGGTTATATTATATCCGGCATCAAACAGGCAAATGAAGTCAAAGTTGGCGACACCATTACCGGATCTGATAATCCATGTGAAATAGCCATAAAAGGATTTGAAGACGTTAAACCAATGGTTTTTGCTGGTATTTATCCTGTGGATACAGAGGATTATGAAGAACTAAGGTATTCTATGGAAAAATTACAACTTAATGATTCCTCCTTGATTTTTGAACCAGAGTCTTCACAAGCCCTGGGTTTTGGTTTTCGATGTGGCTTTTTGGGAATGTTGCACATGGAAATTATTCAAGAGCGACTTGAAAGAGAATTCAATATGACCGTCATAACAACTGTTCCGAACGTTTCCTACAAGTCCTATATGAAAAAGGACCCTGAAAAGATGATGATTGTCAATAACCCATCTGAATTGCCTGACCCATCTGGAATGGATCGCATTGAAGAACCATACATTTCAGCACAAGTTATTACCAAAACAGAATATGTTGGCTCAATAATGACGCTTTGCATAGAAAAACGAGGCGAGTTAAAAAACCAAGTTTATTTAACCCAAGATCGTGTTGAAATCTCTTTTGAGATGCCATTAGCCGAAATTGTATTCGATTTTTATGATCGACTGAAGTCTGTGTCTCGTGGCTATGCCTCCTTTGATTATCATCCGATTGGCTACCGAGAATCTGACTTAATCAAATTAGATTTAATGTTAAATGCTGAGCAGGTAGATGCGCTTTCTGCTTTAGTACATAGGAGTAATGCCTTTGATTTAGGAAAAAGGATCTGTATAAAATTAAAAGAGTTGATCCCTCGCCAACAGTTCGAAATTCCTATTCAAGCGGCAATTGGCGCAAAAATTATTGCCCGGGAAACCATAAAAGCGCTTAGAAAAGATGTTACCGCAAAATGTTACGGTGGCGACATCTCCAGAAAAAGAAAATTATTAGAAAAACAAAAAGAAGGTAAAAAAAGAATGCGACAAGTGGGACGTGTAGAAGTTCCTCAAGAAGCTTTTCTTGCAGTATTAAAACTTAACGATTAAACGTATGGAAATCATCAATCACTTACACTCAGGATTAAGGTGGATTGCCCTAATCTTATTAATTTGGGCTATTGCCAATGCCTTTTCAGCTAAACACTTTGAAAAAAAGCATAAACTGATTAACCTATTTGCCATGGTGACCCTACACATTCAATTGGTAATCGGATTGATTCAATACTTCACATCCGCGAAAGTTCAATTTTCCGCTGGATGGATGAAAGAGCCATTGCTCCGTTTTTATGGCATGGAACATTTGGCCGGTATGTTATTGGCTATTATTTTAATAACCATCGGATACAGCAAAGCGAAAAGAAAAGAAAATGATGCGGATAAATTTAAAGTGATCCGCTTATTTTATTCGATAGGATTAATCATTATTCTTTTATCTATTCCTTGGCCATTTAGGGCAAATCTTGGTGGAGGATGGATATAAGGATTATTTATATCTGTTCTTGCTTACTTTTATTGGTAGGTTGCTCTTCTTCTGGCGATAATGTTAAGCCTGCGGCACCCGAAACACCGGAAGTGGTCGGTGAAAATTTGTTCATTATGCATTGTGCAGCTTGCCATGGTGATGACGGAAAATTAGGGGCTTCGGGAGCGAAAGATTTAACCGCGTCAAGATTAGATGATGCGGCACTCACGAAAATAATTACAGAAGGAAAAAATGGAATGCCGCCAATGAAAGAATTACTTGGAAATAACGAAAACATACAGTTAGTTATTAATCATGTTAAAAAATTAAGACATTGACAGAAGGATAT
Source organism: Crocinitomicaceae bacterium (assembly GCA_044336865.1). GTDB lineage: Bacteria > Bacteroidota > Bacteroidia > Flavobacteriales_D > Crocinitomicaceae > UBA952. The sequence continues at coordinate 40,099 of JBIIOQ010000006.1, read as the reverse complement.
GATACGTCTGTTCCGAATGAAGAAGCCTGTGTTTTGGTTGGTGTCATCAGCGCAGATATCACCGAAGCAATTGCGATTGAATATTTAGACGAGCTTTCCTTCTTGGCCGAAACAGCTGGCGCTACCACACAACGCACCTTCATGCAACGATTGACCTTTCCTAATCCAAAGACCTATGTTGGTAAAGGAAAATTAGAGGAAATCAGAGAGTACATTAAAGCAAGCGACATTGAATTAGTGATTTTCGACGATGAATTATCGCCCTCGCAATTGCGTAACATAGAACGGGAATTAGAATGCAAAGTGCTTGATAGGCCTATCCTAATTCTTGACATATTCGCAAGTCGGGCCAGCAGTTTCCATTCTAAAACACAGGTAGAATTAGCCCAACTTCAATACATGCTCCCGCGATTAACACGCATGTGGACACACCTCGAACGGCAAAAAGGTGGTATAGGACTTCGTGGACCAGGAGAGTCGCAAATTGAAACAGATCGTCGAATTATTCAGATGCGTATTTCATTAATGAAAGAACGGCTCCAAGACATTGATAAACAAATGACCATTCAGCGAGGAAATCGTGGGCAACTGGTGCGTGTAGCACTTGTTGGATATACCAATGTTGGGAAGAGCACACTTATGAATTTATTGGCTAAATCAGATGTATTTGCTGAAAACAAACTCTTTGCGACCTTAGATACTACGGTAAGAAAAGTAGTGATAGAAAATCTACCCTTCTTACTCACCGATACGGTTGGATTCATTCGTAAATTGCCACAACAGTTAGTCGAGTCTTTTAAATCTACATTAGATGAAGTAAGAGAGGCTGATATTCTCGTGCATGTTTTAGATCTATCACATCCAAACTTTGAAGAACAGTTTAATGTTGTGAATGAAACACTTCATGAAATTGATAATACAGAAAAACCCAGCATTCTTGTGTTTAATAAAATTGACGCTTTTGCACCAAAAGAGTTAGATGGTGATGAAGACGAGACGATTAATAGCATCGAAGTTCTTAAAAAATCATGGATGGCTAAAATGCAAAAAACTAAATGTGTTTTTATTTCTGCGACCGAAAAAGACAATATTGAGGAGTTGAAATCTGTAATTTATGAAGAGGTAAAGTCGGTTTTTAGCATCCGCTACCCCTACAGTAATTTCCTTTATTAATAAAAACCGAATCGTGTTAAACAAAAAAAGGGGAGCAAGCTCCCCTTTTTCAATGCATTAATTGTTAGATTATCTAACAACAACATTTTTTGTAGTTGTCGCTCCATTTGAAGTAACGGTAACGATGTAACTTCCTTTTGCAATATCTTCTGTTGAGAAAGATACCAATTGAGAACCTACTAAGTTTGTAAATGATTTAGAAACAATTGTTCTTCCTTGAATGTCAACTAATGAAACTGAAAAATCATTGTTGTTTGCTTCAAAAGAAACATTAACTAAATCAGATGCTGGGTTAGGGAATACATTCAATGCGATTGTTTCCATTTCATTTAAACCTGCAACACCTGTTTTGAATACTTTTTGCTCGCTATCTCCAAACGTTCCTCCAGAAGCTAAAGTCGCTCCAGATGCATCAACAATAGAGTATGCACCGTTTCCATATTGACAGCAAATTCCATCACCGTAAACGTCAAGAATCTCAAATGTATAACACGTGTTTGGCGTTAAATTAGCCTGAACTGGTGTTTCTACTGTTTGACCTGCAGCGCCTAAATTTGGTCCAAAACCACTACCTGAAGCTACAGTTGTTCCAGCAGCATTTTTAATTGTCCAAGAAGTTTCATCAGCATATTGATCTGTAGTAAGGTTTACTGTTACATACTGATTAGAAGCAACTAAAGCTGTTGAAACGGAAGCATTTACACCATTGTTTGCTACGTTGGCATCACCAGTTGTAGTAACCGTAACAACCAAAGCGCCACCCATAAAACTTGCAATTGGTGTGCAATTAACTGTTGCAACACCGTAAGTAGCTAAACTTCCTGAATATGTTCCGGTGGAAACTGTTGTTCCTCCTTGAGTTACAGTAACCGTTGCAGCAGTTAAAGGGCTCGTGCCATTATTTTGAATCTTCACCATTGGAGTATATGCACCTTGGCAATGAACTAAAGATCCAGCATAAGAAAGAGCGGAAACGTCAGCAGGGTTTGAAGCTGGAGGCGGGCAAGAAGCAATTGAAGTATAGATTGCTGCTGCTGTTGCTTGTCCAATTTCTGAAACTATACGATTTGGACAAATTTTGTAAATTGTTGGAAAATAGCCAATATTAAAATTTGTGTTGATAGAATTTGCTGTTGCAGTGATTGGATTTGCCATTGGAAACTGAATCTCTCCAGCGGCATTAGGATTAATCCAATTACCAATAGTACCTGAACCGTCTAACATAGTAGCATCTGCGGTTGCTCCATCACCCTCTATCCAAATAACCATAAGATCATCTGTAGTTGTAGAAGAAACACCTGGATAACCTGCAGGTCCGTGTGCAGCATATGCGTCCTCTAATGCGCCTGTCAAATGATAACTCCAACATGGACCACACCACGTTGCTGAAACATCCAAAATAACGGTATAACCAGCATCAAGATAGTCATACAATTTGTAAGATCCATTGTTTGTCATTCCAGCAGTAGACAACCATGGCTGATAAGCACTAACCGTAAAGTCTGGAGCAACGCTACCTGGTGCTAATTGAGCAAAAGTCGTAGCGGATGTTGCAGATAGCAACAAGGCTGAGAGTAAAAGTTTTTTCATTTTAAATTATTTTTTAAGTTGTTGTAAATTTAATGTTTTTTTAAACAATACAAAACTAAACTAAAAAAATATGGGAGTTTATCGGGAAGAATTCAGATTTTCAGTTCAAAAGTATGCCGATTACTTTTTCTTGAGTTGCTCTAAGATAAAAAGCTCAATTGCCCCAACCATTGATGGAGCCTTAGGGTGAGGGGCCTGAACATCAAGACGTAAATTATGCTTGTTAACAGCCATAGCGGTGGTTGGTCCAAATGCAGCTATAGCGGTGTTATTTTGCTTAAAGTCAGGGAAATTAACAAAAAGTGACTCAATTCCTCCGGGACTGAAAAACACCAATAAGTCATAATATACATTTTCTAAATCAGAAAGGTCTGCCGCAACTGTTCGATATAAAATAGTTTTAAAAAACTGCATTTTGTGCTGCTCAAGCGTTTGAGGAATATTATCCCTTAAAATATCGGTACAAGGAAGTAAAAACTTTTCTGTTTTATGCTTTGCCATTACATCTACAAGCTCCTCAATGGTTTGTTTTCCGAAGAAAATTTTACGCTTTCTGAACGCAACGTATTTTTGTAAATAAAGTGCCACTGCTTCAGAAATACAAAAATATTTCATTGATTCAGGCACCTCAAATCTAGATTCTTCGGCAATTCTAAAGAAGTGGTCTACCGCTACTTTAGAGGTGATTATTATCGCCGTGAATTCATTTAAGTTTATTTTTTGTGAGCGAAATTCCTTTACAGAAACTCCTTCCACCTTAATAAAAGGTCGAAAATCAATCTTGATTTTGTATTTAGCCGCCAACTCGAAATAGGGTGATTTATCACCTTCGGGTTGAGGTTGAGACACTAATATTGTTTTTATTGCCAAGTCTTAAAATTTAAAGGTCGCTACTTAACAAATGCAGACAAACTATCACCGTAAAAAACAAAAATTGCTACTAATGGTAAAATTTCTACGAGGCAAAAGTACATAAAAATGTAATACCACGGAATACTCATAGCAAGGGCGGATATAACTCCTTTAAAAATTCTATTCAGATTCATCAAAAGGAACCCTGAAAAAATAACCGCTACGGCAATATTGCTTAAGGATTGATTTAATGAAAAAACAATCGCTGCAAACAAGAAAAACAAACCTCCCAAAGAAATGGAAAATCTTAAATGCTGTTTTAATTGTCTTATGATGGGGTGTTTGCCAACCAAAGCAAAAATGACCCACTGTCCAGCATTCCAATAGATTAAAAAAACGAGGGGAACTACGGCCAAAATTGGATGGAGATTAACAGCCGGGAATAGCTGTTCGAGGACAAAAGTAAGTGCCAAAGACGCTCCAACCACAAAATTTAGAGTTAAAAGCCAAAATATTGCAGGCCCCATGCGCTCGCTTTCACTATTAAAGGAATCTTCTTTTTGAAGTTTTACAAAACCAATTAAAACTAAGCGAATTAAATTGTCCTGACGGACATACGCGATCGCCAAAAGAAGTAATGAAAAAGTACAAGCAAAGAGCCATTCATAAGAAAGCTGTGTTTCACGAAGATGCAATGCTAACGATTGGTCCATTAAAAACGAAAGTTTAATTAATTGCAAAATTAAATAGAAACTACTTTAAAATAAATTTTATTTATTGATTACTTTTGTACTCTAAAATTCATGGTATGAAAACAGACCAATTTAAGCATCCAGATTACTATCACTTAGACGATCTTTATTCCGATGAACAAAAGTTAATTCGAGATACCGCAAGAGAATGGGTTAAAAAAGAAGTTTCGCCGATAATAGAAGAGCATTACGAAAAAGCTACTTTCCCAATGCATCTTTTGTCGGGACTAGGTGAAATTGGTGCTTTTGGGCCTTATATCCCTGTTGAATATGGTGGGGCTGGGCTTGATCATATTTCATACGGAATCATTATGCAAGAATTGGAGCGCTGCGATTCAGGCTTGCGTTCAACAGCTTCTGTTCAATCTTCATTAGTGATGTACCCTATTTGGAAATATGGTTCTGAAGAACAGAAATTGCGTTTTTTGCCCAAACTTGCCACGGGAGAAATGATGGGTTGTTTTGGTTTAACAGAACCAGACTTTGGTTCGAATCCTGGCGGAATGCTTTCTAATTTTAAGGAAGATGGCGACCATGTTATCCTAAATGGTGCTAAAATGTGGATCTCCAATGCGCCATTTGCACACATAGCAGTTGTTTGGGCGAAAGATGAGTCTGGCAGAATTCACGGTTTAATCGTTGAGCGAGGAATGGAAGGTTTTTCTACGCCAGAAATGCATGGAAAACTATCTTTAAGAGCATCATCCACAGGTGAATTGATTTTTGAAAATGTTAGGGTTCCAAAAAGCAATATCTTACCGAATCGTTCGGGTTTAGGGGCTCCTTTGAGTTGTCTTGACTCTGCGCGTTTTGGTATTGCATGGGGTGCCTTAGGCGCTGCCATGGATTGTTACGACCAAGCCGTTCGTTATTCAAAAGAAAGAATTCAGTTTGGGGTTCCAATTGGATCGTTTCAGTTGGTTCAGAAAAAACTTGCTGAAATGTTAACAGAAATAACCAAAGCACAACTATTGACTTTTAGACTTGGTCAATTGCGTAATGAAGGAAAAGCGACAACCGGTCAGATTTCAATGGCAAAGAGGAATAATGTAGAAATCGCCTTAAATATTGCACGTGAAGCAAGGCAAATTCACGGTGGAATGGGCATAACAAGTGAGTATTCAATGATGCGGCACATGGCCAATCTAGAATCCGTTCTCACCTATGAAGGCACTCATGATATACACTTACTTATAACGGGTATGGACATCACAGGCATTCCTTCTTTTACAAGAGAGCTACCGTAAAAAAACGTGCATTAGTCCGAAAGCACTTTGTCTCCTCGTAATTCGCGCACTTTTTTTCGTGACTCATCCGAATAAAGACTATTAGAGTATTTGAATAAAATATCTTTGTAATACAGCAGCGCTTTTTCTTTGTCTTTAAAATATAAGTCGTTGATTTTCGCGAGTCTATACATCGCATCATCACCTAATATATCTGTTGGATATTTACTTATTATTTTTTCATAGTATACACACGCTTCCGGCCATTTTTTTTGCCGTTCCATGGCTTGACCTTTCTTAAAAAGAATCTCATCATTGAGTGAATGGAAAGGATAATTTAATTGAATGCTGTCAAATAAATAAAAGGCGCTATCTAATTGATTTTGCTCGATAAACAATTCGGCAGTGGCATACCACATCATGGCTTGATAATTACTGTCTAATCCAAAATTATCTGTAATCGCAACAGAGAGCTGAAGGGCATCATTTGCTATTAATTTAGAGGTTGATTCTTTTAGCACATTTAATTGAGACTGCGCATAATCAAATTCCCCATCAAAGTAAAAAACGCGCGCGTTCTTATATTTTGCTTCATTACCAATTACATCAAACTTAAAGTCGCTATCGATTTGCATGTAAAGAATAGATGCATCCCAAATTCTACCTGACAATAAATAAACATCTGCCAATAACATTTTCACGAACGCTCTATAAAGATCCGAAAGCCCTGGGGAATTGGTATATTGCTCCAATATTTCTATTGCTTGCGCTTTCTTTCCGGCATAAAAAGCCATTATCTTAGTGTATTCTAAAACAGCGTTAATGGACTTTCTTGGATTGGCCACCCTGTCAATTACCGTCTTATATTCTTTTAGCGTTGTTTCTAATTCCTCGTTACTATAAACCCTGTATTGAGTAAGTTCAATATACCGAGTATTTAAAAGGGCGCTTTCTGCTTCGTAAAAATAGGGAGGCTCAATGCCCAAATTGATAACATATTGAAAGCATTTTCGTGCCATTTCAAAACTTTCATTCTCCACACATATTTTTCCTAAATCCAATACCCTTCCGCCCATGCTTTGAACTTGCTTATCCAATGCCACAACCTGAATAAAGGCTGCGGAAAAATTTTTGCTTTGTAAAAACAACCAGATCAACATCTCATTAAAAACCAGGTGACTATTTGGCTTTTGAATTTTTTCCAAAAAAGCTGTTTTAACCAAGGCTAAATCGCTTGCGTTTTCAGCAAAATCAAATCGCGCACTTAATGAAAGTTGAACTGCCTCTTGATATTCTGGGTATTTATCTAATAAGTCAAGGTAGGATTCGATTAGTTTTTTGTTGTCTCCTAATGCGCCATATAGTTCAGCATAGAGTAATTGGAAAGGGTATTCTGGCATTAATTTACTCGCTTTCACTAACATATCCTTTGCTAAATCCGTCTTATTCTCTTTAAGTAAAATGCGAAAAACTTCTGTTGTACTCGTTGGATTTTTAGCTGCTTGATCAATGACTTCATTGTATACTTTCTTTGATTTGCTGGCCTCATCGTTGAGCTCATAAAAACTAGCCAGTTGTAGTTGAAGCGATAGGTCTTTCTGATTCAGCGAAATTTGCTTTTTAATTGTTTTCTCAGCCTTTTTTAGATCCTTCGTTTGAAGGAGACAATCAACATATCGATTAAAAATTAGTTTGCTTTGATCATTATCATATATTTTTTCATAGTAGGTAAGCGCTTTATCGAATTCTCCGTTGTCATAATAATATTGCGCCAATTTAGAATCGGAATCGGTTTGTGCAACGATAGACAAACTAAAACATAGTAGGACCAAAAAAAGCAGGGTTTTACTAATCATTTCTAGAATTTATCAATGTCATTGACAATGAATCAAGTTCTTTATGAAGACGGCTGAATACTTCCATCGCTTCGGATTTGCTTCCTTTATAAGAAATTAGGAGCGTGTTCAATTGCTTGATTTTAGTTGATTCGAAGGTAATGTGCTGATCATACAAATTCCTTTCCCCTTCTCCATTTTGAATATCCAACTTTAAATTTTTTAGCGCTTCTTTTTCTTCAATTACACCCGTTTTGAGTTGTTCAAACGATTTGCCAATGGGACCCAAAGATCTTCTCATTCGCTTATAATCGTCCATTTTTTTCCCCAAGGCCATATTAATAGTGTCTAAATAAAGATTGTTTTTAATCCTTATTTCTACTGAATTAATTGCAGAGCGTAACCCCGATAGCGTATCAATTTTATTCGCCATTAGATCTTGCTCTAATTTACCAAGTTCCTTTTCGAGTTTATCTACCTTATTTATTTGCTCCTTTTTACTGAAATCAGAGCAAGATATAGTAATAATCATCAAAAATACAAGGTTCCTTAATTTCATGTTTTTGAGTTTATGTTATCCGATCGAATCCTGTGTAAGCTTGAAGAACCGAAGGAATAGTTATTCCGTCTGGCGTTTGATTATTCTCTAAAATTGCCGCCAAAATTCGCGGAAGCGCAAGTGCAGAACCATTTAGTGTATGGCACAAATGTGATTTTTTCTGAGCATCTTTAAAGCGCAATTTTAAACGGTTGGATTGAAAGGTGTCGAACCTAGAAACCGAACTAACCTCCAGCCATTTTTCTTGTGCTGCAGAAAAGACTTCAAAATCAAATGTCATGGCGGAAGCATGCCCCATATCTCCACCGCAAAGTCTCAGGATGCGAAAAGGTAATTCAAGTTTGACAAGTAAATTTCTAACATGAGACACCATTTCATTTAATGCCTTTTCTGAATTTTTAGGATGTTCAATTCTAACGATTTCAACCTTATCAAATTGATGCAGTCTGTTTAAGCCCCTCACATCCTTTCCGTAAGATCCCGCCTCCCTTCTAAAACAAGGCGTGTATCCAGTAAGTTTGATAGAAAAGTCTTCATTTGGCAAAAGAACATCACGATAAATATTGGTTAGTGGAACCTCTGCCGTTGGTATTAAATACAACTCATCTTCAGGTGCATAATACATCTGACCTTCTTTATCGGGAAGCTGACCCGTTCCAATCCCACTAGCCTCGTTAACTAAAAGCGGAGCGATGAACTCTTCATAACCAGCTTTATCGGCCTCGTCAAGAAAAAATGCAATCAATGCTCGCTGCAATTTTGCCCCTTTCCCACGATAAAAAGGGAAACCCGCTCCAGTAACCTTTACTCCTAATTCAAAATCAATAAGTTGATATTTCTTGGCGAGATCCCAGTGAGGAATAGCGGTAAAAGAAAAGGTGGGCAACTCCCCTTGTGACTCTATTAACTGATTGTCTTCTGGTAAACGCCCTTGAATAACATCTACATGTGGAACGTTTGGCAAGGAATAGAGTATCGTTGTAATTTTCGAATCGAGTTCATCAACATGGGCTTTTAAAACAACTTCCTGAGCCTTTAATTCCTGCGTTTCATTTTTTAATTCCTGTGCCTCTTGCGCTTGATTGTTCTTAAAACAATCTCCTATTTTTCGTGATAATTGGTTTAATTCTGCGGAAATGATTTCGAGTTGCGTTTTATTTTCGCGCCAAAGCGCATCCATTTCCAATAGTTCATTAATGGTATTTGTGGCATTAATGTTCCGTTTAGAAAGACCGGTAAGGATCTCTTCTTTATGTGATCGTAGTCGCTGAATCTCTAACATAAGTCAGTTGTAATTTGTACAAATTTAATCAATTGGGAGCGATATTATTCAAAAAAGGGGGAACGATTTTTTAAAAGATAAACGAGGACATTAGCTAAAAACACAAAGCTTAGCTCCATCAAAAGAGGCATAGACAATTTTGGGGTGAGACTCTTGGTAATACATGTTTCCTAAAGCGTCAAGGCCTATTGCCCCTGCAAAACCATCGAATTCCTTTAATTCCTGAAATGATTTAGCAAATGAATCCTTAATAGACAAGCCATCTGTTACTCTAGTGACAATTTTTGCTGCTAAAGCACCGCTCACAATATCTTCGCCAACACCCGTGCAGCTTATTGCGCAAAAATCATTGGCGTAATTGCCTGCTACTGTTGCAGAATCGGAAATTCTCCCTGGTAGTTCAAAGCCCTTTCCTCCGGTAGAAGTAGCCGCGGCAAGATGTCCCTTATTATCCAACGCAACACAGCCAACAGTTCCTATTCCAGCAGACTTGACCCTGTTCTCATATTCCTTTCGCCGCTCAGGTATTTCAACATCAACAATTTCTTTTCCCATATTTTTGGCAAAATTGATTGCGCCTTCTCCACCCAATACTCTATCGTCTACCATTTGAAGGGCCCTTGCAACATGAATGGGGTTTTGAATTGATTCAATGTTTAATACACCGCTAAACTTTTTAGATTTTCCATCCATAAGCGCGGCACTCATTCGGATTTTACCGTCTTTTTGGAGCTGAGAACCAATGCCTGCATTAAAAAGAGGATGATCTTCTAATAATTGTACTGCATAAACAACCGTGTCAAGAGCTGTATTCGACAATAAAAAATGATGTGATTTTTGAATAATCTCCCCCAAAGCATCTTGCTTTAAGCGTTTTATTTCTTCAGATTGTGTGGATTCACTAAAAAATCCACCGTGTATCATGATCTTCATTCTACATTTGGTTTATTGTTAATCGTAAAATCATGTTTTGACAAGCAATAAATATCTGCTTGACTCATTACATGAACGACTAAGTTTTTAATGGATATCGGTTCTCCAAGCGCGACATCGGTAATATTAGTGTCAAGAATATGCCTTCCATCTACAATAATAACCAATCCAGAACCGAGAGCCTCCATTGAGTCACCTTGTTTGATTAATAAACCAGTGTCTTCTCCCAGACCTATACCCAAAGTCTTTGGGTTGCCAACCACAGCTTGAAAAAGCCTTCCAATTCTTCCACGTTGAACAAAATGTGTGTCAATTATTACATTATCAATAAACCCTAATCCACTCGTGATTTTAATCTCCCCCTTAAGCAACGCTTCATGACTTGATCCCTGATAAATCATGTTTTTAGATGCACAAGCTGCCCCAGCAGAAGTTCCTACATATAAAAAATCTTCTTCATTATACTTTTGCAATAACAAATCATGAATCGCTGTGCCTCCAAAAATTGACGTGAGTCGAAGCTGGTCTCCTCCGGTAAAAAAAATAACATCTGCCTTTTTTATTCTATCAAGAATAATTAAATCGAGTGCCTGCTCCCTATTTTCAATGTTTATCACACCAACATTTTGAGCTCCTAAATGACCAAATGCCTTAGCATATTCTGACCCAACAAGATCTGGAATTTTTGAAGCTGTGGGAACAATCTCTATACGTGATAACTTTTGGTGCTTTGACTCATCAATGATTCGTTTTAATATGCCTTTTTCAAAGAAATTAAGGTTCTCATCTACCTTTTCGGCGAAGGCATTCTCAGTAAAACTTCCCTTATCAACGGCCCCACCGATAATAATCAACTTTCCTTTTGGCATCATATCGTGCAAATTTAATGTTAAAAAGAATTAATGAGTATGTTACGGAAGATGAAATTATCAACATAAACAAGGGTTTATTGAAATTGTTAATTGAATTGTTAATTACTCCAATGTAACTACAATAAGTACGCTTAGGATTTTATTACTTTTGATAGGAAAAGGAAAAAATGGAAGTCAAAATAAAAAATACTTCAGCGTATGGGTTGCCAAATTATGAAACCATCGGTTCTGCTGGATTAGATTTGCGGGCGAATATACTTGAGCAGATTTCTTTAAATCCTTTTGAACGAAAGCTCATACCAACTGGGCTTTTTTTAGAAATTCCGCTTGGTTATGAGTGCCAAATTAGACCACGTAGTGGGCTAGCATTAAATTATGGGATAAGTGTTTTAAATGCTCCAGGAACAATTGATTCTGATTATCGTGGCGAAGTGGGGGTGATTTTAATTAATTTATCCTCTGAAAATTATACTATAAATCCCGGTGATCGTATCGCTCAAATGGTTTTTTGCCAATTTTCACAGGCCATTTGGAAGGAAGAAGAATTACTTAGTGACACTGAAAGAGGTGGGGCTGGTTTTGGTAGTACAGGAAAAAAATAAAAAGAAAGATGAATATTATTATACCAATGGCGGGACGGGGTAGTCGATTAAGACCACATACCCTAACGGTTCCTAAACCACTTATTCCTGTTGGCGGAAAGCCAATAGTATATCGACTCGTGGAAGATATTGCCAATATCTGTGGGGATAAAATAAATGAAATAGCTTTTGTTGTTGGGCACTTTGGGGAAGATGTTGAGCGCGATTTAATTGCTGTGGCTGAAAAATTCGGTGCCCGAGGTTCGATACATTACCAAGAGAATCCGCTGGGTACTGGGCATGCGGTTTTATGCGCAAAAGAACTACTTGTCGGTCCTGTCGTTGTTGCATTTGCTGACACCTTATTTCAAGCAGACTTCAAAATAAGCCCTGAAGATGATGGGATTTTATGGGTAAAGCAGATTGAGAACCCAAACGAATTTGGCGTTGTTAAATTAAACGAACTTGGCGTAATTATTGATTTTGTTGAAAAACCGCAGGAATTTGTTTCTGATTTAGCTATGATTGGGGTATATTATTTTAAAAAGGGCGAAAATTTATTGAGCGAATTGGAATACCTAGTAGAGAATGATGTCATCAAAAGTGGGGAATACCAACTTCCTGATGCGCTCAGGCGCCTGACAGAAAAAGGATGTTTATTTCGCCCAGGAAAAGTTAACGAATGGTTAGATTGTGGTAATAAAGAAGTAACTGTGCAAACAAATAAACACGTATTAATGCATGATTATAAAAAGTATCCAAATCCAACGCGAATCAATTTTAGCAACAAAAATTCCGTTGTCATTGAGCCGTGTTTTATTGGTGAAGATGTGGTCATTGAAAATTCTGTTATTGGTCCATATGCCTCGATTGGTAAAAATGCAATACTTTCAAATTGTAGAGTTTCAAACTCAATTATTCAAGATAATTGCCGTATGAATAATGTGATTATTAATAATTCTATGATCGGCTCAAATACCGTTCTTAATAAAGAAGCTACAATAGTCAGTCTTGGTGATTTTTCTACAATAAATGAATAGAATAGCCCTCTCTTTTTTAATCTTAGCCGTCTTGGGCGCTTGTAAAACAAGCCCAAATAAAACGACTCCAATGAGCACTGTAAATAAACAGCAGTCGCTTTTCCATCAGGGAGTACGTAATTACATCACGGGGAATAATAAAAAGGCTATTCTTGATTTTGAAGCTTGCATTAAGACAAACGCTTTAGATGACGCATCACATTTTGCATTGGCACAACTTTATTTAATAGAATCTCAACTCGATCAGGCCGCCTATCATAGCGAAATTGCCGCAAAACTCGATCCTAATAATAGCTATTATGCCTCTGAATTAGCCTATATGTATGCTGAAATGAAGCAATATAAAAAGGCAGGCGAATATTTTGAAGGCTTAGTTTCAAAAGATAAAAACAATGTTGCTTATTATATGGGGGCAATAAACAACTATGCAAATGCCTTGGAGTATGCAAAAGCAATGAAAATCCTCGATAAACTGATTGAACATCGAGGGCTCGACATATCACTTCAAATGGAAAAATACGATCTTTTTCTTTTAATGAAGAAGCCCGAAAAAGCGTTAAAAACACTTGAGGAAGGTAGGGTGTTGTTTGATAACGATCCGGTATTCTTAGCCACACTTGTAGACAGCTATATGGAAAACAAACAGTTCGACGAAGCATTTGCCTTGCTAAATGAATTGGTAGAAAAAGATGCTGAAAATGGATTAGCTACCCTTTTGCTCGGAGAAATGTATATGCAAAAGAACAACTATGTGAAGGGTCTAGAACTATTAAAGTCCGCAGTCACTAAAGAAGGGCCTAGCATTGATCAAAAGATGAACATTCTTATTCAAACTCAAAAAACGGAGGGATGCGGACCGGAAATAATGAAATTAGTTGATTATATGACGGCACGCTACCCTGAAAACGCAAAGTCATTTGCCATAAAAGGAGATTGTTGTATTAAAAATAATGATGTGGAGGGCGCAATTGTTGCCTATAAAAAAGCGGTAGACATTCAGCCCAGCCTTTTTCCTATTTGGCAGCAGCTATTACTTCTTGAATTTCAATCAGAAAAATGGACTTCACTTTATACGAATAGTGTAGATGCGATTAGCCTTTTTCCGAACAATCCTTTTGCATACCTTACCGCTGGAATTTCCGCTAATAAAATGCAAAACTATGCCGATGCAATTGGTTTTCTTGAAGCTGGCTTAGAATACATTATAAAAAATGATGAAACCGAGGCAGAGATGCTTGCTCAATTAGGGGAGGCAAATTTTGGTTTAAAAAAACCTGATATAGCCTATGATTTCTATAATCGCGCAATTTTAAAATACCCAAATAGTGCCCCCATCAACGCTGCCTTTGCCTTACAACTTGCTAAAAACAAACTAAAACTAGATTTTGCCATTACGCTGATTGACATTTCGCTTTCTAAAGCGCCTGATAATGCTTTGTATATGGCGATCAAAGGAACTGTATTATTAATGAAGCAAAACTTCACGGATGCCCTACAAATCATAGGCGAAGCAAAGAAAATTGATGCTAAAAACCCCGTTATTATCGATTGGATGGGTGACGCATACTATTTTAGTGGTAAGGTAGATGCTGCCGTTGAAGAATGGAAAGTCGCTCAAATTTTAGGGTCAAAAAATGACGTTCTCTCTCAAAAAATTCTTGATAAAAAATATTATGCGCCAAGTAATTAGTCTTTTGTGTATTGTCTGCCTATGCTCTTGCTCAAAGGACATAGTAGTAGCAACGGTTTTGTCTCAGAACACTCCGACTCAAGCACCTATATCGTCACAAGAGAAGAAGATATTAGATGCGCTCGATAGCTTGTCGCAAATTAAACCGAAAACGTATTATTCCAAGCTTAGCGTTAATTACACAGATTCATCCCAAGACCTCAGCTTTAAAACCAGTTTGAAAATTGTTTCAGACAGCGCTATTCATGCCATAGTAAGCTACCTAAATTTTCCTGTTGCCCTTGCCTCAATCTCACGTGATAGTGTAATTATAGTAAATAAGAGAGAGAAATGTTATAGCGCTCAATCTCTTGACTATTTTAAGGAACTTCTTGGCCTTAATCTTAGCCTAACTAATTTAGAGGAAGTATTCTTGGGTAGGCCATTATATTATGACAACAACCGGCCAATAACAATATCCCCTGATTTGGATTGTAAGGCGTCTACAACAATTAAACGGTCCGCAGAAGACAAAGAGATTTTTATAAATTATTGGTTGAACGCGAGTCATAATAAACTAAGTAGAGTTGAAATAATTAGCCCTTCAGATAATACAACTGTTCTCATTAACTATTTGTCATGGCAAGAAATTAATGGTATTAGCGTACCCTATGAAATGAATTTGGTTATAAAAGCAGAACTAAATCAACTAACTATACGTATTCTATTTGAAAAAGTGGAAATAAACAATCCTCTCGAATTAATTTTCATAATACCTGAACAATATGAAATCTGTCATTAGCCTCTTTTTAATCTTCATTATTTGTAGCGTTGCCCATGGGCAAGTAAAGAGTGAGAAACTACAAAAAGAGCAGAAGATAATTGAAAAGAAAATCTCACAAACAAAAGCATTACTAGACAAGGTAAAGAACAACGCCAAAAATTCTTTTACTGAGTTGAAATTATTAGACAAGCAAATAAAAAACCGAGAGGAGCTTGTGCGTATTTATGATGGCCAAGTGCGCGTAGCGGAAATTAAAGTAATTGAAAAAGAAAATGAGATAAAACAATTAGTAACTCGCCTCGATAATTTAAAAAAGCAATATAAAAAAATGATCTTTTTTGCCTATAAAAATAGAAATAAGGCAGGACGGTTAATGTTTTTATTGTCATCAAATTCGTATAATGAAGCCCAAAAAAGAAATCTATATTTAAAAAAAGTGGCAAATCTACAGCGTAAACAAGTGGGGCTAATCAAACAACATCAAGGACTAATAAACGATGAGATTGTTTCTATTAAAGAGGAGAAAACATCCAAAGAAATCGCTTTAAACGAAAAGAAAAGTGAGCGAGAAAAGATTGAATATGACAAAAGTCTTAAAGAAAAAAGCCACCTAAAATTTAAGCAAGAAGAGGATAAATTGTATGCGCTACTTAAGGAAGATGAAAAAAAGAAAACAGAGCTAAAATCACGCATTAACGCTGCAATAAAAGCGGAAATCGCTGCTGCTAATGAAGTTGAACGAAAAAAAGAAGCTGAACGAGTTTTGGCAGAACAAGCGGCAGCTGCAAAGAAAGAAACCAAGAAGAAAGACGTGAAGACTGATGTTGTAACAACAGAAAAGAAAAAAGAACCCGAAAAAACAGTTAAACCTGTATTGCCTATATCATCAGAAGGAGCGATAGTGGGTAAAAATTTCGAGGCAAATAAGGGCCGCTTACCCTCACCTGTTTCAAATGGTACCATTACCGAAAAATATGGCAAGAATCCTCATCCAACATTAGCGGGTGTTTTTACCAATAATAATGGCATTGACATTACTTGCATTGCTAACTCAAAAGCTAGAGCGGTATTTGAGGGTGTTGTTAGCGCGGTTATAAATGTAAATGGCGCAGGCAAAGTAGTAATTATTAAACATGCGAATTTCAGAACCGTTTACAGCAATCTTCAAGAATCAAGTGTAAAGCTTGGCGATAAAATTACCTCGAAACAGGAAATTGGAACCATTATGCTGGATAATGGAAGTGTTTCAATATTTCACTTTGAAATTCATATGGTTGTTGGATTGGATACCCAGTCCCTAAACCCATCCTTATGGATTAGCCCCTGATTTTCTCTTTAAATCTAGAGAAACTATAATTGCGCATAAACAGAATACTGGAATAGAGGCCTTATCAGTGTCTAGAAAATTGTTTAGAAACGCATGAATAAAATACGTGGAAAGCGATATGATTATAGCCATGATAAAAATTCGTTTTTTCTGCTCATTTATTGGTGTAGCATAATATAATGTTATTGCCCTATAAAAAACAAAAATCACAAACGCTAAAAAAAACAAAAGGCCCGGAACCCCTGTTTCAGATAAGGCGCTTAAATATTCACTATGGGCATTCCCCAAATTTCCAAAATTTGTAGAAATAATGGTAAGGTTTTCTGGGTTTTGAAATCGAGCATATTCAAATGAATATGTCCCTGGGCCATAGCCAAAAACAGGCCTTTCTTTAACCATGTCAATGGCACAAGACCACCTATTGATGCGTTCCAAATTTGATGCGTCTGTTGTTACATTTCCAGCACTTTGTAATCGCTCCCCAAAATCTTCTGTTGTATGCTCCTGTTTATTGCGCGATAAGGCTAGCTGTATTGTATCGTAATTGTATGTTAAATACGCGAGACAAAGGAACGCTGCAGCTAAAATAAATTGTTTCTTAAGTTTAACATGAACTATAAAAGCAATTAATAGCGCAAAGAACACGCTCAGCCAAGCAGCGCGTGTATATGAAAAATAAAGACCAAGCAAAATAATAAATGATATAAAAAATAATAATAACTGAACCAATGGCTTTCCTTTTGACAACAATAATAAGGCAATGGAAATCGGCAATGTTAATGCAACAATGGCCCCATAGATAGTGTGGTCTTTGAAGAATGGGGACATAACCCAATGGCTTTCTTTTTCGCCAAAACTATAGCCTGCATGATTTATAATCGTATAAAGTATGGTAATTGATACACCAAGAATTAAAAGCCAAAAAAACCGAGCAATGTTTTTTTCGTTTTGAAAAAAGTGGGTGCCGAAAAATAATAAGGGAATTACAAACCAACATTTAGCAAGTAAAAATTTGGCTGAAATAATAGGGTTCGAACTGGTAACAGAAGTAATAAGTGTCCATATTAATATAATGACCCATGTGTAAATTATTGGATGAGTCCATATTTCTTTTGATAAAAACGGCGCTCTAAGCTGAGTTGCTATAAGCAACAAAAGCAATCCAAACAATATTGGTTCTGTAGGCAGATAGAGCCCCAATTGATCTGTATACTCCTCAATGTTTATAGATAAGGGGGCTAAAAAAGCTAAGGATAAAAATGTTTGTTCAGTATAAAAAACAGCGAAATAAAAAGCCACTAAAAATGGGGGAACGATAAAAATGTAAGGGGAATTGTAATATAGTGATAGCCCAAAAAAAGCGCTTAAAAAAACGGCAAAGAAAATAGTCTTTTTGTAGTTTGGATGCTGCAAGGGTTTTACTTTGACAGCTCTTTATATTTCTCCACTAAAAGTATTCCAAATACCGACAGAACGAAACCGGCAATTGTAGCAATAAATACAATCAACATCCGCTTTGGCTTTTCTTTTTTATCGGCAACAACGGCATGCTCAACGATGAATTTGTGATTAAATTTAGCATTGGCATCTGACTCAGCCTGTTCATAAGAGATTCTAAAATCTTCTAATTTCACCGTTTTTTCATTCCGTATGTACTCAAGTCCGTCATATTTTGCCCCATACTTCATATTAATTTCAATTTTTCTTTTTAACTCCGCACGATCTGTTGCATCTTTTGAATCTACATAAGCTTGAAATAAATTAGACCGAACATCTAATGCTATCACTCCTAGCTCTGCCAAACTATCTAGACAGGTTAAAACAGAATCTCTTTCCCGTTCCATTTGAGTTTTCTTTCGTCGATTAACCTCAAAAGCAGGTATCGTCCTCTCAGAAATCATGTCGTTTTTTACCGTATCGATTAAATCAACTATTTTATTCGCCATAGCTGCTGCCAACTTAGGGTCCTCGTCTAGCACGTCAATTTTAATAGATCCATAGCGCGTTCTCTCAAATGAAAAATGACCATTATACTCATTCGTTAATTTATAATTCTTATTAACATCGGTAGGATCAATACCATAATGTGACATCAACTTAAATTGACTAATTATTTTGTCTCGGATTCTAGAAGATTGTAGAATTTGAACCAACTGCTCTGTTTGCTCCTCCTCCCCAAAATCCATTGCCGCAGATTTTGCGTTACGTTGCTCTGAAAAAGATACGCTGCTGGTGGCAGCAGGAAAAACGATAGCAGAAGACAAATACAAAGGCGTCATTAATAAACTAGATATTGTAGCCCCTATCGCAACCAAAAATGTAATAATAAGTATCGGTTTCTTTTTTGCCAATAGAAATTGTAAAAGTGTTTTTTGACTTTGTTCTAAGGTGGTTTTATTATTTTCCATTGTTTTTCTATTTTAAACGAAGGTACGGTATTTTCAAGATTCCTCTTAACTAGTTTATTGGATAATTATTGGTTTCTTCCTTAATTATTAATATGTTTTTTATGTTTTTTAGATTAATAAATGAAAAGATAAATAATAATAGTCCTCCTAATAGTAATTGCATTAATGCAGCAAGGCCATGGTCTAAACCAAAATACATACTAAAAAACCCTGAAAGTAATAAAATCGAAACCAAGTAAACATAGCTAAGTAGCGCTTTCGGTGTTATGTTGAGCTGTATGGATTGATAGGCATAATAAAATTGTATTCCTGCTACAAAACATTGGGTAATGAGTGCTGAAATAGCGGCTCCCTTTGCTCCAATACTTGGTATTAGAAGAGCATTACTGGTGAAATTAATTAAGACACCAAAGAAAGAAATAATATTTAGTGTCTTCAATCGGCCGCTTGCCGTTAATAATGTGCCGAATATGAAATTCATGCTAATTGGAATAAAGCAGATAATTAAGAAGCAAAAAGAAAATACTGCTGTTGTTTGAACATTATCATACAGCAATGAAAGCAGCCAACGCGCATTAAATGTGGAAATTATTACTAATACAATAGCACCACCTATCAGTAGGTTGCCGGCGGTTTTTAATAAGGCCACAACTTCTTTTTTTGATTCTTTTAATAAGCGCGAAAACATTGGATATAACAAGCCTGCGAATATCATCCCAAACATATATACAGCATCTAAAAGCCGAAAACCTTGTGCATAATACCCTGCCTCAACCCGGCCATTTGAGTGAAACCGTTCTAAAATAACAACATCACTCCTATTATATAGTATCATTAATAATATCAGGAGTGCATAGGGCAGGCTTTTTTTTACAATTGACATGCTAAAGTTAAAATCCCAAAGTAAAAACGGACCTATATTTTTTTTGCGAAGTAAGAATATCGCAATGAAAAATGTAAGTAAATAACACAAGGTCTGAGTATAAATAAACCATTCTATTCGGGAAGTGTCACTTGTAAAAACAAACAAAATTGATCCTGCAATTAGGATAAGTAATCCTCTGTCCATAATGGAAATAACAGCGTCTGTCTTAAATAAATGTAGGCCTGTAAAATGGCTTCTAAAGAACGCTATAGACAGAATCAATAGTTGGTTAAATACAAGAAATAACAGTAAATAAAACTCGCGCCATTTATACCCTAAAAGAAGAGCAAATAGAAAAATAACAATGCAATATATAATGAATAAAACAAACCGAAAAGCCATCAAATTACCGAAATAGCAAGTGTAATTATGCGTGTTTTGGGCGATGGTTTTGGTGGTATAGTTATTAATGCCAAAATCTAAAAAGATATTAAAAATAACCGTTAAATTTAATAAGGTAAAGTAAAGTCCATATTCTGCCTGTCCAACCCTATTTTGAACCGTTGCATCTATTAAAAATATGGCTATTGGTTTAATAAGTAAGTTTAATAATATCGTTAGAAAAAGACTAGAAAAGAATTGTTTTTGCATTACTCGAAGCTATTATTTAATTAATAGTTTGAAGCCAAGCCCATGAACATTCATTATTTCTAAAGCGGGATCCTCCATTAATAGTTTTCGTAATTTTGAAATATATACATCCATGCTCCTACCATTATAGTAATTATCATCGCCCCAAATTGTTCGTAGTGTTTCTTGTCTATTTAACACATCATTCTTATGAACAAAAAGCAAATGTAGTAATTGATTTTCCTTTGTCGTGAGTTTTTTTATTTCAGAAGCAAGGTGCAGCAACCTTAATTCTGGCTGATACATAAGTTGACCTAATTTAATGGCGGGCTTATTATTTCTTTTTTGTTGACCCGTTCGACGGAAAATGGCGTCCATTCTAGCTAATAGTTCATCTATCGAAAAGGGTTTTGTTACATAGTCGTCGGCACCAAGGCTAAAACCTTCCAATTTATCTTCTTTTAGTCCTTTGGCTGATAAAATCAGAATGGGGGTTTTTTGATCAGTTTCTCTGATTTTCTTTACAAGGGAAAAACCATCCATTTCTGGTAAGCATACATCTAAAATAATAAAGTCGTACCCGTTCTTGTTTGTTTGGTATTTGAGGTGGGCATCCATACCAGTGCGTGCTAATGTGGTCTCCCATCCTTTTTTTTGAAGATGCTGCTGTAGTGAAAATCCTTGGTTTTTATCGTACTCAGCTAATAATAGTTGTTTGTTTTCCATGTTATTGATTGCCACAAGCTAGCTAAATATTTAGTCGTTTGCGGCTACAATAACGTGTTTCAATGATTGTTTAGTATCTGACTACTTCTCGCAGGAATAATTTAGTATTTAAAAGAGTTAAGAGTATGCTCTCCTTTCCAAAAAAGTGAAGGAATATTCGCCTCTATTAATTTTAGCGAATTAAATTAACATGCCCCGTTATGATAACTCTATCGTCATTATCTGGAACCTTAATGTTTATTTTATAGGTGTATGATCCTGGTAAAGCATCGGTGCCCTCTAAACCATAAGAACCGTCCCAGCCAAAATCCAAATTATTAGTTTCAAATATAATTTCTCCCCAACGATTATAAATTTGCATGTTATACTGATAAATATCAAATCCTGCTGTAAAAAACGGTTTAAATACTTGATTGTACAAGTCGCCATCTGGTGTAAATGAATTCGGGATGTAATAAATACCCCCTTGCTGAGGTGCTATAGCAACAGAGGTGCTATCAATACAACCCATACTCGTGGAGGCGATAAGAGTGACCTCAAAGCCCGAACCTGTTCCCATAAACAAGTGCGAGGGTGAAAACTCACTTGAAAATTCACCATCTCCAAAGTCCCATAAGTAAATGGTAGCACCTAAGCTACTATTATCGAAGCTAACGGTTTGGGATGTTTCAGTAAATAATAAGGTTGATGGATCAAATTCCGCGGTGGGGTAATTTTGAACGCAAATATAATCATTGATGGTGGCGCTATCAACACAACCATTTAATGTTCCAATTACACTCACGTCTGAGCAACCTCCTACAGTATATAAAACTTGGACCTGTGAACCTGTCCCTGTAAACCCATTGCTAGAAGTCCATTGATAAGTAGTTAATGGATTGCTAGTATTCGGTGTGAAAGTAACATTTAAAGGAACGCAACCATAAGTTGTATCAGCTGTGAATGGCATTAAAGGAAGTGGTTTCACAGTAACTTGACCTGTGGCCATGGGACTTACACATCCTAATAATGTATAAGTTGCAGAATAGTTTGTTGTATTAGTTGGCGATACACTTATTGAATTCGTTGTCTCCCCTCCTGTTGTCCATAAGAAGGATCCTCCCGGTAGGTTAGGAACAGCGGTTAGAGTGGCAACTTGTCCGAAACAGATAATTACTGGTGCTATGGTAATAACTGGAACTGGTTTCACGGTAACAGTACCAGAAGCTTGGGCCGAACACCCGGTGATTGTATACGTTACGCTGTAGGTAGTACCTGGTAAACCAGGGTTAACATTAATGGATTGTGTCGTTTGGTTATTCGACCACAAAAAAGTGCCTCCTGTTAAATCCGGTGTCGCTGTTAATACCGTGGTATCTCCGTTACAAATCGTATCGCTGTTTACGCTTACTGTCGGCGTTGGATTAACGGTAACCAAAGCAGAATCAGCAGCAGTACAACCATTCCACGTGTAAGTAGCGCTGTAAACTGTGCTTTGCATTGGATTAACAGTGATAGAACTTCCCGTTTGTCCATTACTCCACTGAATAGCGCCTCCTGCAGGAGTAACCGCAGCATTGAGTGTGGTAGATTGGCTTGTACAAATGGTTGCATCATTAATAACAATGGTAGGAGTTGGGGCAACGGTTGTTGTAATAGCAGCGGTGGAGGTGCAACCTTGGTTACTTGTAACAGTAACTGTGTAAGTGCCGCCTGTAGAAACCGTTGCTGCAGCATTAGAGCCCAAACCATTATCCCAAGCATAGCTTGCTCCTCCTGAAGCCAAGATGCTAATTACTGGCGCATTACAATCTATGATAGTAGTGCCTGTTGAGTTTGTAATTTGAGCATTTGGCGATTGGTTAATCACCACGGTGGTAGTCGCAGTTGTCGAACCACAGCTTGGGCTAGCGATGGTGCAAGTATAAGTCCCCGCAGTTGCCGCGCTTGGATTTTGTATGGTTGGGTTTGCTACATTTGATTGAAATCCATTTGGTCCTGTCCAGCTGTACGTATATACTCCGGATGCTGGATTGGCAGGAGTAGGTGTCGCCGTAAGAGTCAGGGGACTTCCAGAACATACTGGACCTGAGTTTGATGCTACAGCAGTCGGTGCAGCGCAGCAGTTAATGTACATCCAAATGCGCCCAATGTTATAATTTACTTCGGACCATATATTGGCCATGGCTTGACCGCCTGTGGGACAAGATTGCATGCCACTTCTCCGTAAAGTTGTATTAATCCCCATGATATTGGTAACAAACTGCGTTGGTCCATAGCTATTTACGCAAGCGCCCCTTACGCCGTACACACCAATAACGTCCCCTGCGGTAACAGTAATGTTGCAGGGAATAATTCCTGAAGGATTATTGGTCACCGTAAATAATTGAACGAAGTTATTTGTGACTCCAGGAAAAGCAGGTGGTGTGATACCAGCATTAAACCTAACTACTCTTATCGTTTGTAATCCTTGGCTAGCATTGGTTGGCACTTCTAATCCACAAATAGTAAAATTTGCCGGAGCGGTAAAGTGATACCCCCTGATCATGGAGGTAAAAGTATTTACTTGTGTCCCTACAGAAATTTGAGTTTGTGAAAAGCTCCGCGTTGCGGCAAATAAAATAAAAGCTAAAAAAATTACTTTTTTGAAATTCATACTAAATACATTCATGTTTACAAAAATACACTAACGGTTCACAATACGCAAAATTAAACCTTAGGTTGCCGAAGTTACTACCTTAATAAATTAACGTGGCCCATTATAATAAGCACTTCTTCTTTATCTTGCAATTTAATGTTTATCTTATAACTATATGTTCCAGTAGAACAGTCTAAGCCCTCTAGTCCATAAGAACCATCCCACCCCGCATAAGGGTTATGAGATTCAAAAAGAAGCTCGCCCCAACGGTTATATATCAACATTTCATATCCATCAATTGAAAAACCAGACGTAAATACCGGCTTAAACACCTGATTATACTTGTCACCATCAGGCGTAAAAGTATTGGGGATGTAATAGATTTCGCCCAAATTAGCAGGGATTTCTATTGAAATACTGTCCATGCACCCCATAGATGTCGAGGCTAATAAAGTAATGGTTTCATCACCGGTAATACCTTGAAAGTAATGATTTGGATTTTCCTCATTGGATAAACTTCCATCGCCAAAATTCCAAATGTAGCCACTTGCTCCAATGCTTGTATTTATAAAACTCAATGTTTGGTTGTTCTGTGAAAATGATCCCGGAGAAGTGTAAAAGTTAGCAACAGGATAATTTTGAACGCAAATTAAAGATGCAGAGGTTGTTGAATTGGAACAACCATTTAAGGTGGCGATTAGGGTGACGTCGTAACACCCTCCATTTACAAACGTCATCTGTGGATTTGCGCCAATTTGAGATCCGGCGCCAGTAGATGTCCATGCGTAAGTAGCATTTTGACCGATGGTATCTGCTAAAAGGCTCACCGTAACAGGAACACACCCGCTGGTGTTATTCACGCTGAATGAGGCAAGAGGCAAGGGTAAAACAATGATAGAAGCGCTTACAGCATTTCCTACACAACCATTTGCTGTATAAGTTAAATTGTAAACAGACGTGCTGCTAGGCGTCTCAGTAATCGTTGCTGAGGTTCCGCCCTGAGACCAAGCAAAATTTCCTCCTGCTGGATTGACGATTGCACTCAATGTTCCAGGCTGGCCTTGGCAAATCGTCATATCAGCCACGCTTACTATTGGAAGCGGATTTACTGTTACCGTTCCGGTTGCCTGAGCACTCGTGCAACCATTAAGGGTATACGTTGCGGTATAACTAGTAGTTTGGGTAGGGAATACCGTTAAATTCGGACCAGTCTGATTCAGCGAGATCCAATTGTAAACACCATTGGCTAAATTAGCTTGAGCCACAACAGCAGTTGTGTCTCCAAAACAAATACTGGAACTTGTAACGCTTAATGTTGGAGTCGGATTAACGGTAACAATGATGTCCTCCGTTGCAGTACATCCATTCCATGTGTACAATACGCTATACATGGTAGTGCTTGTAGGTGTAACTGTTAAATTTGGGGTGGTTTGGCCGTTAGTCCAAATTACTTGCCCACCCGTAGGGTAATAAACAGGTGTGATAAGAACAGACTGCCCTGAACAAATAGTTGTATCTATTCCAGTAACCAAAGGAACGGGAGCCACTGTTAATACTACAGTTGAAGAATCCAAGCACCCATTTGCGGCCGTAACCACTACGGTAAAACTTCCCGCTTGACTTATGCTTTGGGCAGCATTAGTCCCCAAACCATTATTCCACTGATAAGTCCCTCCGCCTGTAGCTAATAAATTAATAGCCGGAGCATTACAATCAATGATGGTAGATCCTGTAGAATTGGTAATTCCTGAAGTTGGTGGTGTTATATTTTGTGTAATAACAATTGATTGAGAAACAGGACAGCCATTGGGGTCAATCATATTTACGGTATAAGAACCTGGAATCGTAATCACATTATTAGCAGCATTTGGTGTTTGACCACCTGTCCAAGTATAGGTAACGCCCCCCGTTGCTTGCAAGCTAATAGCAGGGGTGGTACAGGTCAGCACATTAGTTCCCGTTGAATTATTTATTTGAACCGGAACAGTACTCAAGGTAATAGCCACTACACCAACTGCATTGGCCGTACAACCATTAGCATCGGTCACTGTCACCGTATAGTTACCCGCCTGAAGATTGGTTATGTTCTGGGTTATAGCTTGATTATTCCAACTGTAGGTATAAGGAGAAACCCCACCCGCTGGACTGGAATTTATCGATCCTGTGCCATTTAAGCACAAGATGTTTTGAACAGTTGTTGAAATAGATACTGCAGTAGTAGGCTGCGTGATGGTGATGCTTAGTGTGGCAGTACAATTGTTGGCATCGGTTACTGTTACAGTATACACCCCTGCAATTAGGTTTGAAGGATCTTGAGCCGTTGTATTATTAGACCAAGCGTAGGTGTATGGAGCGGTACCGCCAGTAACTGTTAAATTGATAGCTCCAGTATTATTTCCAAAGCACAATACATTCACCTGAGTGCTGGATAAAGATAGGCCCGATTGTGGCTGAGTAATGATAACGCCAGTTGTATCTATGCAACCATTCGCATCTGTTACAACTACTGTATAGGTTCCCGCTATTAAATTAAGTGGGTCCTGAATCGTTGAATTGTTTGACCATGCATATGTATAACCAGGTGTGCCGCCCGATGGGCTAAGGTCGATTGATCCCGTACTATTTCCAAAACACAACACATTTACCTGTGTCGTTGCTAAGCTCAGAGGAGCTTGAGGCTGAGTGATCGTAGCGCTTATTGTTGTTGTACAACCATTCGCATCTGTCACAACTACTGTATAGGTGCCAGCTGGAACACCAATAGCACTTTGAGCTGTTGATCCTCCTGTCCAAACATAAGTATAAGGAGCGGTTCCACCTGTTGGGGTCATGTTTACACTTCCCGTGCTGCCGCCAAAACAAGCAATCATTACCTGAGTAGTCGTTGCTACTAAGGCAGAGGCTGGTTGTGTGATTGTAACCGTTGCTGTTGCGGCACAACCATTGGCATCGGTAACCGTTACGGTATATGCCCCCGCTATTAAGTTTGAAGGATCTTGAGCCGTTGTATTATTAGACCAAGCGTAGGTATATGGAGCGGTACCACCAGTAACTGTTAAATCAATAGATCCAGTGTTGTTTCCAAAGCACAACACATTCACTTGGGTATTCGAAAGGATTAAACCCGCCTGAGGCTGTGTAATTGTAATTGAAACCGGTGCTGAAACACATCCATTAGTACTCGTCGCAGTGTAAGTATAAGTTCCTGGTGATAAGTTTTGGGTTGGAGAGCCTCCATAAGTATAAGGGGCATTCGCGCCAGTGGCATTTAAAACAACAGATCCAGATC
This sequence comes from Crocinitomicaceae bacterium, assembly GCA_044336865.1. Taxonomy (GTDB): domain Bacteria; phylum Bacteroidota; class Bacteroidia; order Flavobacteriales_D; family Crocinitomicaceae; genus UBA952. Next base: position 13,089 of record JBIIOQ010000006.1, on the reverse strand, counting down.
CCCCAAAACAAAGCACATTGCTTGGGGTCGCCGTTAAAATTGGTTGAGGATATACCGTAAATTGTGCTGTTGTGCTGCAGCCATTGCTGGCATTATAAGTAATGGTGGACGTTCCTGCAGAAACGCCTGCTACCAATCCATTTGAAGAGATGGTCGCTACCCCAAGATTCGAACTTGACCATGTTCCTGGCGCTACTACGTTTGCCAACTGGGAGTTTAATCCTAAACATGCCGTTAGGTTTCCGGTTATAGGTTGCAGTGGATTTACTGTCACTGTGCCAGTGCCCGAAACAGATGGGCAGCCAGAAACTAAATAACTAGCAGTGTATGTAGTAGTGGTATTTGGCGTAACTGAAATACTATTACCTGTATTACCGCCTGGTGACCATGTAAAAGTGCCGTTTGGAACCGTGGATGTAGCCGTTAAATTCGCAACTTGCCCTGCGCATACAGTCACACTGTTAACACTAACAATAGGAATTGGGTTAATAGTAACAGTAACAGTGGTTAATGGCGACACACAATTTTGAGCACTTGTTGCTTGTAAATAATATACCGATGACGTTTGCAAGGTTGGTGTAGTATAAGTTGCTGTAGTCGCCAATTGGCCTGTGCCATTAGGGTTTGAAAACCAACTATAACTATTGTTTTGTCCACCTGAAGCTGTTAATGTAGTTGAACCCGGACCACACAAACTTACATTACTTGCAATTGGTGCTAATGGATTTGAGTTAACTGTAACGGTTCCTGTCGCAGATGTTGTGGGGCAGCCCGAAGTAGAATAAGAGGCAGTATATTGTGTCGTCGTCGTGGGATTTACCACAATAGAAGTTCCTGTGGCGCCCCCTGGGGACCAAGTAAATGTACCACCTTGAATAGAAGCTGTGGCTGTTAAAGTAGCAGATTGGCCCGCACAAATTGTGGAATTGTTTACGCTTAAAATTGGCGCTGGATTAATTGTAACCGTAACAGGAACCAATAAAGAGGGACATCCTGCTCCTGACCAACTAATGGTTAATTGACCATTACCGGTTCTTACGCCAGAAGTAACAATAGAATTGGATACAACCGTTGCTAATGCATAAGATGAACCGCCACCGCCACCGCCATAACTTCCACCGCCACCGCCGTAATATCCGCCACCGCCACCGCCGCCATAAGTAGTTCCTCCATTTCCTCCTTGACCTAATCCCCCGGTCTGTCCCAAACCACCTAAGTTGATTCCCCCTGCAGTTTGTGAGCCACCAAAACCAACATAATTCGTTTGTTGATTACATTGATAACCATTTCCTCCCGTAGCACCGCCTCCGACACCTCCAGAATTTTGACCCGCTGAAAAACAGTTGGTTCCACCTCCGCCACCGCCAGCCGCTACCACAACCCTGTTGGCTAAAGCAACTCCTCCTATGCGGATATCAGTTGCTCCACCGCCGCCCCTACCATAGGTATTGTTCGCCCCATTTCCACCACCGTTAAAACCACCAATATTAGACAAAGGCATCTGACCCACATAAATACTTAAGGCTTGTCCTGGGGTTACTGATAGCGAGCCTTGAACTCGGCCACCTAAGCCCCCAACACCATAACCCGCTGTGCCCGAGCCACCCTGAGCGCCCTCTGCGGTGAAGGAAAGGGACGTAACTCCTGTAGGAACGGTCCAGTTTTGAATGCTCCCTGTATAACTGAAAGTTTGTGTTCCTGGAGGAACACCTGCCGCTCCGCCTTGAACATAATAAGTAGTTGTTTGATTTATAATCGGAGTAGTATAGGTTGCATTTGTAGACAACTGATTGGTTCCATTTGAGTTGGCAAACCAGGTGTATGCGCCAGAACCGCTTGCTGTTAATACGCTTGTTCCTGACCCGCACAAGTTTAAATTTCCAGTTACGGTTGGGCTAGCTGCAGGCTGTCCAACTGTTACCGTTATTGAAGCACAATTGGAACTCCATTGGTTATTACTAAAATTCCTAACGTAATAAGTAGTGGTAACTGTAGGTGAAACGGTAATACTGTTTCCTGTTGCTATCTGACCTACGGTGTTACATCCACCTGTAAACCAATAGGCGGTTCCAACAACACCTTGTGCCGTTAAGGTAGTGCTTTGTCCAGGGCAAATAGAAGAAGCAGAAGCCGTAATCCCCGAGGGACTTGTCAAGCCACCTGAGCAATTCGTGGAACGGTAACCCATATTTCGATTTAAACCGCAGGCGCATGTTCCACCTTGAGCCCAACTTCCAATCTGTAAATAATACGTGCCCGATGAAGGGGCAGTCCAAAAAATGTAAGAACCTAATCCGCAAAAATCGTCATTAGCAATAACCCCTCCACTTGTTGGTGCGGTATTAATGGTTAAATAAGGATCTCCTGAATAATAGGCACTTGGTGCATATTGATTACAATACGTAAATTCATACGAACACCCAGCAACTGTTTGAAATGAATAGTAACCGTGACAACTTGGAGCAAGGTATTGCCAAGTTAAATTGGGACTAAATGTCCCTAAATTAGTGGCACAGCAACATTGGGCCAAAACTTGCCCATAGCCCAAAACAAAAAAGAGAAGCGTTGTTGTAAGTAGTCTTTTCATCATATTATTGACTGCAAATTTAACAAAAACGTCATGAAATAATACTGGTTGCTTTATTATTTTAATAAATTTATATGACCAGTAATAACTATTCGTTCATCGGCTGTTGGCACTTTAACAATTATGTAGTAGGTGTAAACGCCTGTAGATACATCTAATCCCTCTGTTCCATATGAGCCATCCCAACCAACATCTAAATTATGGGTTTCAAATATCACTTCTCCCCATCGGTTGTAAATTAACATGCTATAATTTTGATAGTCAATTCCAGAAGTAAATACAGGTTTAAATGTTTGATTGTATTTATCCCCGTCTGGCGTAAAGGTGTTGGGTATAAAGTAAATTAACCCTTCCTGAAATGGAATAAGTAGGCTCGTGCTGTCTGTACAGCCGAGTGGACTAATAGCAGTTAAGTAAATCGTTTGGCCGTTGTTGTTTGAATTAAACGTGTGAATTGGGGAATCCTCATTGCTTGTTCCCCCATCACCGAAATTCCACGAATAGGTGCTCGCACCAATAGAACTATTGGTAAAATTTATACTTTGTACGGGCTCACTAAAGGTATTTACACTGGCATCAAAAGAGGCAATGGGTGGATTTTCGGAGCAAAGGTAGTCTAGTAAATTTAGGGTTGTTGCGCATCCATTTAGGGTGTTGGTTAAGCTAATGTCCAAACAGCCACCAGCAAGTGAGGTTCCGCTGATTGTGCTTCCTGAAAAAGTGGTTCCATTGGATAAAACCCAAGTGTAATTACTGTAAGCTTGAGTGGTGTCTGCACTAAACAAGTAATTGAAGGGAGTGCATCCTGACTGAATCGGACTTAAAATGGCTGAAACAGGCATTGGATTGACATAAGCCATTGCCGTAGATGCATTGCTAACACATCCGTTTAAGGTGTAGGTGACAGAGATACTTGTGTTTTGGTTGGGGCTTAAAAAAGCTGTTTGAAGCCCAATGCCACCAGGACTCCAATCAAAAGTTCCACCGCTTTGACTCACCAAAGCTGTCATGCTTGCTTGCTGACCGTTACAAATAGTGGTGTCATCAATGAATACAGTAGGTATTGGGGTTACCGTAATGTTTGAAGTCGCGGATGGACTCGTACAATTATTTAGGGTGTAGGTAACAGAAATGGCTGTAGTACTCGATGGGTTAGCCATGATGGTTTGAGGGCCTATACCGCCTGGGGTCCACGTGTACACTCCTCCATTTAAATTAGGTGATGCCGTAACGAATAAAGAGTCGCCCAAACAAATATTTCCTGAATTAAGGGAAACGGTTGGAATGGGATTGACCACAACCGAAGCGCTTGCTGTATTGATGCAGCCCATGTAGTCGTAAAGTACATTGTAAAGAGTGGTTTGATTGGGTGACACATTAATACTTGCGGTCGTTTGGGCGTTAGCCGACCAAATATAGGTGCCTCCAGTTACATCCGGAACCGCGGTGAGAGTAGCCTGGCTACCATTACAAATAGTATCATTGGCAATCAGTACGTTCGGAATGGGGTATACGGTTATGCTAATATTTTGAGACGGACTACTGCAGTTATTCGCACTCGCGGTAATGGTGTATGAGACCGTACCAGTCGCTGTACTTGAAGAGGTGATAACATCATTGATGTTTGTGCCAGTTCCGGGATTAGAACCCGTAACATTGGATTGGGTATTAGTCCATGATATGGTTGAATTGGGCACACTACTCACCAAACCTATAGAGACCGCGTCACCACTGCAAATAGAAGGCGCCGAAAGTGTCGTACTTAAGATGGGAACGGGATTTACAAAAATGGTTCCCGTGGCACTTGCACCTGAACATCCTGCGGAACTCGAGTAGCTCAACGTATACGTGGTATTTGCAGTCGGCGAAGCTGTTAAATTGGATGATGTTTGATTTCCCGGCGACCAAGCATAGGTGCCTCCGGCAATAGATACAATAGAACTCAGTGTTCCTGTTTGACCATTGCAAATGGTATCATTTACAATACTGATGGTTGGAACACCATTAACGGTTACTGTAGCGACGGCTGAATTACTTTGACAACCTGTTGGGGCAGTGTAATTTAAAGTGTAGGTGGTCGTTGAGCTCGGAGAAACTGTAATGTTAGCAGTTGTCATATTATTGGACCAGGCGTAGGTTCCCCCGGTGATGCTAGTCGTTGAATTTATAGTGGCTGATTGGCCATTACAAATCGTTGCATTTCCAACTGTAATTAAAGGGAGAGGATTGACTATCATACTGGCAGAAGTGCTAGCACTTACGCATCCGGCGGGAGATGTATAAACTAAGTTATAGGTGGTCGTTGTATTCGGAGTACTACTTACTGAGCTCGACGTCCCTCCACCTGGAGACCAAGCAAAAGTTCCTCCCGCAATACTTGGGGTGGCCGTGAGTGTAGCTGTTTGCCCTACACAAATGGTTGTATTTGGTATGGTCAATGTGGGAATTCCATTTACAGTTACCGTTACATTTTGAGCGCTCGCCGAACAGCCAGTAGCTGCCGAGTAACTCACCGTCCATGTGGTAGTTGCTGTGGGTGAAGCTGTTAGGGTTGGACCCGTAACATTTCCCGGATTCCATGTAAATACACCACCTTGAATTGATGAAGAGGCCGTAACCGATACCGTTTGACCAGAACACATGGCTGCATTGGAAACATTAATGCTCGGGTTAGGATTCACCAAAATGGTGCCTGTGGCGGGTGCACTCGGACAATTCAGATTTGAGGTAAAAATTACAGTATAGACAGTTGTTTGATTCGGGCTATCTTGAATCGTGGCCGTAGAAAAATTACCAGGATTCCAAGCGAAAGTCCCATTCGGCAGAGAAGATGTAGCTGTTATCGTTCCGGTCTGACCAACACAGATGGTATCTAAACTTACAGTAACTAAAGGTGTTGGATTTACGGTAACGGTTCCAGATGCAGTGGGACTAACACAACCTGAACTTGACGTATATACAACACTGTAGGTCGTGTTGATAGTTGGATTTATAGTGATCGAGGCGCTTGTAGCATTGTTGCTCCATAGAAAAGTCCCACCTGGAATACTGGGTGTTGCTGTTAATGTGGCGGCATTTCCATCGCAAATGGTTTGGTTGTTTACCGTCACTGTCGCTAAAGGATCAACGGTAACTGTGCCGGTGGCTGTATTTGATGTACAACCAGCGCCTGACAAATAGGTCAAGCTGTAGCTAGTGGTGGTTTGAGGGCTTACAGTTATTGTTGCCCCAGTAATATTACCTGGATTCCAAGTGAAAACACCACCTTGGGTATTGGTATTAGCACTGAGAGTTGCGCTCTGTCCAGCACATATTGTAGCACTTGTTGAGGTGATAACAGGGGTTGGGTTCACGGTAACAGTTGCGGTGGCACTGGGAGCAGTACAACCGGCAGTGGTAGTATAAGTGACCGTATAACTCGTGGTTGTTGATGGAAATGGATTTATACTCGAACCAGTGGCATTATTACTCCAAGAGAACGTGCCTCCTGGAACCGAGGGAACGGCCGTTAATGTGGCAGGTTGCCCAAAGCAAATCGTTGCATTATTGACAGATAGTGTAGACGAAGGATTGACAACTACAGTGGCATTCGCATTGGATGCAGTACAACCAGTCGGTAAGGAATAGCTAACCACATAGGTGGTTGAACTGTTCGGGCTGACCACAATACTATTACCAGTTAAGCCTCCTGGATTCCATGTAAAAGTTCCGCCAGTAACAGAAGCAGAAGCGGTAAGAGTAGCTGATTGACCACTACAAATAGACGTTCCTAAAACTGTGATTACAGGTGTCGGATTTACCGTAATGGCTGCGGTTGAGGTGCCTGGACAACCTCCTGTCGGGGTAAAAGTAACAGTATAAAGAGTAGTTGAATTGGGACTTGCAGTTAATGTACTTCCCGAGGCGCCAGTATTCCACGCATAAGTTCCTGGCATGGAAGGCGTAACAGAGGCGGTTACAGTGCCCGGATTACCTGCACAAATTACAGATCCTGTTGTTGTGACAACAGGAGAGGGGTTGATGACTACGGTAGTTGTAGCGGTACCGATGCATGCACCCATATTTACGGTTACTGAATAGGTTCCAGCATTGGCTGATGTAACGTTTGTAATGGCTGGGTTTTGGGATGTTGATGTGAAACCATTCGGACCAGTCCAGCTGTAAGTTCCCATAGAGGTCGTGCCCAATTGAAGGGTTCCTCCAGAGCAAATAGGACCATTATTTGTTGCTGTAACCACTGCACCTCCTCCTGAATAAGTAATGGTAACATAACCATGGTTATTATTGTTTCCGGCTAAACAAGATCCGCCAGCGGGCACTAATGAAGATCCGCTTCCGCCACCGCCACCGCCATTTCCGCCGGTGCAACAACCATCATTTCCACCGCCACCGCCGCCATAAAAGCCACCACCACCACCACCACCAGAAGCCGTTTGCCAAAATCCGCCTTGTCCTCCCTGTCCCAGAGAACCCGCACTTCCGCCTGGAGGCACGCCTGCCCATGGTGTCCCTCCATTACCGCCTGCGGTCTGTGTACCACCCCCACCTCCAGTGCCAAAAGTATTACACCCTTGTCCACCATTGTTACAATTAGCTACGGCGCCACATACAGGGGATGACCCCCCGCTTCGACCGCCTCCTCCACCAGCAACAATTACTCTATTAAGCAATGCTGTACCGTTGATTCGAATATCACTAGCGCCGCCGCCACCCCAAGAGGAATAATTTCCCGAAGCATTGTGTCCAGTTCCACCTCCATTCCAACCTCCTGAATTACTTCCTAGATTACCCATACCACCACAATAAATATAGAGGGTTTGCCCAGGGGTAACAGCTATGTTTGCGGTAATTCTAGCGCCATTTCCACCATTTGTGCCGCCCCCCTTTGCTCCAGCAATTACTACATTGATAGAATAAACACAAGGGGGAACCACCCATGATTGCATGCTTCCTGTATAATTAAATTGAACGGTTTGCGATTGAATATATGGCGCTACTAAGGAAAATGTTACTAGTATGAAAAGCGTAAGTGTTTTTATCATATATAATATTTATTATAGTTTGAATAGCGCGCGTTCAAAATTGAATCGTCTACCTTAATAAATTAACGTGGCCTGCAATAATCTTTCGTTCGTCTGTTTCTGGTATTTTTATACTAATAGAATAGGTATAGACCCCTGACTGTACGTCCAGACCTTGATTACCGAATGATCCATCCCAACCTACCTCTACATCATGGGTTTCGAAAACAACCATTCCCCAACGATTGTAAATTAACATACTGTAATTATAAAAATCAATCCCCGATGTAAATATGGGTTTAAATGTTTGATTGTGCTTGTCTCCGTCTGGAGTAAAAGTATTTGGAATATAATATATTTCTCCCGGGTTTATTTCAAACAACCTAGAAACACTATCCATACAACCCATGGAAGTATAAGCATATAGAATTACGTTCACCTCGGATGAACTTGCATTGAAGGTTTGTATAGGATTGAGTTCATTAGACAAAGATCCATTTCCAAAGTTCCAAATGTAACTAGAAGCACCTATACTTTCATTAAAAAAGCTTACCGTTTGTGGCGACTCTGTAATGGCATCAACAGATGAACCGAATGATGCCAAAGGCATGTCTTGAACACAAATATAGTTGGCAGAAGTTGTGCTATTTGAACAGCCATTCATTGTAGCGCTTAATGTAACGTCATAACAACCTCCACTAACAAATGTCATGCTAACAGATTGCCCAAATTGATTTGCCGCTCCATTTGAACTCCAAGTGTAAATGGCCTGTTGTCCCGTAGTGTTCGCCTGAAAGTTAATGGTGGCAGGAACGCAGCCGGTTGTAGTATCCGCTATTAAAATCACTTGTGGTAAAGGATTGACTGTTACAATAGCACTGGCTTGAGCGCTAGAACATCCGTTCAAAGAATAAATCACGGAATATGAAGTCGTTGTCTGAGGGGACTCTATTATGGAGGATGTTGTTCCTCCCTGTGACCACAAATAAGTTCCTCCAGGTAAATTTGACGCGGCAGTTAAGGTCGCTGCTAAACCTTGACAAACTGTCGTTGGATTAACTGAAACTGTTGGTATTGGATTCACCGTCACAGCGCTAGTGGCAGAAGCAGAACAGCCATTTACCACATACTGAACGTTATACTGTGTGTTTATTGATGGGTTAACAATTAGGGTGTTGGTAGTGGCACCATTATTCCACAAAAAGGCCCCTCCTAAAATGTCTGGAATTGCTGTTATTGTTGTACTATCTCCCATACAAATAGTTGGGTTAGATATATTAATGGAAGGAGTTTGAATAACTGTAACTGTAATGTCCTCTTGAACCGAGCATCCGTTCCACGTATAAGTTAAACCGTATAGCGTTGTAATCGTGGGTGTGACCGCAAGAGAAGAAGAACTTGGACCAGTAGACCAAGTGTAAGTTCCTCCCGCAGGAGAATAGGTTGGGATTAAGATGGCTGTTTGTCCAGAGCATATAGTGGTGTCGTTAGCGGTAATCTGTGGGGCTGGTGCTTGGGTGATATTTACATAACCTGTATCAAGACATCCGTTTGCCCCAGTAACATAAACGCCATAATTACCAGGGGCGCTTACCGTAAGGGATTGTGTCGTCCCTAAAGTATTCATCCACTCATAAGAGACCCCGCCTCCAGCTATAATATTTATACTCGAAGTGTTGCAATCTAAAATGTTCGTGTTAGGCGAGTTAATAAACGTTATCACCGGAGGTGAAATATTTTGAGTAATAGTAATATTCTGAGAAATAGGACATCCATTTGGATCGATCAAATTTACAATGTAATTACCTGGAGCGTTAACCGTATTGGTATCATTCGTATTATTTGAACCGGCAGACCATAAATAAGAAACTCCGCCAGTGGCCTGAAGTGTAATACTTGGTGTTGAACATGTTAAAATTGTTGTTCCTGTCAAATTTAAAATCTGAACCGGAAAAGGACTTAGCGATAATCCAATTGTGCCAGAAGCATTGGCTTGACATCCGTTAAAATCATTTACAGTAACCGTGTAAATACCAACTTGCAATCCATTTATATTTTGAGTGGTTGCCTGATTAGTCCAAGAATAAGTATAAGGTGAAACGCCGCCGGCTGGTATTGAATTAATAGATCCCGTTCCATTCGGGCAGATAATATTTTGTGTTTGAGTAGTGACCGTAAGGGCAGACTGAGGTTGAGTAATCGTTGCACTAGTAGTAGCGGTACATCCATTCGCATCGGTAACCGTTACGGAATAAGTTCCTGCTACTAGAGTTAATGGGTCTTGGACTGTAGCGTTATTGGACCAAGCATAAGTATATGGTCCAGTTCCTCCAGTAACTGTTAAGTTAATTGAGCCCGTGTTGTTTCCATTACAAAGTACATTCACTTGTGTTGTACTTAGAGCTAGTGGTGCTTGTGGTTGAGTTATCGTTGCACTGGTAGTGGCTGTACATCCGTTCGCATCAGTAACCGTTACCGTGTAGGTGCCTGAGGTTAAGTTTTGTGGATCTTGAATCGTTGCGTTATTGGACCAAGCATAGGTATATGGAGCAGTGCCTCCTGTCACTGTTAAGTTAATTGAGCCGGTGTTGTTTCCATTACAAAGCACATTCACTTGAGTCGTACTTAAAGCTAGTGCTGCTGCTGGTTGAGTAATCGTTGCACTGGTAGTGGATGTACATCCATTCGCGTCAGTAACCGTTACTGTGTAAGTTCCTGCTACTAGAGTTAATGGGTCTTGGATAGTTGCGTTATTGGACCAAGCATAGGTATATGGAGCAGTTCCGCCAGTAACTGTTAAGTTAATTGAGCCGGTGTTGTTTCCATTACAAAGTACATTCACTTGTGTTGTACTTAGAGCCAATGCCGCAGCTGGTTGAGTAATCGTTGCACTAGTTGTAGCTGTACATCCATTCGCGTCAGTAACCGTTACTGAATAAGTTCCCGCTACTAGAGTTAATGGGTCTTGAATCGTTGCGTTATTGGACCAAGCATAGGTATATGGAGCTGTGCCGCCAGTCACCGTTAAGTTAATTGAGCCGGTGTTATTTCCATTACAAAGTACATTCACTTGGGTGGTACTTAAAGCTAGTGCTGCTTGAGGTTGAGTAATCGTTGCACTAGTAGTGGCGGTACATCCATTCGCGTCAGTAACCGTTACTGAATAAGTTCCTGCTACTAGAGTTGTTGGGTCTTGAATCGTTGCGTTATTAGACCAAGCATAGGTATATGGAGCTGTGCCGCCAGTCACCGTTAAGTTAATTGAACCTGTGTTGTTTCCATTACAAAGTACATTCACTTGAGTCGTACTTAGAGCTATTGCCGCTTGTGGTTGAATAATCGTTGCACTTGTAGTGGCGGTACATCCGTTCGCGTCAGTAACCGTTACCGTGTAAGTTCCTGCTACTAGAGTTAATGGATCTTGAATCGTTGCGTTATTGGACCAAACATAGGTATATGGAGCTGTACCTCCAGCAACTGTTAAGTTAATTGAGCCAGTGTTGTTTCCATTACAAAGTACATTCACTTGAGTCGTACTTAGAGCTAATGCCGCTTGTGGTTGAGTAATCGTTGCACTAGTTGTAGCTGTACATCCGTTCGCATCAGTAACTGTTACTGAATAAGTTCCTACTACTAGAGTTGTTGGGTCTTGGATCGTTGCATTATTTGACCATGCATAGGTATATGGCGCTGTGCCTCCGGTAACTGTTAAGTTAATTGAGCCTGTGTTGTTTCCATTACAAAGTACGTTCACTTGAGTCGTACTTAGGGCTAGTGCTGCTTGTGGTTGAGTAATCGTTGCACTAGTAGTGGCGGTACATCCATTCGCGTCAGTAACCGTTACCGTGTAGGTGCCTGAAGTTAAGCTTTGTGGGTCTTGAATCGTTGCGTTATTCGACCAAGCATAAGTATATGGAGCAGTTCCTCCGGTAACTGTTAAGTTAATTGAGCCGGTGTTGTTTCCATTACAAAGCACATTCACTTGAGTCGTACTTAAAGCTAGTGCTGCTTGTGGTTGAGTAATCGTTGCACTGGTAGTGGCTGTACATCCGTTCGCATCAGTAACCGTTACCATGTAGGTGCCTGAGGTTAAGTTTTGTGGATCTTGAATCGTTGCGTTATTGGACCAAGCATAGGTATATGGAGCAGTGCCTCCTGTCACTGTTAAGTTAATTGAGCCGGTGTTGTTTCCATTACAAAGCACATTCACTTGAGTCGTGCTTAGGGCTAGTGCTGCTTGTGGTTGAGTAATCGTTGCACTGGTAGTAGATGTACATCCGTTCGCGTCAGTAACCGTTACCGTGTAGGTGCCTGAAGTTAAGTTTTGCGGGTCTTGAATCGTTGCGTTATTGGACCATGCATAGGTATATGGAGCAGTGCCACCAATCACCGTTAAGTCTATTGAGCCTGTATTGTTTCCATTACAAAGCACGTTGACTTGAGTCGTACTTAGAGCTAGTGCTGCTTGTGGTTGAGTGATTGTTGCACTGGTAGTAGATGTACAATTGCTGGCGTCTGTAACGGTTACAGAATATACCCCCGAGGGGATGTTTTGTGGGTCTTGAAGCGTAGACCCATTGGACCATAAATAAGTATAAGGGGTGGTTCCCCCGGTCACTGTTAAGTCAATTGACCCGGTGTTGTTTCCATTACATAATATATTAACTTGGGTAGAAGACAATACCATTCCAAGCAAAGGTTGACTAATACTCACGCTTGTTGTTGCTATGCAACCATTTAAATCCGTAACAGAAACACTATATGAACCTGCAGGCATATTTGTTGGGTCCTCAACCGTTCCATTAGTTGACCACAAGTATGAATAAGGCCCTGTACCTCCAGTAACGGTTAAGTTTACTGCCCCGGAACTATTACCATAACAAAGCACATTTACTTGAGTCGTGCTTAGGGCTAGTGCTGCTACTGGTTGAGTAATCGTTGCACTAGTAGTGGCGGTACATCCATTCGCATCGGTAACCGTTACGGAATAAGTGCCTGCTACTAGACTTAATGGATCTTGGATGGTAGCGTTATTCGACCAAGCATAGGTATATGGAGCAGTTCCTCCAGTCACCGTTAAGTTAATTGAGCCTGTGTTGTTTCCATTACAAAGCACATTCACTTGTGTTGTACTTAGGGCTAGTGATCCAGGTTCAGTAAGCGTTGCACTGGTAGTGGCTGTACATCCATTCGCGTCAGTAACCGTTACTGTGTAAGTTCCCGCTACTAGAGTTAATGGATCTTGGATGGTAGCGTTATTGGACCAAGAATAAGTATATGGAGCAGTTCCTCCGGTAACTGTTAAGTTAATTGAGCCGGTATTGTTTCCATTACAAAGCACATTCACTTGAGTTGTACTAAGAGCTATTGCTGCTTGTGGTTGAGTAATCGTTGCACTAGTCGTGGCGGTACATCCATTCGCATCAGTAACCGTTACCGTGTAGGTGCCTGAAGTTAAGTTTTGCGGGTCTTGAATCGTTG
>JBIIOQ010000048.1:0-10759 GCA_044336865.1 Crocinitomicaceae bacterium | reverse complement strand
TTCCTTTTTTTGTTTCAAATAATTTTAATGAGGGGTGAGAAGTCTATGCCGATGTATATTTTCAAGTGAAGGATGAATGTAGAAAATAACTTTCGGTGAACCCCTCCGACTCCACGATTAAAAAAAAAGGAAACAGAAATGTTTCCTTTTTTTGGTTTAAACAATTGCAATTAGGGGTGAGAAACCTGATCTTACTGCACTTCGTGAAAGAGCCATTAGGTAAAACAACAAGCCCTAAAGAGTTGACTCTTCAGGGCTTGGAAATAAATATTAACACTGATCAGTATCCTTAATCACCGCTATATTCAGAATCTTCATATGAATCGCCCGAATAATCATCACCGTATTCACCTGTGGCATCATATCCAGAGGCATCTCCTTCCATTTCCACAGCTTCTACAGGTGCCGGTGGTTCATTTTGAGATGGTGCGGAAATGCTCACTTTTGGCTTTTCTTCTTCATCTGATTTTTCTGCTTTTTTTTGTTTTTCTTTTAACTCCGCTTTAATTTCATCTAAGCGCGTTTTGTCATCACAAGAGCTTAAACCCATAGCTGCGATGCACAATGTCATTATCAATAATCGTTTCATAATTATATGGTATTATTAGTTTTTAATCTCGAATTCAATTTTGCTAAGAAAACAATGATCACTCCGATAAATGAGAATAACAAGCCGTTAAACACCCATTCACCAGCACATTTTCTATTTTCTTTACGTAGAATTTCACGTGCTTTTTTCTCTAGATTGGCAGCTTCAAGCTTCTTTCCGAAAAGGTCCGTGTATTTCTCGTATTTACTTACAATGTCATCTTTCGTAAAGTCAATTTTCCCACTCATAAAAAAGTCGTCGATGCATTGCATTTGCAGTTCGTCCATCGACTCATCTTCCTCTTGGTACTTCGTGAAATCTGTTTTCATTGCACTTACTAAAACATTCAAGACCACCACGGTATCTTTTATTTTTTTCGTTTTAAGATGAGCAACCAGGGCATCCAACTGTGTGAAGCGAGCTTCAGTCAATTCACCGTTTGCTGCTGCTTCATACATTTTAAACAATTCTGATTGACGTTCTTGAACTGAATTTGGAGCAGTTAAGCTAAATACCAATGGCGTTTTTGTAATACTTTTATGCAATTTCTCTACCGCCATCATTTCTTCAATTGATAAATCTTTACTGTTTACCAATACACTTTTGAACTTGTCCACCAATAAGGTATCCAACCCTTTTTTATCAGTCATTGCAATGAAATGGTCGATCTTGTCTACAACTGTAATTTGCGCATCAAAATCCGTAGTATCTGTATCGTACCCCTTAAGGATGGCATCCATGAACCCTTTCATAGAGTAAGGGAATGTTTTTATGCGTGTTGGTTCACCTGGATCTGAATAAAGGAAATCTGGAGGTGTTGCGCCGTACCTCATGTACTCAACTAGCAAATTCATTCTACTATCTTTCGCTTTTAAGTATTTATCATACTCCACCGCGTATTCAGCATCAGTTAATTCTCGCTGGATCATTTTCCATTCTGCTTTGGGAATTTTTTTAGCTAAGGCCTTATATTTAGTATCGAAATCCGCCTCTGTGGCCTCGTTTTCCACCTCATCGCTTTGAGCAAGGTCCTTATTGACTTTTCCTTTTTTGAGTTCTTTCTTGCTTATGGTGACATGGGGACGACTTGTTTCAAAGAAATTGAAGGCGTAATACACCGCGCCACTAAATAGCACTGCAATCATTACCAAGACAGTCCAACGCCAAGTCTTGACATTGTAAATACCCTTCGCAAGTTGGGTTAATTTGTTTTTCATAGTATTATAAAAGTTAAGTTTTCCTACTCTATTCGCTTTTCAGATTCCGCGGTTTAATATTTAATTATTCTAAAGAGTATTAATTGATTTTTCAACTAAATATAATACTCCCAAAATCAAGTTCAAGACCTAAGTTAATATTATTTTTTAAACTGATTAAGAAATTTTTTAAAAAAGTAGCCGGTATTCAATGAAGAGGCATTGTATTAAACGTACATTAGTTATTTGCAGCAAGATGAAAGATATTTAAATCCAATTAATAGGAATATCAAAAATAAACCTACATTTAGGAAATCAAGAACAACTTTTCAAAGAACTTAATGAAATGAAAAAAGCAAAGGATGAATAGTAAGTTAGAGGACTTAATGTCTTTATTGAAAACGTTAAATATAGATTGGAATGATTTATTTGAAGCCAAATTCAATAGTAAAATTAATACCCCACCTTTCTATTTTGGTGTTTATCGAGTTATTTATTATCGGGGATATGAGAAAGCTGAAGCTAATTATAAAGCAAGACTTAATGGATTAATTACACATTTAAATAGTCTTCATTTAAACTCCCCTAGAGCAATTAAATGCCTAGAGAAAATTAAAGCGTTTCAAGAAAACCTTGTGACTGTAGATTTTAGATCAGAGGCATTCAAAGCAGATTGCCGTACATCGTTGCTCAAACATATTCGTCCACTTACTAGAACAACATTTATTGGTAGAAGAAATGAAATACAAGCAACCGAAACGATAGTTGACCCCAAAGAATTTAAAATAATAAATAAATTTCGTCATCAACTGAGTCCTTTTAATTATAGTTATTCTTATTTAACTCATTTTTTCTACATTTCTGAAGAAGATATAAAAACACTGTTAGTTGATGATACAAAACGAAAAGTAGTACGACATCTTGGTGGCATTGGTGAATTGACCAGCTATATTTCTAGGCTAGAATGGCCTCGCAGAAAACATAAAACTGCCTTGGCCTATCGTTATTTATTGATGGAAGGAAATCCTGGATTGAAAAATAAAGAATCAATCATTTATGGCGGAGGAAGCCTCGATACAAGTGCTGGCGGTGGTGTAATGGAGAGTTGGGCATTGGACAAAAAAGGAGATTGGAAATACAAAGAAACATTTGATCACTGGAGAAGATAAGCCCGTATGATTCAACTATTAGACAAGCACAAGCAATATGATATTATTGGAGACATTGCGGTAAAGTGGGGGGATATCGGTTTGAAGGGGAAAGTAAATTAATAAGAAGTAAATTAATAAGAAGTAAATTAATAGGAAGTAAATTAATAGGAAGTAAATTAAAATAAAATTAACTTGTATTGTAGCTTGTAGAGTTAATATTTTGCTAATTTTAGCCACAATAATCAATTAAAATAATCAACTATGGAAAAATGCCTTTTTAGCAAAGAGAGTGATGATGCAATTAGCCAATTTAGAGCGAGTAATTTTAAGCCAGTCCCTGATTTCAAAGCAGTTATTTCAGATTTTGACAAAATGTATGAGAGTTATCAAAATTTACCTGTCTTGTTTACTGTAATTGGCAGTGATGAGATTGTTTTAATCGCAGAAGTATCTCAACTTAATTTTATTATTGATGGTGTTTTTGATTCTTGGGAACTTTACGAAGATATGAATGCAAAAATTGAGGAGGTAAGAAATTATTTACAAAATAATGACATCTCTGAGTTATCGGCGAATATAATATGTGAAATGATAAAAAATGAATCTTTTACTTTGGATGTTCTAGTACAAATGATAGCACAACCCGGTCAAACGATTAAGATTCAATATACAAACATCGCATATGGAAATACTGAATTTGAAATTACAAGCTAATTTTTAATTTCTACTTTTTTTTAACTGTTATTTTGTACATATCAAAACTAAATAATAGAAAATCGAATTTCAAAATACGCTGTGAAAAAGCAATAAAATCATGAATATATCTCAATACAAATCTAAGATTGCTTCAAGGTACATCCCTACAGATCCTGAGCAGATAGGGCTAAAAATAATGGAGGCCGAATATTATTTAACTTCCATTAAATACGATGGTTATTTTGCTGCATTAGAAATAAAAAATGGAAAGGCCGTTCTTTTTGATCGTAATGGTAATCCAAAAGAAATAAAAGCTATCACCACTGCCGCTAAAACGATTGAAGAGGATATTATGTTAGCGGGAGAACTATGTGTTTTTGAAAATGGAAAATCTACTACGCATCGTGAAGTGTCAGCAGCATTAGACGAGCCTGATAAATATGACATTCGTTTTGGCGCGTTTGATATTATTTCATACAATGGCGAAGAGCCAACTTTAGATGTAAAAGAAAAAACGGCCTTGATAAAAAAGTTAGCTGCCTCGAACGAAGTTTTTGCCATTGAGCAAACTTTAATGGAAAGCAGAAAAGACATTATTGCTTTTTATAATGGTATTGCTGGTAAAGAAGAAGGTGCAGTTGTTAGATCCTCAGATGGAATCATTTATAAAATAAAACCGTCCATTACATTAGATTTAGTTGTTTTAGGGTATGCATTAAACTCAGGTGAGCATGAAGTTATGCGTGAGTTATTGCTAGGGGTTGCTACTGTGGGAAAAGAATTTCAGATCGTAACGAAATGCGGCAATGGTTTCTCAGAAAAAGAACGTCAAGATTTTGTTTCAACTCTTAAATCTATTTCTGTAACTAGTGAATATACAGAAGTCTCTGGTGCGAAAACAGCATTTATAATGGTTAAACCAAGCTTGGTGGTAGAACTATCCTGTTTGGATATTATTACAGAAACCACAAAAGGAACTATCCGAAAAAGCGTTCTTCATTATGATGAAAATAGCGGTTACACAGTTAAAAATCAGGGCTCAACAATTAGTTGTATATCTCCAGTATTCGAGAGATTTAGAGAGGATAAGAAAGCAATTGCTACAGATGCCGGAGAACAACAATTTAGCCATTTATTAATAGAAAATGGAACAGAATCAAATGTGGAATTGAAAGCATCTACTATTTTGATTCGAGAAGTTTTCACGAAAAGCGGTAAAGGTGGTGTTGCTGTTCGCAAATTCTTGGGCGTTCAAACGAATAAGGAAGAAACAGGTCAATTCTCTCCATTTTTAGTGTTATACTCCGACTTTAGTTCAGGAAGAAAAACACCACTCGAACAAGATATTTTTCTCTGTGCTAATAAAATTGATTTGGAAAAGAAAGTAGCTGTTTTAATAGAAGAAAATATAAAAGCAGGTTGGGCAAAAGTTTAATATAAGATTATGGCAAAAGCAATTCAATTTAATGCAGGAAAACTAACGTTTGCAGCATCGCTCACAAAAGTAGACCGCGATAAAGTATATGGATTTATCGAAGTTAAAGTAAATGACGACAAGGGAAATCCTTGTACAATGGGAAGTATACTGGATGATGGTAAAACATTAATTTTAAATGGCGCAACAGCCAATAAAACAGTTGACGCATCATTTAATGAGCTTGATAAAAAAGAATTAAAGGTTGTTTACCAAGATGGTAAAGACGCTGTTCTTGTACCTTCGAGTTACGAGGGTGAAGTACTTCTTACTGAAACTAGCTTAGATGATTTATTTAATTTAGAAGTAACAAGTGTTTATCAATTAGATTTTGAAGATGACTTACAAAAAAAATCAGTTAGTGATTTTTTAGCGAGCGGAAAAGTGGCTCGCTTTCTCTTTAATTACCGTGCTGATTATGAAGGTGCAGATGCGATTTTAATTGCTAATGCGAATGGTATTTTTGCCTTAACGGGGAGAATAATAGATTTTCCTTTTTTGAAAAATGAATTAGAACCAATCTCTGAAACCTTGGTTGAACAACCTATTGAAGAGGAAGGAATGGATTTTGGAATGTTATAAAAATAAATAAAGATGTCAAGACAAATAAATATATCGGATAACAAAGGTCGCAATGCAGAGGTGATTTTTAAGAACTATACAAAAAAGCCATTGGTAAAGCTTGTTACTCCAAAATATGAAGAAACACAAACTGTGCGCGTTTTAAAATCAGTTGCTGGAAATTCCTATGAACATTTGCTTAAGACAAACGGAGGAGATGAGGCGGTGGCTCAAGCAATCATAAGTACCGATCCTGAATTTAATGATTTATTTACGGGCCTTTTCATATCCGAAACAAGCAAAGTTTACATCAATTCCGATTTGAAACCAGTTTTTCAAATTCAGAAAACAGAAGCCGTTTACCTTCCAGATGGAACATTAAAAGAAGAGCGTACTCCAAAAGAAACCATTGCTAATATTTTAGCTGAAAATCCCGTAAAGCCAGCAGGGAAATTATTACCAAAACAAGAAGTATATAACAAGTTTGTGTTTTCAAAAAAATATCAATTAACACATATCAATGGACTAACCTTCGATTTTTTATATGAAATGGCGAAGGAACTGCACGAAAATGACTCAATGATGATGTTAGCCGGTGGCGTAAAAGGCAATGAACCATTAGTATTTCAAGATGGCGGAAAAACCTATCGCGCATTTCTAGAAGGCAGAATTAAAGATAATGCCTACCTCCTACTGCTCCATTTATCTAATTTGGAGTTGAAAGGTATATAGACCCTAAGTAAAGTTTCTCTATACATGCTACTATCTCCTCCTTCTTTTGCAATAAAAGGACTGCCCAATACATGGATTAATCTTGGTGTATAAATAAAAAATTAAGTGATGAAAAAGAAGTACTTTTAACTTTTTAGAACAAGCATATAAGTAAACCAACTGTGAAATTATTAATACAAATAATTTTAATAAACTAAAATAAAAATGTCAAATCAATTAGTCTTTTACGGAAAAAAAGGAAATAGCAAAACATTAAATGAGATTCTGACTCATATGTTTAATAGGAATAATGAATTGAATGATATTGGTGAGAGAGGCACACCAATATGCATTTGGGGAACACATGGACTGGGAAAAACACATATGGTGAAAGATTTCGCCAAGAATAGAAATTGGAAATTCAGCTATATTGCACCTGCGCAATTTGAAGAAATGGGCGATCTCCATGGAATGCCAACTATTATAGATCCCGATCCAACAGTTTCAGGTGATGAGTATACAGTTTATAGTCCGCCAGACTGGGTTCCAACAGAAGAAGGTCCAGGTATTTTGTTGCTAGACGATATCAATAGAGCTGACGATAGAATATTAAGAGGTTGTATGCAGTTGTTACAAAATTTCGAATTGTCTTCCTGGAAGCTGCCACCTAAATGGCAAATTGTTGCAACCGCAAACCCTGAAGGCGGAGATTATTCGGTAACACCTATGGATAGCGCAATGATAACTAGAATGCTCCATGTTACCTTGGAATTTGATGCTAAAATTTGGGCGGAATGGGCAGAGAAATCAAATGTAGACCCCAGAGGTATTGCTTTTGTTTTGACCTATCCTGAAATTCTGAATTCTGAAAGAACTACACCTCGAAGTTTAAGTCAGTTTTTTTCACAAATTCACACGATTCAAGACTTAAAGGCAAACCTAAATATTGTTGAAGCAATTGCTCTCAGTTCGCTTGATGAGATTACAGTAGCAACATTTATTAATTTTATCAATAATGATTTAAATTCCCTTATTGAGCCGGAAGAAATTTTAGGTGCTAAAAACTTCTTGGAAGTCAGTAAAAAAATTATTGATCTTTCGACGGATTCAAATGGTGTAAAACGACTAGATATTCTGTCAACAATCTGCACACGCATTTACCTAAAACTAATGATGGAAAATTATCAACCTGAAGATCTACATAAAGAAAACTTAATCAAATTTTTACAAATTGATGAAATTCCAAATGATTTGCAGATGAGTATGTATATGGATTTGAGCAAGAATGGAAATAATACAATTAAAGAAATGATAAGGGATAAAAATCTCGCGGAAAAACTATTAAAAACACTGTAATTGCAAACTAAAATGGAACTTTCTAAAGAAGATAAAAAATTAGTTCAAAATATAAAAAAGCTATTTCTATTAAGAGATCTGAATAGCATCGAGGAAGGTATTAATCTCGCTCAACAAGCAGAAAACCCGTATATTTTTGATGAATTAATTGGAGAAGTCAAATTCCAATCTAACTCTTTCATAAACGATTGGAAAGGGACAGGAAAAGACGAATACTATTTTTCTGTTGCCCTATTAGGATTAATTAATTACGCGCCACAAGGATCAAAAGGACAAATTTACAGAGATACTTTTAAAAGTATTCGAATTTCTGGACGTAATAACCATTATGAATATGGTATTACTACCCCCCAGAAAATTTACGCAAAATATCTTTCTAATTTTTCTAATCTGAAATCACTTGATTTGGAAAGATTTGATGAAATGATAGGACTGAATGAAATATATCATCTTAAATTAGAAGCATTTCAAATTTCAGGTTTCTTTACATCAAATTCAAACGATGGTAAGGTAAACATGGAAAAAAGTGGCTTTCCTGAAACGAACCAAAAATGGGGATTCAAGCACCTTCAAAGTTTAAAATTAGATTTGCCTTCAGATCCCAAGTTTCCAAAATCAATGGTTCAAAATTTAGATTTTTTATCTGAAATTATTACATTAAGATCACTTGAAGTTAAAGCACAATTACCATATAGTAGCGACAACGGAAAACTAACAGAATTTTCAATTTCAGGATTAGAAAAGTTGGTAAATCTAGAATATTTGAGAATTGCTGCAAATGTTAAGTCAATCGTTCCATTGAGCGACATGAAAGCAT
Organism: Crocinitomicaceae bacterium; assembly: GCA_044336865.1. Taxonomy (GTDB): domain Bacteria; phylum Bacteroidota; class Bacteroidia; order Flavobacteriales_D; family Crocinitomicaceae; genus UBA952. The sequence continues at coordinate 2,208 of JBIIOQ010000048.1, read as the reverse complement.
TGAAGTACCTTAAAATCGAAAGTAAACTACTTACAAATACAGATGGTATTAAAAGTGCCATGCTTGAAATGGCAACATTTTTTAATTGTATCTCGCTCGAAGATATTGCTGGTATCTCGAATGCTATAAACCTTGAATACCTTTACTTTAATTCATCTGAAAAATTAGAAAATCTAAAACCTTTAAGCGCAAATAGAAAACTTCAAATTTTAGACCTTGCTGGGACATCTGTTAAAACCCTTGAAGGTCTTGAGAATGCAGAAAATCTAATTGCTCTTGGACTTTCAGGAACACCAATTTTGAATTTAGATGCGATAATCAATCTAAATAAAATAAAATATATTGATGCAGGAACTTGCGAAAAATTAAAAAGTTTAAATGGTTTACAAAATAGTTTGAATCTAAAAGAGATATTTTTAAGTGATTGTATTTCATTAGGAGGCCTTGAAGGATTAGACAACTGCAAGGACCTAGTATCAATTAACATAAACAACACAAAAATTAAAAATCTCTTGCCATTAATTAATTGTTCCAAAATCTTTCAAAATAATCCATGGAATGAAAATGATGAAGAATTTAAAAAAATTAAAGAAAAATCCTCTTTAATTAGTACAAATATTAACAATTTACACACTTTTACAGGATTTTATTTTAGAATCGAACATTATCTTTTAAGTAAGGGGGGGCGTTCAAATTATGCGAGAGATTATTATTCGAACAGAAATTGGAATGATCCAGTAATTTGTGAATTTAGTATTGATAATTGCCCCAATTTAGAGTCGATAGAGGGTATTAAAAATGCAGGGATTCAGTTATTAAAAATAAGCAATTGTCCTAAAATTAAAAAAGTAGATTATTTAAGCGAATTCAGTAATTTGCAGTGTTGTGATTTTTCAGACTGTATCGAGTTAGAAAGCGTTGAAATACTTGCTAATTTATCAAAAATGGATCGGTTATTCCTAAGGAACTGTGACAAGGTTAAACCCAAACCACGCTTTACTGTAATGGATTCGATTGAGAAATTAAACGATTACTTGTCAAAGTTCAGAAAGAATATTCCGAAAGTAGAAATTTCTAAAGAAAAGAAGGATATTAACGACAAACTTCTCGCTCTACTTTTATCAGATGATTATGCTCAAATTAATTTAGGGTTAGAATTAGCAAATTCTATTTCTGATTATGATATTTTTAACTATTTGTTACAAGGAGTACAAATTTTTAACAATTTGCCTGTTACGAATAGTATTTTCCTTGGTAATAACAGGAATAAGGATTTTAGAGCTTATGCATTAGAGGGTCTATTGTGTATTGCGCCAAAAGAAATTGAAATAGCTCAACGATACAGAAATGGAATAATCGATTTAAATATTCAGGGTTTCCACATTACTAGTCTTCTTACAATTTCCGGAATGGAAAATTTGAGTAGCTTAATAATTCAAAGTACAAAAATATCGGTATTATCTGACACGAATAAACTTCAGAAGCTAGAGAAGCTAATAATTAGTAATAATTCTGACCTCAAGGACTTATCTGGTCTTAAAGAACTTAAAAAACTAAAATCAATTGAAATCTCTAATTGCGGAATTACAGATCTTAATGATCTTGCAGACTTAATAAACTTAGTTGAACTGAAGATTACTTCGTGCCAAAATTTGACAACAACCAATGGGATGATTAATCTTCCTGCTTTGGAAAGAATTAAACTCGACTCAAATTTAGCACTGGAAAATATCGACTCATTAGGAAACATGTCGAAATTGATAGATATATCTCTCAATGATTGTCCAGGAATTAATAACATCAAATCATTGGTTAATCTACCTGTTTTAAAAGTATTGAGATTGAATAGACATAATTTAAAGAGTTCAGATGATATTTCTCAGTTAATGAAGCCATTAACCGAAGGATTAAGAAAATAAAAGATATAGCTTGTGAGTAGCTTAAATGTAGAAGATGAACTATCAAGATGTATTATTCAATTGTTGTTGAAGGAACCATTTTATGCTCATTTTTTAAGTGGAATAGTTAGAAATATCACAGACGAAATTCCTACTGCTGCTGTTGGTGTGAAAAACGGGAGGATGAATCTTTTCATCAATGAACATTTTTTTTTGAATGAACTCAAAACATCCTCTTCCCGCGTGGCTGTAATCAAACATGAAGCTTTGCATATTCTCTTGAAGCATTGTTTCCGTTTAAAATACAATA
>JBIIOQ010000089.1:0-2745 GCA_044336865.1 Crocinitomicaceae bacterium | reverse complement strand
CGAAGTAATCGCTCCTGTGCTCACTGATGTAAAGTTAATATTGGCTGCTGAAGACACATTATAGCTCCCGTTTATCTGAGACAAAGCACTGTATGTGATTGCTGCAGGGGCGTTGATGTTCGTTGAAGATGTCGTAACATCATTTATGAAATTTAAGGTTGCTGCTTGGCTTACAGTCAGATTACCCATACTCCATGCCGCAGTATTCGACCATGTACCTGTTCCATTGAAAAATACCGATCCGAAGGTTTTTCCTCCTGAGCTGATGGTGTTTAATCCATTACCAAGAAAGTAGACATTCATGGAAGTAGTCCAAGAACCTTGCAAGGAAGTCAACAACAAACTTCCGTATAGGTTTAGGTTATTGGCTGAGGAGGTAGATGCAAAATTAGGCGTATTGGTGGTAACGGTCCAATACATATTTACACAATTTGCATTAGCTAGGTTAAGGGTTACGGTTTGGTTTGGAGCGGAGAATGAATTGTTGGTGAAGTAAACATTATCGTTCACTCCTGGAACGCCTGCACCACCAGTACCTCCGTCTGTAGCTGACCAGCGATTAATATCACCCCAGTTTCCAGTGCCTCCTACCCAATAATAATTAATTCCGTTTATTATGCTAACCGCAACATTATAAACAGGACTGCTACATCCTGAAGTTGTATTGGTTACCACAAGAGTTGCCACATAATTTCCAGCAGTTGCCCCAACAGGGATTGGAACGGCAATACTGCTTCCTCCCAAAATTGCATTAGTCTGATCGATAAAACCAGCTGCGTTGGCTGCAGAATTAAAATCTAGGGTATATTGATTCGGGCTACCTATTGGAGCTGAAAAAGGAATAGAAGTAGTCGTTGCACCAACGCTTACGGAAGGATTTAATCCCAAGGTAATGGATGGCGTTGTTCCAATTACAATTGAAAAATTTTGAGCTGTACCTGAAATATTTGTTATGGTATTACGAACGTTAATGCTTCCTGAATAGGTTCCTGCTGCAATATTTGCAGGGACTTGAAGTGCAAACGGAGAGGCGACAATAGCAACCCAATTTATATCAGCTAAACCTGCAGCATTGGCTGTAGGATCAAAATCAATGGTATATTCATTAGGATTATTTGTTGCGTTACTGTAGGATAAATTGGCAATGGTAGTTCCTGTACAAATCGATGGGTTTGACCCAAGTGTAATGGACGGTGGTACTGAAGCATTTAATGTTACGGTGATAGCAATTGAAGCACTTGAACAACCGGTTGTACTATTGGTTAATACAATGGTAGCATTATAAGTTCCTGCTGCTGCTGCACCGGGAATTGAAATTGGAATTGAGGCCCCGCCCAAGGATTGACTTACCAAATCTACAAAACCAGCGGCATTGGCAGTATTATCGAAATTAATACTGTATTGATTTGGTGATCCCACTAAAGAACTTAGTGAAATAGAAGTTGATGAGGTACCGACAACAACAGATGGATTACCTCCAAAAGTTGCAGCAGGTATGGCATTTACGACAACAGAAATTGGATAAACTCCTTGACATGAAGTAGTAGTATTTAGAATGGTTAAATTCGCCAAATAAGTGGCAGGAGCTGCCCCTGCAGGAACTAATAATGGGATGGGTGACCCAGGGAATGACTGATTAACTACATCTACAAATGCTGCTGAATTAGCAGTTGGGTCATAGTCAATGCTGTATTGGTTGGGAGAATTAGAAGTCCCAGAAAAACTTATTGAACTGGTCGTAATACCCTGACAAACTGAAGGTGAACTGGTGATTGCTATGGTTGGATTACCAACGACAGACAAAGTAATGTTGTAGTTGACACTTGAAATTGCGGTCGTTGAATTGGTTACGATTAATACTCCATTGTATACGCCTGGAGGTACATTGTTAGGAATACTAAACGCCAGTGGACTTGATGTAATGGCTGCATTGACAATATCTGAAATACCCGCCGCGTTAGCAGTGGCATCAAAATCTATGCTGTATAGATTCGGTGATCCATTGGTACCAACATAGCTTCTATTCGCTGTGGTAAAACCTTGGCAAACATTCGTGTTAGTAATACCTCCTAAATCAATGCTAACGACACCGGTATTAATGCAACTTGCTGCACTTGTTGATCCACAACCATTTGAGGCAGTTACACAAATTTGACCGTTCACGTTGTTGACTGAAAGTACATTTGTACCTTGACCACCCAAGATAACAGCGCCAGAAGGTAAGGTCCACGTATAGGATACAGCGCCAGCTGCTGGAGAAACACTAAATCCGTTGGTTACGGTAGAGATAGCCCCTAAGCTCGTTAAGGTTTGTGTGCTTGCAAAAGTCCAACCCGTATTGTTGCCCATATTTGTTGAACCATAAGCGGTATAAATCGCTCCGCCCGTTGCATTGATATCCTTAATATTAAGATTTTGACCACTGACATTACCCGATGATTTTGTAATGATAGCTTGTGTACCTGCTGTGGCACTTTGAATAGTTACTCCTCCAAAACAAATTGAACCAAAGGTAATGTTATTGGTAATGGTCGCTGTTCGCCCTGCCTGAAAATTATAGGTATTGTTTGATGTCATTGCCAAGGTCCCAGCAGTCCAGTCGCCGGTAATGTTGGCTCCTGCACCAAAGGTTACTTGGTTATAATTCCCTAAGACCTTATTCGTTGAATTACTGTAATAATGGTTAAATTGTACGGTTCCGCTTGCTGCCGTAAAGTTTACATTGTAATAATTATGTGTCGTATT
>JBIIOQ010000047.1:0-11271 GCA_044336865.1 Crocinitomicaceae bacterium | reverse complement strand
GCAGCCTAGCAATACGCTTTACTTCGACGGATTGTGACTATCATAACGCATGAGTTAATTCGAAGTATTTTAAATCCCCACCAAATTTGGATGCTAACGATTGAGCTTACAGCTAATCTTAGCATTTGCCAAATTCAATGGGTCTTCAAAACCTGCTTTTGCAAGGGCTAAATTGATAAATTTGCATCTCTGGAGGGGGATTAAGGGGGAGGATGTTTTTGCTTCAGGATGTTTTACATTTTAAACGAGAGTGTCATGACGCAAGCTAAAGCGTAGGTTTAAGTCTATGCTTATTTCTAAGAAAAAAATGCGTAATAAAAGGGTGCGCTTCTAGTTAATCGTAAAAGTTATGCCGTTTACGGTAACCGTGAAGGTATAGTCACAGGCCCCACTTCCATAATCAACGATTCTCACAGGTTTATTGGTGGGTGTAATCTGTAAAATACCACTAACAGGAAAGCCACAACCAACTTTAACATGAATGGGTGTGTTTGTTTGGCAAGAATATCCTCCACCACTTGAATAGGTCGCAATGGCATTTCCAGTTATGTCGTAAGCATCGTCAAATCTGTTTAATAAAGTGGTGTAGCCTTCTACCCATGTTCTTGAACGAGATGATGAATAAGTAACAATCTCTCCTGTTGTCATTGTTGCAGAACCATTAATTTGAACGTCAAAGTGTGGTTGGCCGTTAGAGTTGAGTCCCAAATTAGTTACCGTTTTTATTCCTTCGTATTTTATGTCGTTAACATAATAATTATCTGGGGTATGTGTAATGACTGTACCCATACTCAAATAAGGACCGGTGAAAGTTGTAATTATTTTTCCTCTTCTTGTTTTTCCATCATTGCATGTACAGTTCGTATTGCCGTAGTCTACCGTTAATACTTTGGGGCTCGCTAATGTGTCAATGGTAATAACTACGCTACAAGGAGTTTTTACATAATCTGTATGCTTTCCAGCTATCAAGGTGATAATCTCGCCAGATTTGTAGTAGACCATATTTCCTGTAATTGCTTGATCAGAAATATTAGTCATTTCATCAAAGGTTGTTTCTATTTTATAATTCCATAATGCTGAGGCATCATTATCATATTTATTTTTCCCACAACCAAAAATAGTTAGGCATAAAATCGAAAAAAGAAGTCCGGATCTAGCGTTCATATGTTTAATTTAAGTTAATTTTTTGTTTAAGTTCTGCCGGTATACCATCTTTATGAAGGTAAATATTGATGGTCTTATACCTGAAGTACTGCTCAGATACATATAAATATCCCTTTGGATAATTACTGGCGCCCCATGAATTTTTAACCAATAGATACTTTGATCCATTTTGATCGCTATAGAGCCCTACGATGTGCATTCCATGATCATCAGTGGTTGTTTTTTGATCATATCCCTTCTGTCTTATTTCTTCAGTAATAGCTAGTTCTTTAACAGGAGAAAGAAAAGCATTGGCATTTTTATCTGCTCCTGCATCAGAAAAGTTCTTATTGTCTTTCCCAACTACTTGTATTGAGCTTGGGTCTTCTGGAACCAAAGCAATTCCATTTTTAAAACTAAATCCTTTTTCTGAAACATCGGCACCCCAGGCAAGTGTATAGCCTTTGGATAATGCGAATTCTACAGTTGTCATTAAATCATTTAAATTAACATTATAGGAGTCGCCCCAATTATAATTATCAGGAATCGCTAATTGACATTTCGAATATAGAGAATGATTCGTAAATGAAGTCAATGAAATATAATCGTCCATGTTTAATCCAATTGCTTGAGCATAGGTTTGTGGGGTGTATTTCTTTCCTTTGAATTCAAACTCTTTGATGTCTTTACCTAAATAAGCATCTAAGATTCCTGAAATGGCAGGTTTCCAATTTGAACTAATTCCATTACTGGAAGAAGCCCCAAATTTCAATAGCCCTTGTACCGCACCATTCAATACCTCGAAGAATTCTGCATGGTCATAAGAGTCTGAATTAACTAACCCATTATACACATCAAATGGGACTATTCCATAGTTACGAATTACCCAAGGAATATCATGAAATGCACCACCTTCGGCAAAATTTATTTTACCATCCATTCGGATGAATTTATCGGCTTTATTTTCATACGATTTACGAACAACAAACATTTCAGATAAAGCATCCGGATTTTTATTTCCTTTTCTAATTAGTTCGGATTCAAAAAATGAAAGGCCTGAAAAACTCCAACACGTTGCAGTTCTTCCTTGGCTTTGAACAGGCGTAGCATCTAAATGAGCAACTTTAGTAAATTTGTAATTGCTACCTTCAATGTTGGTGCTTGTATTTTGCGCATTCGAAAAAAGCGTAAACGAAAGAGCAAGGAATGTAAAGAAATACTTCATCTGTAACTTTTAATGTAAAATCCAAGCGTCAATTCCATCTTGATCGGCTTTCTTTTTTAATTTAATCACTGCTTCCTCAGAAAATCCCCCACCTAACGAAACCCGGTATAATTGCCCTCCAGGCAAAATACATGCATCATATCCTTTCCCTTTTAATTGAGTAACAAAATGCTGCGCGTTCTTGTAATTAGAAAAGCATCCCGCTATACAATTGAATGTAAATGGGGTTATAATGTCAATTTGATTTGGTGTATTTGGAACAATTACATCTTCATCATTGATTTTTTTATCTTCGGTATCGATGATTTCTACCTCTTGAGGTTCGTTCAGTATGGTGAATTGTTTTTGCCCATCATATTCGTAGTACCAATAGTCAAGGGTAAGATCGGCATGATTATATTGTTCTTCTATTGATTCATCGAGTACTATCGCATTTTCTTCTGAAATGCTTAGTGGATTTTTAACATAATTTATTTTCCTTTTTTGATGGAAAGGATTAAGGTCATTAATAGAAATTCTTTTAGAAGACAAAACATTTGTTTTCAATGGAATCCATAATGAATAAAAGGCAATTGGTAGCAAGCACGCTGCAGCTGCATATTTCCAAACATTATTTTTTCTATCTATTTTATTTTTGGTAGAAATAGGCTTTGCCTCAATAAATTTTATAGGACTTAGGCCATAAGAAGCTAAGAGAAAATTAAAAAAACGATCTTGTTCAAAAATCAATACACCTTCTTGGTTGTATTGTAATGTCCCTACTTTATTAATCGTGATTTTTTTTCCGCTTTTCAAGTCTTCTTTATACTCACTTACTTTGCCGCGAATTACCTCACTTGCTTCCAAGTAGCTTAGTTGGTTTAACGAAGCAATGCTAGCATTTAACAAGCCATCATTGTTAATCAGTTGAACATTAAAAAGCAATTGTTTAGAAGGGGGCGACATGGTGCCTTTATCAAAATCAATTTTAGACGAAATGGCCTTGCTTACAAAACCTCCAAATTCAGGAATTACGACACAATCGTGCTGAATAATAAGTTGAACAAGAATTTCATCAAAAGCCTTCATGTGTCAAAGTTCGTGAAAATTAATTTAAAAATGAAATTCTATAAACAGCTAATTACATAATCAACATCATCAGGGGAATCAATATTTGGTGTTTCAATTTCTGTTTCGACAATCCGAATAGCATAATCATAGAATAACCAGCGGAGTTGCTCTAAAGATTCAGCTTTTTCAAGAGGTGTCGGTGCTAAGGCTGTAATCTCCATAAGTGTTTCGGTGGAAAAGGCATATAAGCCAATATGTCGCAGAAAATTAAAATGAGTTGTTCCAACACTTTGGGTATATGGAATAGGATTCCTACTAAAATATAAAGCGTCATTGTTATTTTTGAGGAGCACCTTTATTCGGTTTGGGTTTGATAGTTCTTCAGTGCTTATTTTTTTAGTTGCTATGCTTGCAATCTTAACCGAAGAATCTTGGAACGCATTAATCAATAGGTCTAATTGCCGATGATCAACTAATGGTTCATCACCCTGAATATTGATAATGACATCAAAACCAGGATGTCTTGCCGCTACTTCGGCGCAACGGTCGGTTCCAGATTGGTGCGTATTTTTTGTCATTTCTACATTTCCTCCAAATCGCAGCACTTCCTTAACAATACGCTCGTCATCGGTAGCCACAATCAGCAAAGCTATCTTAGATGATTTTAAGGCGCCTTCATAAACCCGTTGAATCATTGATTTTCCTTTCAAGTCAATTAAGGGTTTCCCGGGAAATCGAGTTGAGCTGTAGCGTGCGGGAATAATGCCGAGAACCTTCACTAGAATTTCATTTGGATTTGAACCATGTAATTTCTCGGGGGTTGAATATCTCCTGGTCGAGTGGTATATTCTGCATTTAAGATATTATTAGCAATAAGACCAATTCGATATTGATCATTGATTTTATAACCAAATCGAACATCAAAAACTAGATTGCCTTTGTTATATTGCTGGCGATAGGCCGTTAATCCCGGAAGAATGTATACCTCAGATGTTAAAGAAGGGTCTAAATCATCTTCAAATGTGCGATCTATATTTCTCATGAAACTTGAGTAGCGGCAGGAAAAACCAAGGCTAATTTTTTTGTAATTGGCTTCAATATCTGCTTTAGCTAAATGCTTGAATCGATATTTTAGCATATTAGTAGTTGAATCTGAGTAATTCGCTACGTATAAAGGATCATTATTTAGTGAGATTGGATTCATATAAGTATAACCGATTAGCGAAATTAATTCTACTGGACCTAGTTTTCCGCTAGAATTGAATGAAATATCGAGGCCTGTAATGCGTGCCTTTTCGGCATTTTGCGCCTGAAACCCCACCCAATCTGCGACATTATATTGACCATTGGTTAAAAACTGAATGTCTTCCGGTGTAGGGTTAATTGGGTTTAATGGCATCTGAGAAATTGGGTTGAAGTAAATAAATGAAAACTCCATCATGTTGCTGTATTGGTTTACAAAAGCAGCAACATCTAACATTCCTTTCCATTCGCCAATTTTTACGCCTTGCTTTATACCAATTTCTGCCGACCAGCCAATTTCTGGTCTAAGGGTTGGGTTAGGAAAGACATTTAAGGCACCAACAGAAGTCTGAGTAAACCTTTCCGCTACTGCTGGATAACGGATTCCTTGACCAAATGAAGCTCGCAAGTGCGTATATTTTGCTACCTGATAATGCAACCCTGTTCTAAGTATGGGGTAAACTGGAATGACAGTCGAATCTTTTTTTGAGATTAGGAAGTCCGTATCCCCTCGTTTCCCATCCATCTCAAAATATTCGGCACGAACACCTGCGGTGATGTCCAATTCCCCAATTTTCTTTTCAAATTGTGCATAAACGGCGACATTATTAGAGGTGTGATCACCAAATAAATTTGATTTTACCACATTGTAGATATTAGAGATACCCGTTGTAAGGGTGAAATCGTTGCTGTATTGCTTTTGAAATTGATAATCTGAAAAATAAATTACGGCACCGTTACTTTGGGATATATTATTTAGGTTAACATTCTCCGCGAAATACATTCTCGTTTTAAGGCTGTGCTTATTATTATTTTTATCGGTAAACTTTACATATGGGTCAAGAAATAAGCGTTGCCCAAAATTATAGGTTAGTGTGGAAGCTACATTGCTCGTATCCGCTCCGCCGCTCGGCGTGTAACCTAGATCAGCACTTTCCCATATTAGAAAATTACCCGCCTTTTGTGCTTGATAATTATACCCAATACCTGTTTTCAAACGGTTAAACTTTTGTGATTTAAAATATAATGATCCACTAACTCTACCCCTTAATTCTGTTTCCCCTGCCCGGTAGCCGTCATTGTGAAATAGGGTGGTTGAAATTGTGTACCCAAATTTATTGTGCATTTGCCCGTGATAAACTTCAACCTGTTGATTCATTGGGTTGCGCGTCCACCATTTAAGTGATGAACGACGTGGATTGTCATAGATACCACTTTGCACTTTTATTTTAGTTTCGGGTTTGTAGGTAGGCTCTTTTTCCGTTAAGGCAATAACTCCATTAAGTGCACCACTTCCATAAAGAACTGATGCCGCGCCCTTCATTATTTCAATTTGCGAAGCTTGCTCCATTGGAATGGCGTTCCATTGTGTATCACCCGCATAGCCGGAAAGTAACGGCATCCCATTCCATAATAATAACACACGACTTCCTGTACCATAAGCAAATCCAGAACCTCCTCTAATACTTACTTGTCCATCCATGGTAAAAACACCAGGCGTTTGATCAACCGCTTGTTCTAAATCGGCAATCCCTTTATTATCGATAAGTTGTGGTCTAATAACTTCCATAGAAATAGGCACATCTTCTGCTGCTTGCTTTCTTCTTCCCGCTGATACCACAATGGTTTCAAAATCCTTTACAAATTCTTTTAATTCAAGTGCATAATTGCCAGCTTGCGTTATGACTAGTGTATCATTTGCATATTGAAACATGGAAAATACTAAGGTGGCAGGAAACTTATTGATCGGGAGATTGTATTTTCCATCAAAATCTGTTATGGTTTTTTCACCAGAAGAGGCGATTACCTTAACACCAATCATTGGTGCTTTACCTGAATAATCAGTAACAACACCTGTAACTTGAGCTATGAAGGAAATTGGCAATAAAAAAGAAAAAAGAGCTACGTATATTATTTTCATAAAAAATCAGCGTTAAATTAAACTTTAAACGGTCAAGCCGTAAAGAACGAAAAAATAAGTGAATTAAAGTGCGATTTGCATTTGAACCATAAAATTTCTTGGGGCTTGAACATCCCCAGGTCTTGAAGAATATTCTTGGTTAAAAATGTTATTGGCAATAAGGTTAATTTTTACTGCTTTAGTAACATCGCAACTAAAGCGCGTATCAATGATGAATGCGCCATTATTATTAGCTGCCCTATATTCTTTTAATCCCGGCAAGATGAATTGTGGACCATTTTGTGTGGGAACCGACCCCTCGAAAATAGCATCAATATTTTCCATATTACTATTGTATCTAGTTGATAATCCAAAACTTAATTTTTTATAGTTTAATTGAATATCCATTTTCGCAAGATGATTAAATCGATACTTCAACATATTTGAAGAGGTATCAGAGAATGTCTGTCTATAGGTGGAGTCTTTATTTAAACTTTTAGGATTCATATAGGTGTAACCGAGTAGCGTGATTACTTCCACTTCTTTAATTTTCCCTGAACTATTAAATGAAAGTTCTAAGCCTGTGATTCTTGCTTTCTCTGCATTATCTGCTCTAAATCCTAATACGTTATTGATTGTAACACCCTGAGCAACTAGATCGTTCCATATAGCAGAATCTTCAGGGCTAGCAATTCCAGCGCCTAAAAAGGTTAGTTTATCACCAGTTAATGGATTGTAGGCATTAAAGGTGAATTCTGTCATATTACTATATTGATTTATGAAACCAGCGACGTCGAAAACTCCTTTCCAAGTGTCACCAATCTTTACAATTTGTTTTCCACCAACTTCTGCCGTCCAACCTGTCTCTGGATTTAATTTGGGATTTTTAAAAATAACGACCCCTCCAACAGAAGTAGATACAAATCTTTCTGCTACGGAAGGAAATCGTATTCCTTGGCCAATTGACATTCTCAAATGCGTCGCTTTAGAAATGGCGTAATGTGAACCAACTCTAAAAATGGGATAGACAGGAATAGAAAGTTTATCACTCACTTTAAATTTAGAGTCAAATGCTAAGGTGTCTAATTGGCAAAACTCAAATCGTACTCCACCTGAAAGGTCTAGTTTCTTTTGTTTTCGTTCATATTGAAGATATCCTGCGGCGCTCTCACTTTGGTGGTCGCCAAAAACCCAGCTCGTGATTTTATTTAGTGTGTTGGTTGCTCCAAAAATTAGATTGCTTGCATTGTTAATTTTGTGTTGAATTTGATAATCAGCAAAAAACATTTGAGCAAAAGAAGCATCCGCATAATCGGAATCATTACCTGTGGTTACTAGGTAATAACGCGTCTTTAAATGATGTTTGTTTTTCCATTTATCTTGAAATTTTACATATGGATCTACATTTACTCGTATTGCTTTTTGACGCGAGATGGTATTGTCTTGTGCTTGATAGCAACTGGAGTCATTTTTCCATAAAATAAACATCCCCATGTCTTGGTACTGAAAATTGTAGCTAATACCAGTTTTAAGTGTTGGATTTTTAAGTGGTTTATAATAGAAGGAGCCATTTAATCGTATTCGCTTTTCACTTTCTCCTTGTCGATACCCTGAGTCCAAATAGGCATTCACACCAAAGGTATACCCAAAATTATTAATTGTTTTACCGTAGTAAATATCCGCCAAATGGAAAGTAGGGTTTTTGTCCCACCAGCGCAACGAGTTTCGTTTAGGATTGCCATAAACCCCAGACTGTATTTTTGCCGTGAAGTCGCCTTTAGCACTAGGTTCTTTTTCATTAAGCGCAATGATGCCATTTAAGGCGCCGCTTCCATAGAGAACGGATGCTGCTCCTTTGATAATTTCAATTTGAGAGGTTTGTTCCATTGGGATTGCATTCCATTTTATATCACCAATATCAGGTGAAAGCATAGGAACGCCATTCCATAAAAGCATAACGCGACTTCCTGCCCCATAGGCATATCCTCCTCCTCCGCGAATACTTACCTGCCCATCCATGGCATAAACGCCTGGGCTTTGATCAACTACTTGCTCTAAGTTTGTAAATCCTTTGTTATTTATTAATGCAGGCTTTAAGATTTCCATCGAAATTGTTACGTCCTCAATTTTTTGGTCTCGCCTACCAGCGGTTACCACTACAGTTTCTATTTCTAGTAAATTTGGAAATAATTTCATGCTTATTTCTCCACCATTTCTCACAGTTAAGGAATCACTTCTATAGCCATCTTTTGAAAAAACGAGAAGGGTAGGAAATGAGGGTATTGATAGTCGAAAAGAGCCATCTGTTTCGCTTAAGGTTTTTTCGCCATTTTTTGACACCACCTTTGCGCCAAAGATACCTTCTTTCGTTTTTCCATCTATCAGAAAGCCCGAAACTTGCTGTAAGTCTTGCGCGCTAACATAATTTGTTAAAATAATTAAAAAGAAAAGAAACTTAGGCATTTTCAATTTTTGCATTTAAATTATTTGTAAATTAAATCAAAGTTAAAAAATTATGCAATCTAACAATACAATTCATAAAATTGCCTTAAGTAAATTACATGGTTTTGGTCCTGTCCGAATCGCCCAATTAACATCAAAAATGGGTGGAATCGACGATATTTTTTCGTCGTCTATACAAGAAATATACCTACAATCAGGATTTTCAAAATCATTATTAAGAGAAATGAAACGTGACGAAGCGCTCGTTTTCGCAGAGAAAGAGTGGAATTACTGTGAAAAAAACCAGCTGCAACACTTGTTTATTTTAGATGAGAATTACCCTAGGCGGCTTAAACAATGTCAAGATGCCCCGATCATGTTATATTTCAAAGGAACCTGCGATCTAAATCAAAAGAAAATAGTTTCAATTGTCGGCACACGAAATGAAACCAACTATGGACAAAAAATTTTAGAGGAATTGGTAAGCGCTTTCGCTCATAAAAACATACTTGTCGTAAGTGGATTAGCCTATGGTGTGGATATACGGGCTCATAAGCTATGCCTTGAAAATAAGATTGAAACAGTGGCGGTTTTGGGTCACGGACTAGATCGAATTTACCCAAGTTCACATCGGAGTACAGCTATAAAAATGATTCAAAATGGAGGTCTTCTGACAGAGTTTCCCTCGAATACAAATCCTGATAGGGAGAATTTTCCTATGCGGAATCGAATTATCGCTGGATTATCAGATGCAACAATTGTTATTGAAAGCAAGGAGTCAGGAGGATCAATGATTACGGCAGATTTAGCCAATGATTATAGTAGGGATGTTTTTGCTTATCCAGGAGATGTTGACCGCATGTATTCTGCGGGTTGTAATGCCTTAATAAAAAATCAGAAGGCTCATCTCATTACCAAATCCGCTGATTTATTGAAAATCATGAACTGGGAAAATAAAACCATAAAGAAGCAAAAGTTAATTGCCTTAGATTTAAGTACCGAAGAGCAAGAAATTGTTCGTTTTTTAAACGAACAGGGAGAGGTTCATGTAGATACTGTTATACAAGCACTTCATCTGCAGCCATCTAAATTAAGTGTGCTGCTTTTTAATTTAGAATTGAAAAATGTAATTCAATCGCTTAGAGGTAATCGGATAAGTTTGATGTAATGTGGTAAGAAGAGTAGCCTTTTTGAACATTACATAATGGTTTGCATTATTTATTGAGTAACTGTAATGCTCATCCCAAATTCTAATAGTTTTTCAATAGAATTTTAATCTTTCATGATTAGATTTTATATTTATTTTTATTTTTATTTAATATTTTATCAATTTGATAGTCTCTATAACCAGCTATTTTTTTAGTAATTCTTCTGCTTGATTTTATTCTGTTTTTACAATTTTCGCACTCATAGATATTATTTTGAGTTGCGTGCACGTTGTCACTCAATATATTCTCTCCATGACTATTTGAATAGTTTTCACTAACTTTTTTGTAAGAAAACCATTTACCACACTTTGAACATCTAAAAGAAAAAATTATTATTATTATAAAACCCAAAATAAATGTGAGTAATCCATAAAATATAAAACCTGCTCCTCCTTCAGTGGAAGCCCCAATTACAGCAGCAATTAATGTTATTATATACAAATACTTCATTTGTTCAGTTTTAAATATTAAGTAGTATTATCAAATACAGTGTTTCCGTAAGCGATGTTTGTATTCCATTTTTTCAAATTCCATTATGTAATCGATCTCCTAAATTCTTAAGAAGTGAAACTAAGTAATCCTTCGCTGCATCAATTGCATCACTTTTGAATCGATATTTTTCCTTTGTATAAGACACCGCTAGTGCTAGAGAGAAGGTATAGATAATTTCCAGACATCAGGTCGTTTGTTTGTATTCCAGTCACATGATACCCTTCATCTAACCAGCCATATTCTTCTTTTAAAACTTCTCGACCGGTTAAGTCTAGGATGGAAAGCTTAACTTGACAAGCTTGGAGCAATGAAAAGCCAATGTTACCTTTCTCGCTCATGGGGTTGGGCCAGACCTTGGCAGATTGGGCCTTAAAATCAGTATTTTCTAAATTACAAAGTCCTGGAATATTAGCATCTAACCATAAGGCGCGGGTTTCGATGTAGGTTTTAAAAAAGTCCACATCTTCCTCATAGGTATTGCCTACAAAGGCATTCCAATTGATGTACTGTCCGATTATGGGCCATTGTTGAAAGTTTCTAATGCGTCCATCTTCGAGTAGGTTGGTCAT
>JBIIOQ010000046.1:0-11363 GCA_044336865.1 Crocinitomicaceae bacterium | reverse complement strand
TAAAGATACTTCCAACCTCTTTTCCAATTTTCTGAATAGTTTCTACGCCTATGCCGATAGCATCTCCGGAAACATCGTCGTAATTGGAGAATAACTTATCCTTTACTTGTCCAGGATAAACAATGATCGAATCATTATTTGGATAGGCCTTTTCAACACGCAGTAAGAAACCATCGAAATCTGATGTGTATGAAACAGATCCAATTCGTGACGCACAAACAACAATTAAATCATCTATATTTTTTGTTGCTTTCAAAAAGAAATCATCCAATGCCTTAATCTCTTTATGGTCAATAGTGCATTCAAGATTATTGGCTTCGCTAACTTTAATTAAGCGGTCAAATGTATTGTTTGTTCCGAAAAGTTTTATGTCAATTTTCAGTTCTTTCGCAGCGCGTAAAACCCTTTCTGCCCATAAGCTGAACGCCGGATCTAGTTCTGCTAGCAAGGGAGTTACCAACACAATTTTTCTATAATTAATGGAAGGCTTATCCAATTGGCAGAAAAAGATGCTTTTTTCACAAACATCTAAAAGATGTTGGCGGTCATCTCCGATTAAGCGCTTTAAAACAGTTAATTTATGGCTATCGTTAAGCATTACTAAATCCACAACTAACTCTTTAGACACACGTGAAATACCCGATGACAAATTCATATCGATTGTTGCGATTGTATTAATTTTCATTTCGTGTCCTGCGAAATGCTTCATTATTTCTTCTAATGATTTCCTCGATTTACGTATTGTCCTTTCCGCATCTTCGTTATTAGGATGAACACTGACTACAGAAATAGGATTTATTACTCTCGAGTCACTTATTACGGCCGCAAAATCCAATAAAGTTTCGTTCCCTTTTAGCTCGTTCATTGACACCAACACGTGTTGATTTCTTAAACGCGTTTCATTTTGCCCATCTTCGCTATCTTCAGCTAATTCAGCCAATAACTTTTTTCCCGCCATTTCGGTTATAAATGAAGCAACCATGCAGGTTACCAAGATGAGTAAAATCGTTCCGTTTAGCACATTCGTATCAAGTAAACGGTTAGGTTCTAACACTACATTTACAAGTTTAGCGGCATCTATTTCTTTTTGATTCAGAATCGTATTATATCCGACCATTATTATAGCTAAGGTTGCCGCGGCATGCGAGGTACTCAGCCCGAAAATAATATTCCGCTCTGTGTTTTTTAAGCGAAAAATGAAGGCGGTAGTAAATGCAGCAAGCCACTTACTAAAAATTGCAAAGGCCGTTAATACACCTGCAATTATCAGCGGCCAATTACCTTGAAAGAAAGCACGATAATCAACAACCATTCCTACTGAAATCAGGAAAAAAGGTATAAATAACGAATTGCCTATAAAGTCGATACGATTCATTAAAATGGAATTGTGAGGAATTAATTTATTTAGAACTAAGCCTGCAACGAAGGCCCCAATTATATGTTCTACTCCAGCAACTTCTGCTAAAAAAGCCGAAAAAAAGATAATGGACAATACAAAAATATATTGAGAACTTTTTTCACTATCAAGTTTGCTAAAAAACCAACGGGCAATTTTTGGAATAACAAAAAACATGATTAAAGAAAAAATAGTTAAGGAGGTCCCTAATCTTAGCCAAAACGAAAAATCTAAATCGCCCTTCGTCGAACTTGAAATAATGGCTAAGATGATTAATACCGCTGTATCAGTTAGTATGGTTCCGCCAACGGCAATGGCTACAGCTGGGTGTTTTGACAAGCCAAATTTACTAATAATAGGGTAGGCAACGAGGGTGTGCGTAGCAAACATGCTCGCAGTTAACAAGCTAGCTGTAGGGCTTAATTTTAAGCCCCAATAGCAAAGAGGAAATCCAAGCGAAATAGGAATAATAAAGGTTAAAATTCCAAAGGATAAACTTTTTGTCCAATACTTTTTGAACTGGGTAAAATCTAATTCAAGCCCGGCCATGAACATGATGTATAAGAGCCCAATTGTTGCAAATAATTTAACTGAGCCCTCAGGGTCCATGGTATTTTTCCCAATAAGACCAAAGCCCATTGGCCCAATCAAAACACCCGATAGGATAAGTCCTATAATTGCCGGAATTTTCACCTTTCTTAAAACAATAGGAGAGAGTAAGATAATAAAAAGCATCAGCGAAAAAATCAGCACAGGGTTTTGGAGAGGCAACCCAAACTCTTTCAACAAGTGTTCAAAAAAGTAATTCATTACGCTAAGGTTTTAAAGTTCAATCCCCGTCCGAGAAGTTCATTGATAATTGAGGGTAAGATTTCTTTCGTTTTTTCTATATCACGGGCATTGTCATGAAAAACTAAAATGTCCCCTCCTTTAATTTTTTTAGCTTTAGACACTATTTTTTTGGCACTAACTTTAGGATCAAAATCATAAGAAAGCCATGTCCACATAATGATGTTAAAACCATTATTTCTCAGTTTTTTAGATTGCGCCAAGGTAATTTTTCCGTATGGCGGGCGAAACAAGTTGCTATTAATAAACCGACTGCTCTGTTTCACAGCTTCTAAGTAATCATTAATGGCTGTTTTCCAACCGTTTTCGTGATGCATGGTATGGTGCCCAATAGCGTGTCCATCATTTATTATTTCTTCTAAGATTTCAGGGGATTGAGCTGCCATTTCCCCGACGCAAAAAAATGTTGCTTTAATGTTTTTAGATTTCAAATAAGACAAAATCCAAGGTGTAATTTTTTTATTTGGTCCATCATCAAAGGTTAGGTAAATAGAATCCTTAGCCACACCCTTCCAATTCCAATTCGGAAATAAAAACTGAATTAATTTTGGAGTGGTAAAAAATCTCATTAAGTTTCTTATTGGGGCCCAATAGGCAAGTTGTTTTCGGAATTTAAATCGATTGCTTCAGGGGTTTTTACTGGTACTTCTTGTTTCGGTTTGGGGATGTATTTATAGTGCTGACCGATGGCAGAAGAGTTCATTAATAAATTAGTATAATATGCACTATAACGACCATCCCCATATTCAATTGACTCACCATTATCACTAGCTAATTGTTCTAATTCGTTCATCATTTTGGGAAGAAGAGACTTATATACCAATGAAAGCGTTTTGTTTATTCGGATAGCTAGCGATCCCTTTTTGTTATTGTCCTTAGCGGGAAGAACGCTTTTCATCTTAAAGCAGGCGTCAAGTGCTGCAAATAAATCCTCAATATTATCTGGTTTTGCCCCTATTTTAACATCGGTATTTAGATAATAATTAAAAATACGATCAAAATCATCCATTAACTTAAGTCCTAGTGCTTCTGCTTTTTTTGTTTCGCCGGCTAAGTAATATAATTGAACGTATTCATGTAAGGTGCCGCTGCATATAGGTCGTATTTGCTGTCCCTCCAATTCAAAAGATTGATGAATCTTATTTATTTTGAGTGAGGACATATCATCAAACCCACCGATCTCACTAAAGTCTAATACATTTTCTTGAGGCATTTTAGCGAGCGAAAAATCTAGTAACTCAACAGCTCTTTTCTTGTTCCCTTTTTCAAAGTATTGTTCCGCAAGCAATAAGAAATTAACTCTATATTGAACAGTATGCCTACGAGAATAATAATCAGTTAAAACCCCTGGATTAGCCATCTCACCATAATGGTAGGTTTTTGTGAGGTTCTTATACATTTTATCCATGTTGTAAAGGATGGGTTCGGTTCTTATTGGACTAAGTTCATATGCTAAACCAACTTGTTTAACGAAGCCATAACTTAATAAGGCTCTTGAAAATGCAGATCCCCGACTACTCGAAAAATAGATTCCTCTTTTCCAATCGTTGTTGGCAACGATATCCATCATCATGATTTCATCCCTATTTAAATATTGGTTTTGTTCAGTATTGAATTGAAATTCAATTTTATCAAGACAATTTTTAAGCTCTGATTGTTTTAGTGCCCCTGATGCCACAACGTTTTTTTTGTTAACTTTTAAGGTAAAACTAGAAGATGGAAAAAAGCTTGTTTTACCTCCTGATTGTTCTACAATAAAGTTGGAATCATCTCTTACAAAAGCCATTGCATCACTCAGGTCACAAGACGCCCAAGGCTTTTCAAAGTCCTGCAAGAGTTTTTCAAATTCTGAAGCAACATTATCTGGAATGCTAATCTTTTCACTCTTTAAGGCCTTCAATAATTCAAAAGCGGCCGCATATTTTTGATTAATATTCTTCAATAAATTAGTTGTGTCACTTGATATAAGAGCAGTTTTAATTAAATTAAATTCCGCATTGTATTCGGGTTTTATTATGCTGATGCTCGATAGAGATCTGCTAACGATTGAATTAAAGAGCTTGACCGCTTCAATACTTTTTGAAGGGTTGTTTTTTATACGCATTCCAATAACTTTTTCAATGATTGCATTTGATGCGTTATTTTGGTAAAGGAAAATGAGAGGAATGAAATAGATTTGGTCCGTATTTCCTGAATACATTAGAATTTGATCTTCTCTAAATTTTATAGGAAGCGGTTCTGATTCATAGGCCTTCATTTTCATTTGATTGGTATACCAATCTGTCCCCATTAACGATAAATTGCAAACCCTTACATCAGTGCGAATACCTTCGACTTCTTGCATATACCACAAAGGAAAGGTATCGTTATCTCCATTTGTAAATATGATGCCATTTTTTTCACATGACATCAAATAATTATAGGCTAAATCATGGGCAGATGTTTTCCCATTTCGATTGTGGTCGTCCCAACCTTGAAACCCCATAATTATAGGCACGAAAACACCAACTAAAGCTACCGCCACCGCCGCACTCTTTTCTGAACTCAACGTTTTCCGAAGCGCGACTAAGCCACCTATCATTAAGCCGCCAATTAGGCAAATAAAGAGCCAAATTAATGAGTTGACAAATGAAGAATCTAACGAAAGATCAAAAACAAGGGTAAGCATTAAGCCACCGCCTGCTATATATAGTGCTGGTATAAAATCTTCTTTTTTGAAACGCATGATGACATCATATAGCGCATAAACACCTATTCCAATCCACATAGCAAAAAAGTAAAAAGACCCAGCATAAGCATAATCGCGTTCCCTTGGCTCAAAAGGCTTTTGATTTAGATAAATTAGAATGGCAATACCGGTAAATAAAAATGCTAAAAAGAGAACAAAGGCATCTTTGGGCGCTCTATAAATGTGAAAAAGCAAACCAATTATAGCAAGGATTAGCGGAAGCAGGAAAAAACGATTATGAGAAGGGTTGTTTGTGGTATAGTGTGGAGAAAACTCTTGGCTTCCAAGTCGCAGATCATCAATAATGTTTATGCCTGACAACCAATTCCCACGAAGATTATCCCCTGACCCCTGTATATCGTTTTGCCTACCGGCAAAATTCCACATGAAATACCTGAAATACATCCAATTAACTTGATATCGAAAGAAAAAAGTAAGGTTTTCGGAAAAAGTAGGGAGGCGACTTCCGTCACGACCCAGATCAGTTCCCTTATCCTCATTAGCGTCGTAGCCAGACCAATTCTCATAGCCTCGTTGATGCTGTGGATTTCCTTCCGAGTGCATTCTAGGAAAAAAAGTCTCTTGCGCATATGCTGGAGTCGCACCAATTCTCATTGCCGCATTACTTTCGAAGTATTTTTCGGTAATTTCATAAAAGCCTTCGTTTTTAGACACGTATTTTATCGCGTCTTCCTCTTTCTCAAAACCTTTAATATCGACCCCATCTTCCTGAACAACATATCGTTGAATATAATTTGGAGACAAGTCCCCCCATCCATCTCTTGATACAAACTCATATCGTCCATTTTCATTCATTACTTCTCCTTTTCTTAAGGAGTTCCAGTACTGCCCCTTGAGTATGGGGACACTGCCATATTGCTCCCTGTTTAAATAGGACCGAAGTGTAACAAGGTTTTCAGGGTTGTTCTCATCTAGCGGCGTATTGGCATTTGATCGAATTACGATAACAGCAAATGACCCATAGCCAATTAATAAGACGACAAGGCCCATAATGGCATTGTATAAAATCGGACGGCCTGATTTACGCGCATACAACACCAATAAAATGCTTCCGGTAACAAGTACAGCAAAAAAGAAAATGGTTCCTGTAAAAAAAGGAGCTCCGAATCCATTTACAAAATACACTTCAAAATATGAGGCGGCAGAAATTGTCCCAGGGATAACGCCTACCTGAATAAAACCAAGTGTGAAAATGGAAACAATCCCCGTTAAAATAATGCCTTTAGGACTTATTTGGTCATTTACTCTAAAATAAACAATATAACAAATGGCAGGAATTACTAAAATACAAAGCAAGTGAACTCCGATAGCCAATCCCAATAAGAACATAATAAGGAGTAACCAACGGTTTGGGGAAAGGTGGTCGCCAAGTCCCAGTTTATTTTCCATCATTTCTTCATCCCACTTTAGCCCTGCCCAAAAAACAATTGCTGTAAACAAGGAAGCCATAGCATAGACCTCACCTTCTACTGCTGAAAACCAAAATGAATCGGAAAAAGTATACGAAAGGGCCCCGATAGAAGCGGCAGAAAAAACAGCTATTTGATCACCAGAACTGAGGCTGGATTTATGTTTCAAAACCAGTTTTTTGAGCAATAATGTCAATGACCAAAACATGAATAGAATGGTCAAAGAGGAGGAAATGGCTGATAGGGAGTTAATCCAGACCGCCACATTTTCAGGTGCTACAAAAAACGAAAAAAGTCTACCTAAAAGCATAAACAACGGTGCGCCAGGAGGGTGACCAACTTCTAATTTATAGGCGGCAGTAATATATTCCCCACAATCCCACAAACTAACGGTGTCCTCAATAGTTAATAGGTATACTAGCGATGCGATTCCAAAAATTCCCCAGCCTAAATATGCATTCCATTTTGAATAAGTCATAATGATTGTAATTTATTGTGTTTTATGCTAACAATGTCTGCGAATTTAGGAATATTAACGTTTCAATTACTCGTTTAATTAAATTATTCTTTAAAGAATTTTGCACCCTTTTTTACTAATTTCTTTAAAATTAAAATTAAGTTCTTAAATTTGCCACCTTAAATGACCCATGGTGTAACTGGCAACACAACTGATTTTGGTTCAGTAGAGTCTAGGTTCGAGCCCTAGTGGGTCAACAAAAACAAAATCCTGCTCTTGGCGGGATTTTTTATTTTTTATCGTTAACGCCTGGTTTTATTACATAGCGACGGCACAAGGTGGTCGTTATTAAAGAAAAAAAGTCTATTTTTTTTCTGACATTTTTGAAAATGTCTTTTTTAACATCGCGCAAATTTGATCTGGCGTGATTATTTCTGAATTCCGAACAGAAACACTTCCCAATGTGTATTGAACACTTTCAAGTTTCTCGAAATCATATATTCGTATTTTCTTAGAGTAAACTTTTTTTCTAGTTTCGTCAAATGCCTTTAGACGAATAAAAACGTACGGTCGTACTTTTGAATAGTTGAGATTTGCCCCTCCTATTTGAACCCCCCGGAATGCATTGATACGAATCTTTAAACAAACGTAAAGATCTTTTTCGAAGGCCAAAATCGCTTTTTTCTTACATCCTTTCGGCAAGTCGCCAACATATTGCCCTGAGTTATAGGTGGTTTTTAGCTTACCATTTTCCTTCTTTAAATACTGACACTCTGCCACTGCATATAGTTCTTTACCGACGCCTTGTTCTACAATTTGTTTGATGGAATCAATATAATTTAAGGGCATTCGAAACAGACTTCCTGAAAAGTTGTTTTGACTACCACTTGTTGAAACGAGCACTTTGTTAGTTAGTGTCTTATCAATAAAAAATCGTGCTCGATATATGCCAGCACTCGAGGCTTGTTGAGCAAAGAGCGACTGATTCACTATTAAAAAAAATAAAAAGAGTTGTTTCATGTTTTTATTTCAAAGATAAAGATATTCAGCAATAGTCATTGCTTAAAATCAACAAAGCCCAGTTTTTTCTCGCTGAATATAAAGCGTTATTAAGCCAACTAAATATGTTAATTTTGTTCCAGGAATTACTTTAATTATTTCTAACCACACTCTTTTATTATCCTTTAGCATGTCAAACAGAAAAACATCTACTATCGAATCGATTGGTAAATTTGGCTTAATCGAACGCTTAACGAATAATCTTAGCCTAACTAATCCCCACACAGTATTAGGTGTGGGTGATGATTCGGCCATCATTGAGCTTAGCGATAAAGAGTCATTATTATTAACCACGGATTTACTTGTCGAAGGCATTCATTTTAATTTAATGTATGTTCCACTAAAGTATTTGGGATATAAGGCCGTTTCTATTGGGATATCTGACATTTGCTCGATGAACGGAAAGGCAGAGCAAATTACAGTATCAATTGCCGTTTCGAGTAAATTTCCAGTAGAGGCACTCGACGAATTGTATGATGGAATAAATTTAGCCTGTGATGATTTTCATGTTGACTTGGTTGGTGGCGATATGAGTTCATCTGTTGCCGGATTAGTTATTTCTATTTCGGCAGTGGGCCGTGTAGAAAGCAGCAAGATAACGCTACGTTCTGGCGCAAAAGCAAATGATATAATCATGGTGTCAGGCACTTTAGGGGCGTCTTATTTGGGGCTGCAAATATTAGAAAGGGAGAACGAAGTGTTTAAAGTTAACCCGGTCGTTCAGCCAGAATTAGATGGTTTCGACGCGCTGATTAAAAGACAATTAAAACCAGAGGCAAGAATAGATATTATTGAGTTATTGGAAAATTTAGGCATTGTTCCGACTTCCATGATTGATATTTCTGATGGCCTCGCCTCAGACCTCTTTCATCTTTGCGAAAAAAGCAACTTGGGATGCCAACTCTTTGAAGAAAAAATCCCAATGGACGACCTAACAAAAATTACTGCGATTGATTTTAATATTTCACCGACCACTTGTGCACTAAATGGTGGGGAAGATTATGAGCTGCTGTTTACTGTGGCGCAGATAGATTTTGATAAGATAGCTGGCAATCCAAGTTTTACACCCATTGGATACATGACCGCTCAAGAAGATGGCAAACACTTAATAGATTCAAGCGGCGAATTAATTCCGCTAAAGGCTCAAGGGTGGCAATAATAGCTAATCTACCCTTGGCAACTTAATGATTGATTTGTGAATTATACTTACTGTAAACTCTCCTTGAATTTTTAATTTAATTTTTTCTGCAGCAATTAAGGTTCTAAAATCTCCAACCATTAAATTGAAGTTTGGGTCTTCAAAAACCATATACGTATTTATTTTAGGATATAGGAGCAAGAATTTTTTTTTCGCCTCATCTACTATGCTTTTGTTATTGTCAAAACATAGTTGTAAACGATAGCCCGGCATAGCATTCCACTCTTCTTTATAACTTGTTACGAGTGGTGAAACGCCCTCGTTGCCGCTAATTGCAATTTGTGCATTCCAGTTAAAAGAAATAAGCAAAAAGACAATGAGCGGGTAAGGATTCATATTTATTAGTTTAAGACAAAAATAGCAATATCGTTTATTACAAGCAAGTGTATTTAATTACTATTTCTCCGCCCCTTATTTAGAATGATTTTAAATTAATGTTTTTTGTCATAAAATTGTCATGAAACAACACTATTTGCCTAATTTTGCAAGCGATAAAATGCATGTTTAAAGCATTTTTAAGGTAAGAATTTAGTAACTTTTTTCATGAAAATATCTAATATTCAGAAGATTAAACGTTTGCCATCAAAGTTTATCTTTGTGTTTTCTTTGCTTGTTTTTCTTTCCCCAAGCATATCATTTGCAGATGGAGGGGGCAATTTTAAGGCTAAATGTTCAAGCTGTCACCAACCTCACAAGAACGGCACCGGTCCAAAACTATTCCAAGCTCGTCAAAAATGGTCCACTGGCGGTGCAAAAGAAGGTTCGATTTACCAATGGGTAAATAATTGGCAAACGGCAGCCGCAAACGATCCTTATGCTGCAGGAGTTTCTAAATGGTCTGCCACTGCAATGAGTGCTTTCCCAGAACTTACGAAAGTTCAAATTGATGAGATTTTAGATTGGGTTGATGCGCAGCCCGACCCTGCTACTGCGGGCCCCGCAAATGGCACTCCTGTAGTTGATGGCGAGGATCCTGCCTCTTCTGAAGAAGGAGGAAACACTTGGTTGTGGCTTATTTTAAGTACAATGTTTGTCATTATTATATTATCTGTTGGCGGCGTAAGGCGACAGTTAAAAATATCAACGGGTGAAAGTCCTTCTGATGATAACCTAACCTATATTGAAGAATTTAAAGCTTGGGCTTGGAAATATAGATTGCCTGTCGGTCTTGGTACGCTTGTTATATTTTTATCCTTGATTGTTACACTTTTCCAAGGGCTTTACCGTATTAATATTGTTGAAAATTATCAGCCATCCCAGCCCATTGCATTTCCGCACGACAAGCATGCAGGAGTTAATGGGATAGATTGCAAGTATTGCCATAATTCTGTTACGAAATCTAAATCAGCAGGTATCCCTACAGTAAATGTCTGTATGAATTGTCATAAGCAAATAAACGGTGAAGGAAAGCCATATGCTGCAGAAATTAAGAAAATTTATTCAGCTGCAGGTTATGATCCAACAGGTTCAGGAAAATACACAGGAAACACTAAGCCAATCGTATGGAATAAAGTGCATGTTTTACCAGACCATGTTTATTTCAACCATTCTCAGCACGTCGTTGTAGGAGGGATAGATTGTAAGCAGTGCCATGGTGATATGACAAAAATGTCTGAAGCGGTTAAGGTACAGCCAGTTGAAGAGCTAAACAAAATAGAAGGTAACATAAAATTATCTAAGCCCACATTAACCATGGGTTGGTGTATAGAGTGTCATGGTGCTAAAGAAGTTTCTTTAGGAGATGGCAAGAATGGATACTATGATGAGATTCATCGTCGATTGAGAGATAATGATAAATCATTGTATAAAAAGTATCTAAAGGATGGAAAGGTAACCGTGAGTGAATTAGGGGGTTGGGAATGTGCAAAATGTCATTATTAATAATTAGGTCATAGTCAGAAAAACATGGGAATGGCAAGAAAATATTGGAAAGGTCTTGAAGAACTAAAGGAAACACCTGAGTTTATTAAGCATAAAGAGAATGAGTTTCCTTCTCAACAAACGGTAGAAGCTTTTTTATCAAGCGATAACTTAGATGAAACATCGACGGGGAGAAGAGATTTCTTAAAATTTTTAGGCTTCTCTGTTGCCGCTGCAACATTAGCTGCTTGTGAGGCGCCTGTTACAAAGGCTGTCCCATATGTTGTGAAGCCAGAACACGTCACGCCAGGTATGCCAACATGGTACGCTTCAACTTATTATGATGGATCTTCTTATGCTAGTATCTTAGTAAAAACGAGAGAAGG